>CAMDCH010000066.1:0-11202 GCA_945889655.1 bacterium HR33
CGGTACCCGCGGCGACCCATGTGACGGTGCACAAGGTGGCATCCTCCACCTGCGGCCACATCACGGACCGTGACGTCGAGATCGTCGGGGGTGGCAAGGTCCGCTCCGGCGACGTGATCGTGGTCGAGGCGCTGGAGGAGAAGAAGGTCTATGACCAGCTCGAGCTGATCACCGGCCGGCTGGCGAAGATCTCGAAGGACGACGTCATCGTCGGGACGCTCGGCGCCCGCCAGGCCCTGAAGGGCTTCGTGGGTAACTGCCCGGACGAGGTCCAGGTCGGCGAGACGCTGAACGTCCTCAACATGGGCGGCGTGATCGGCATCGCCACGTCCGCCAACCAGGATTACGGCCACCCGCTCCGCGTGAAGGTGCTGGGCCTCGCCAGCCGCAACGGCAAGGTGCTCAACATCGCCGAAGGCGCCGTGCCGCCGTCGGACACACTCACCTGCAAGATCCCGCTGATCGTCGTCGCCGGAACCTGCATGGCGGCGGGGAAGACCAAGGCCGCCTGCGAGATCATCGCGTGGCTCAACCAGAAGCGCGACCTCAAGATCGGCGCGGTGAAGCTGTCGGGCGTCGCGGCCCTGCGCGACACGCTGGGGATGGAAGACCACGGCGCGGTGCTGTCCATGAGCTTCCTCCAGGCCGGCTATCCGTCCACCGCGAACTTCAAGAACCTCGCCCCGATGGCCAAGGGCCTGCTCAATGAGATGGCCAAGAACCCCATCGACGCCATCATGATCGAGATGGGCGACGGCATCATCGGCGGCTACGGCGTGGAGTCGTTCTACCGTGATCCCGAGCTCCGGAAAGCGATCACCGTCCACGTCATGTGCGCGAACGACCTCGTGGGCGCCTGGGGCGCGCGCGAGCTGGCCAACAAGTTCGGCCGCCCGATCGACATCATGAGCGGTCCCGCGACGGACAACCTGGTGGGCGAGCGTTACGTGGAAGACGAGCTGGGCATCCCGGGTGCCAACGCCCGGACCGCCGGCGAACGACTGGCGGACCTCGTCGCCCAGAAGGCATTCCCGGGCCGCTGGAGTTGATCAAGGCCGCGATTTACGGCGCGAGCGGCTACGGCGGTGCCGAGCTGCTCCGCCTGCTGCTGCTCCATCCCGACGTCCAGGTTCGCCAGGCAACTTCGCGCGAGCCGGGCCGGCGCGTGGACGAGCTCCACCCCGGGCTCCGGGGTCTCACCGATCTCGTCCTCAGCGACAGCAAGCCGGACGCCCTCGACAACGACCTCGACGCGGTCTTCTTCGCGCTCCCGCATGGCTTCTCCGCGGAAATCACGGACGCCGTCGCCGCGCGGTTGCCAAGAGCCCGGCTGTACGATCTCGCGCAGGATTTCCGCACCGGCGCCGAGCCCAAGGGCTGGGTGTACGGCCTCCCGGAGCTGTTCCGCGACAAGCTGGTGGACGCGAAGAAGGTCGCGTGCCCGGGCTGCTTCGCTACTGCGATCCTCCTCGGTACGGCGCCCGCTCTCAGCGCAGACCCCTCGCCGAAGCGGATCATCATCGACGCCAAGACGGGATCGTCGGGCAGCGGCGCCGCCGCCCAGCAGGGGACACACCATCCCACGCGCGTCGGCACGCTCAAGGCGTACAAGGTCTTCTCGCACCAGCACGAGACCGAGATCAAGGCGTCGTGGCAGCGCGTCGCACCCGGCCGCGCCTTGCCGCCGCTCTCATTCGTTCCCCAGTCCACACCCGCGGTCCGGGGCATCTACGCGTGCAACTATCTCATCTATGACGACGCGAAGCGCGGCGACCTCAAAGACTGGTACACCCGGTTCTATGCCTCGTCGCCGTTCGTGCGCGTGGTGAACGAGCCGCCGAACGTCATCGACGTCCGCGGCACCAACAACGCGGACATCTACGTCCAGGACACCGAGGGTGTGACGCTCGTGATCTCGTCGGTGGACAACCTCGTCCGGGGCGCGTCCGGCCAGGCCGTGCAGTGCATGAACCTCGGGTTCGGCCTGCCCGAAACCACTGGCCTCCGGCTGCCCGCGCTCATCCCGTGACCACGAATACGATGGATACCGGATCCGCGTCCGACGCCGAGTGGGCAGCCAGGGCTGATCGGTCGGAGCTGAATGTGTACGCGCGCCTGCCGTTCACGCCGGTGCGCGGCGAGGGCTGCTATCTCTACGATGCCGCCGGGAAGAAATACCTCGACTTCTACGGCGGGCACGCCGTAGCGATCACCGGCCACTCACACCCGAAGGTGGCCGAGGCGATCGCGTCCCAGGCGCGGCAGCTGCTGTTCTACTCGAGTGCCGTGCTGTCACGCGTGCGGGTGGAAGCCACCGAGCTGCTCCTGAAGCACGCGCCGCATCCTGACTCACGGATTTTCCATTGCGTGTCCGGGACCGAGGCGAACGAGGTCGCGTTCAAGATCGCCCGCAAGCTCACCGGCCGGAAAAAGATCATCTCGTTCGAGAAATCTTTTCACGGCCGCACCCTGGCGAGCCTCACCGCGGGCGGCCTGGAGAAGTACCGCGCCACCGCCGGGCCGGTGCTCGTCCCGCATCACGTGCACGTGCCGTTTGGTGACCTCGCCGCGCTCGAGGGCGAGCTGAAGGATGACGCCGCGGCCGTGATCTGCGAGACGATCCAGTCGCTCGCGGGCATCTTTACCGCGCCCGACGAATTCCACCGCGCGATGGCCGAGGCGACGAAGAAGGCCGGCGCGTATCTCATCTATGACGAGATCCAGACGGGGTTCGGGCGGACGGGGACCTACTTCTTCGCCGACGGTGTGGGCGTGAAGCCCGATCTCATCACGCTCGCCAAGGGAATCGCGAGCGGCATTCCCGCCGCGGCCGTGATCGTGGCGCCCCACCTCGCGTCGAAGATCGGATCCGGGGACCAGGGCACCACGTTCGGTGGCGGACCGGTGGCGATGGCCGCGATGAAGGCGACGCTGGAGATCATCGAGAGCGATGGTCTCGTCGCCAATGCCGCCCTCATGGGGAACCTGATCTTCCAGAAGGTGAAACGCATCGGCGCGATCAAGGCGGCGCGGGGCAGAGGCCTGCTGATCGGCCTCGAGCTGGACAGGGCTGCCTCGAAGGTCGTGGCGGCGATGATCGCGAAGGGCGTCGTCGCCGGGACATCGTCGGAGCCCTCGACGCTGCGGCTGTTGCCGCCGCTGACGATTGGTGAAAAGGAAGTGGACCAGTTCGTGACCGCCCTGTCCGAGGTTCTCACGTGAGTACGTACGACGTATCGATCCTGCTCCAGGCACTTCCCTACATCCGGCAGTTCCGGGACAAGGTCTTCGTCGTCAAGTTCGGCGGAGAGCTCCTCACCGACCCGGAGCACGTGGATGCCATCGCCGGCGACCTGACCCTCGTGAGCATGGTGGGGATTCGCCTCGTGGTCGTCCACGGCGGCGGTCCCCAGGCCAACGAGCTGTCGCAGACCCTTGGCTTCGAGCCCCAGATGGTGCAAGGCCGCCGCGTGACGGATTCGGCGGCGCTGGAAGTGGCCAAGATGGTCTTCGCCGGGAAGGTCAACACGGAACTCATCTCGGCACTCCACAAGCACGGCGGCCGGGGCGTGGGCCTCTCGGGCATCGATGGCGGACTGGTGCGCGCCCACAAGCGGCCGGTCACTACCATCATGGACAAGGGAAAGCCGCGCGAAGTGGACTTCGGCTACGTGGGTGACGTGGATGGCATCGACCCGACCGTCGTGACGCACCTGGTCGACAAGGGCTTCATCCCGGTCGTGTCGTCACTCGGTGCGGATGAACAGGGCACCATCCTCAACATCAACGCCGATACCATCGCGGCCGAGCTCGCGGCGTCCGTCAGCGCCGAGAAGCTCATCATCATGACCAACGTGCCGGGGGTCTACCGCGACTTCAAGGACAAGTCGAGCCTGATCTCCAGCATGCACCCGCCGGAAGTGCGGCGCCTGATCGAGAAGGGTGCGGCCGGTGAAGGCATGGGGCCCAAGCTCGAAGCCTGCGTCCGCGCGGTGGAGAGCGGTGTGCGCGAAGCCCACATCATCGACGGCGTCACGCGTCACTCGCTGCTGATGGAAGTCTTCACCAACGCTGGCGTCGGCACGATGATTATTCCGGAACGCGGAACCGACAAGTAGCACTCAGGGCGTCCGGCCAGGTTTGACGCCGCAGCGCTTTGGTCAACGTCAACGTCCCCCGCTCCCGGAAGGGAGCGGGGACAGGGGTGAGGGAATGGCTGGACCGTTGGTAGTGCTGGCATACTCGGGCGGACTCGACACTTCGGCCATCGTCCCGTGGCTCAAGGAGACCTATGACGCCCGCGTCCTCTGCTACTGCGGCAACGTGGGACAGGGTGACAAGGAGCTCGTCGGTCTCGAAGAGAAAGCCGTCAAGTCGGGCGCGATCGGCTGCGTGGTGGAAGACCTGCGCGAACAGTTCGTGCGCGAGGTCGTCTTCCCCACGGTCCGGTCGGGCGCCATCTACGCCCGCACCTATCTCCTCGGCACGTCGATGGCCCGGCCTATCCTCGCCGCTGGCCAGGTGCGCGCGGCGCTGAAGAATGGCGCGACCGCCGTCTCGCACGGCTGCACCGGCAAGGGCAACGACCAGCTTCGCTTCGAGCTCACCTACGTCGCGCTGGCCCCGCAGCTCAAGATCATCGCCGCCTGGCGTGAGTGGCAGTTCCGCGGCCGCGAAGACCTGATAGCGTATCTGAAGGAAAAGAAGGTCCCGGTCGACGTATCCCCGGCCAAGCCGTGGAGCCGCGACCGGAACCTGTGGCACATCTCGCACGAAGGCGGCATCCTCGAGGATCCCGCCGCGCCGCCGCCGAAAGAGCTGTTCATGCTCACCAAGGATCCTGGCGACGCGCCGAACCAGGCCGACGAAGTCACGATCGATTTTGAGCAGGGCACGCCCGTCGGCATCGACGGCAAGCCCCTCGGCCCAGTCGCGCTCATCGAGGCGCTGAATGAGGTCGGCGGCCTGCACGGTGTCGGACGCGCCGATGTCGTCGAGGACCGCGTGGTCGGCATGAAGTCGCGCGGCGTCTACGAGACGCCCGGCGGCACGGTGCTCCGCGCCGCGCACCGGGAGCTGGAGCAGATCGTTCTCGACCGGCGCACGCTCGCGCTCAAGGACAGCCTCGCGCCCCGCTACGCCGACCTGGTCTACGAAGGCCGCTGGTATGCGCCCGAGCGCCTCGCCATCGACGCGCTGGTGGATTCCACCCAGCGGTTCGTCACCGGGAGCGTCCGGATGAAGCTCTTCAAGGGGAACTGCACCGTGCAGTCGCGGAAGAGCCCGTACTCGCTCTACTCCGAGGCCTACGCCACGTTCTCCAAGGACGAGGTCTACAACCAGAAGGACGCCGGCGGCTTCATCCGCCTCTTCGGGTTGCCGATCCGCATGACCGCGCAGCAAGCGCAGAAAGCCCCGGATTGAAGAAAGTCACCAACCCCGGGCGCAAGCCCGGGGCAGGCAAAGGGCGCAAGCCCGGGGCCACTGAAGGCCGCAAGCCCGGGGGCGCGGCGGGCAAACATCAATTGTGGGGCGGCCGTTTTGCGACCGGCCCCGCGGAAGCGTTCGACAAGCTGAACCGGTCACTTCCGGTGGACATCCGGCTCTGGCGCGAAGACATCGAAGGCAGCCAGGCCTGGGTCCAGGCGCTGCTCAAGGCGAAGGTCCTGTCATCCGCCGAGGCAAAGAAGCTGACCGCCGGACTCGCGCAGGTCGCGAAGCGGCTGGAGAAGGGCATTCCCCAGGCCGCGACCGACGAGGATGTCCACACGCTGGTCGAGCGGCTCCTGTACGAGGAAATCGGCGTTACGGCTGGGAAGCTGCACACCGGCCGCTCGCGCAACGACCAGGTCGGCACCGATCTCCGGCTCTGGAGCCTCCGCGCCATCGAACAGGTGGACCGGGAAGTGGCGCTCCTCGCCCAGGCGCTCGTCGAGCAGGCCCGCGCGACCATCGGGCACGTCATGCCGGGGTACACCCACGGCCAGCGCGCACAGCCCGTACGGTTCGGCTACGTGCTGCTCGCCCACGCGTGGCCGCTCGCGCGCGACCGGGAACGGCTCACCGATGCCGCGATCCGCACCTCCGTGATGCCGCTCGGTTCAGGCGCCCTCGCGGGCTCGGGTGTTCTGGTCGACCGGGAGCTCCTGCGCGCTCAGCTTGGTTTCGGCGCCATCAGCGGCAACGCCCTCGACGCCACCGGGGACCGCGACTACGTCGCCGACATACTCTATGCCGTCACCATGATCGCCACCCACGTCTCGCGTCTCGGTGCCGAGATGGTGACGTACGCGGGAAGCGAGTACGGGTTTATCCGGCTGGCTGACGGATTCTGCAGCGGTTCGAGCCTCATGCCCCAGAAGCGGAATCCCGACGCCTTCGAGTTGGCGCGCGCCCGCTCGGCCGGCGCGCTGGGCGATCTCGTCTCGCTCCTCGCGACGCTCAAGGGATTGCCGGCGGGTTACAACAAGGACCTGCAGGAAGACAAGCGCGCGCTGTTCGACGCGATCGACGCGCTCATGCTCACCTTGCCCGCGGTGCGCGGCGCCATCGCGACGATGAGCGCCGTACCGGCCAGGATGAAGGCCGCGCTCGACGCGAGCATGCTGGCTACCGACCTGGCCGACGGGCTTGTGCGCCTCGGCGTTCCGTTCCGGGAAGGACACCACCTCGTTGGACGGCTCGTACAAGCCGCCGAGGAAGCCAAGGTCGCCCTCGACAAGGTCCCCGCCGCCACCAGTCGCGCTATCCACTCGGAGCTTCCGGCTCTCATCGCTGGGTTGGGGACGTGGGAAGATTCCGTGGAGCGGCGCGCGACGGCAGGCGGTTCAGCGAAGAAGGCGGTGCAGGAGCAGATCTCGGCGCTCGAGAAGATCTTTACTCTTCAAGGAGACTGAGCAGCTCCTCGAAGTCAGGCTCTTCCCACCGGAAACGGTGCGGGTCCACCGAGTCTCTCAGTACCGCAAGCACGTCCTGTATCGCCTCCGCACCCGCCGGCTCGAACGAATCGGAGCGGAATACTTCCTCCGCCCACGCCGCGAGATCCTCGAGCGTGATGAGCCCTTCAACGTGACGCTGTAACTGGCTTCGGACCGTGGCTCTCGTAATCATCGCTTTTCCGCTTCCCGTTTCCCCTTTCCCGCTTCCCCTCCAGCACCTATCACGACATGCGAAGTACCAAGCGACATGCTTGCAACGCTTTACAGCGCTAGGTAATTTAACGTTGCCGTGCGTTGCCTCACTCTGAATGCCTCGTTCGAGCCACTTACCATGGTTCCAATCCGGCGCGCACTCCGCCTCGTGATCGACGGAAAGGCGGAGCTTGTGGAAGCTGAGGGACTCGGATTGCTCCGAAGTGAGCGCATCGCGATTCCGAAGCCCGCCGTTATCCGCCTCGTCAAGTTCGTGCACGTCCCGCGCAAGTTCCGCCGACAGGTGACCAACACGTTCCTGTTCGCGCGAGACGACTACACCTGCCAGTTCTGCGGCCGGCGCCCCTCAGCGTTCCGTCACCGTGAGTGCCTCACACGCGATCACCTGATCCCGCTCTCGCGCGGCGGCACCAACGAGTGGACCAACGTGATCACGGCGTGCTCGTCGTGCAATACGCGCAAGGGAAACTCGCTGCCCGAGGAGTGCGGCATGCATCCGCTGACGCACCCGTTCGAGCCGCATTTCGTGCACCTGAGCTGGGCGGTGCGGAGGCTCACCCCCGTCCAGGCGCGCTACATCCGGTTGTTCTACGGCGCCGAGGTGCTGGCGGAGCTCCGCGCGATGCAGCCGGCGCCCCGCGCGTCGCATGGCTAAGAACCAGCCGACCCGGCGCCGCCCGCCTTCGGCGGTGCCCTGGGTTATCGGTGCGCTGGCGGTCGTGGCTGTGGTTTACGTGCTCGTGATTGTGAAGGGCCCGGCGCCGAGGTCTCACCCGGAGCCGCGGAGCGACGCCGCGTCCATGGGTGAAAGCCTTATGCCCGCCTCGTTCTTCGCCGCCAACCCCCGTATCCAGCGCACGTACCAGCTCGCCCGCGAGATCCCTGGTACGCTCGACGGACTCTACTGCTATTGCGATTGCTCACAGCACGCGGGCCATCGCTCGCTCCTGACCTGCTTCCAGAGCGAGCATGGCGCCGGCTGCGACATCTGCCTCGGCGAAGCCGACACGGCGCACGAGATGCTGGCGCAGAAGAAGTCACTCGCAGAAATCCGCGCCCAGATTGATCTCGCCTTCGGCAGAAAGTGAGAAGTAAGAAGTAAGAAGTGAGAAGTAGAAATACGTCTTGCCTCGTCCCGGTTCTCCCTCACGTTTTCGGTCTCACTTCTCACTTCTCACTTCTCACTTCTCACTTCTCACTTCTCACTTCTCACTTCTCACTTCTCACTTCCGACGATCTCCATAGTCCATACCCACTACATCTGGTTCGAAACAAAGAAGCGGCAGGAAATCATTGACATCACCGACGAGGTTGCCGCCGAGGTGAAGAAGAGTCGCGTGACCGAGGGGATGGTGCTGGTGGCAGCCATGCACATCAGCGCGTCCGTCTTCGTGAACGACCACGAGTCAGGATTGTGGCAGGACATCCTGAAATGGCTGGAGGAGTCCATCGCGCCCTGGGACCCGGAGCGGTACCGTCACAACGAAACCGGCGAGGACAACGCCGCTGCCCACCTGCGCAGTCTTGCCGTGGGGCACGAGGTCATCGTGCCGATCACGAAGGGCGCGCTCGATTTCGGCCCGTGGCAGCGAATCTTCTACGGCGAGTGGGACGGCCAGCGCCGCAAACGGGTGATTATCAAGGTCATGGGGGAGTGACCCGAATACACACCGAAAGTGGTCAATCGGCCCGTCTACGCAACCCTCGCCTTGAGAAGACCCCGTAAGTCGTCTATTTTCATGGCTCTGAGACACTCTACCGTCCGGACCGGCGTCATTGCCGGAAGTCCGGTATCCGACGACCTGGTGCGACGGGTCCGGCGGTGGAATGACGTCCAGATCGCCTGCGGCCTCATGGAAACCGGTCCCACCATCACCGGTATCACCGGAATGCCGTTGGAAGGCGCCAATGTCACGGGCGATGAGCTCAAGGAGTTCACCCGTGAGCATGTGGCAGACTTCAAGGTCCCGGACCTCGTTCGCTTCTTCGATTCCTTTCCGCTTACCGGAAGCGGCAAAGTGAAACGCAGGGAGCTGGCGCAGGTCGTGGGACTCGAATTGAGCGCTACGTGAAGGACAGCAACCAGAGATTCCGGGCATCCCCCGGATTCGAGCCGCCGGCCCACGCGCCGAATGCGGCGTTACTCATCGATTTCGACAACGTCACCATGGGGATCCGGTCGGATCTCCAGAACCAGCTGAAGCGCCTGCTTCAGTCGGAAATCTTCAAGGGGAAGGTCTCGGTACAGCGGGCGTATGCCGACTGGCGGCGGTATCCCCAGTACATCGTCCCCCTCTCCGAATCGTCCATCGATCTCATCTTCGCCCCGGCGTTCGGCTCCAACAAGAAGAACGCGACCGACATCCGCCTGGCGATCGATGCGCTCGAGCTCGTGTTCACGCGGCCGGAGATCGGCACGTTCATCCTGCTCTCGGGTGACAGCGACTTCTCGAGCCTGGTCCTCAAGCTCAAGGAGTATGCGAAATACGTCATCGGCATCGGGATCCGCGAGTCGTCGTCCGACCTCCTGATCCAGAACTGCGACGAGTACTACAGCTACAACGAGCTGACCGGGTTCTCGAAGGAAGGGACCGAGGACCGGCCCCGCCACGACCCATGGGTCCTGGTCATCGAAGCCCTCACCCAGATGCGACAGAACCGCGACGTCATGCGGTCTGATCGGCTCAAGCAGGTTATGCAGGAGATCGACCCGAACTTCGACGAGAAGGATGTTGGCTTCAGCCGCTTCTCGAAGTTTGTCCAGGAAGCGAGCCAGCGCGGGTACCTCAGGCTGACCAAGCTGGACAACGGCCAGTTCGAGGTCGATATCGGCTCCAATGCGAACGTGCCTCCGGGGACCGAGCTGCCCCCAGTAACCGCCCAGCCCGCGGAATCCCGTGGCGAAGGGGACTCCGGCCGCCGGCGCCGGGGCCGGGAAGGCGATCGCGCCGCCCAGACCCGCGAGGCCAAGGGCACCACGCTCGCGCAGGCTTTCGAGCTGCTGCGACAGATTCTCCTGGATCTCGGCGCCATCGGCGATGAATCGACGGATGCGGGCCAGGTCCGCGAGCGCATGGTCGAGAAACTCGGTGAGAGTGACCCGATCGTCGGCGAGCACCGCTTCCAGCGGCTGCTGCGCCAGGCGCACGACGCCTCGCTGATCGAGCTGGTGAAGCAGGGCGAGGACGCCTACCTCCTGAAGCTCACGCCGGGCGGCACGGTCACCGCGGAGCTCGCAGTTCCCGTGGCCGAGGCCGCGGAATCGGCCGAGGTAAAAGCTGAGCCCGCCGGGGAATTCGAGACGCAGCCAACGTTCGATCCCGAGCAGCCGGACCGGCCGCACCGTGGCGAACGCACGGACCGCGGTGAGCGGGGTGATCGTGCGCGTGGTGGCCGCGGGGGTCGTGGACGTGAACGCGGAGGCAGGGGTCGCGGCCGGCGCGGTGAGGGCGAACGCCCGCGCGGTGAAGGTGACCGCTCTCGCGAGCCTTCAGCCACGACTGGTGAGCACCAGGCCGCATCGCCGCCCGAAGCGGGTTCGGCTTCAAGCGGAGAGCCGGCGCGCCGCAACGTGCGGTTCCGTTCCGGATCCCGGCGTCCCGGACCCTCCGGCCCTGGCGAGGAGGGCGAGAACAAGCAGGCCGCCGCTCCGCCGGCGCCGCCCGCAGAGCAGCCGCCAGCGCCTCCGGCCCCGACTGACGGCGGTCGTCGCTCGCTGCGCGGGCGCCAGGGACGCTCGACCATGAAGCCGCAGCGTCCCGCGGCCTCGGAGACCCCGGCACCGACCAGTCCGGCACCCGAGGCTCCGCGGCGGTCCGAACCGCCCCGGCGGTCCGAAGCGCCCCCCCCGCCCCCCCCGCCGCCGCGCGCCGAACCGCGCGTCGCGCGGTCTACTCCCGCGACCGAAAACGAGCCGCGGAGCCTGTTCAAGCGGCTGAGCGGAGCGCTTCAAAAAGCGTTGGGCACTCCGGAGAAGGAAGCCGACGAGTAGGGCGGGGCAGGAAGCAGCCGTGGAGCCTCTCAGCTCTACGTTTTTCGCGCGCGACACGAC
>CAMDCH010000067.1:0-11098 GCA_945889655.1 bacterium HR33
AACGCGGCCATCGCGGTCGAGACGCGGCGCGACCTGGAGCTCCGCCTCGCCAATGCCCGCCTGCACGTGACCGAGACTGCCGTGCGCGCCCGGATTGCGCGCGATTCGATCCTTCCCTCCGCCCGGCGCATCCGCGTCGGCGCACTGCGCCTCTACGAGGCGCAGCGGACGGGCATTCTCTCCGTGTTCGAGGCGTTGCGCGCCGAACGGGACGCCGCACAGGCGGCGATCGACGAGTTACTCGCATTCCAGGAGGCGCGGGCCGACCTTGCCGCGATGCTGGGCCAATGGGACTGATCAGCCTGCGTGCCGTGCCAGTCGTGATTGCCGTGGTGGGTATCGGGTGCGACAAGGCGCCGCCGAAGTCCTCGCCCGCACAGGTCCAGCACCCGGTGACCGAATCGCAGCTGACCACCGTGAAGCTCACCGCCGAGGCGATAATGCGGCTCGGCCTGAAGACGGTGAACGCCGAGGCGACGGTCGTCGCCGCGACGCTCGAGACCGGGGGTGAGGTGGTCGTGCCCTCCGGGCAATCGATCACCATCACCGCGCCGGTGGCGGCCACGGTGCTGGCGCCTGAAGGGGGCTCGATCCCCGTCGCAGGCTCGCCGGTCGCGCAGCGCGAGCCGATCATGCGCCTCGTGCCGCTCCCCTCCGACAGGGACCAGATGTCGGCGGGCGCACGACTCAAGCAGGCAGAAGCGGAGGGGGAGCGCGTCGCGAAGCTATACGCCGACCGGCTGGTCTCGGCTCGGGAGCACGAACAGGCCCAGGCCGACCTGACGTCCGCGCGGGCCACCTACCGTGCCGCGACCGCATCAGCTTCGGTAGGGGAAGCTGATGTTGAGGGGATGGTACCGCTGCTCATCACCGCTCCCGAGGCGGGCGTCATTCGCGTCCTGAACGTCGCCCCGGGCCAGGCCGTCGCGGCGGGCGCCGCGCTGGCGGAGGTAGTTCGCATGGACCGCCTGTGGATCAGGGTGCCGATGTTCCCCGGCCAGGCGCGCGAGGTGCGGACCCAGGCGCCGGTTGCTGTCCGGAGCCTGGCAGCCGAGAGCGGGGGACCGGTCCTGAACGCGACGCCGATCGCGGGGCCGCCGACCGCCAATGCCGCCGCCGCATCCATCGACTTCTTCTACGAGCTGCGTAACCCGGGACGAACGCTGCGTCCGGGTGAGCGTGTCGCGGTGACGCTTTCCCTCATGGGCTCCGGTGAGCAGGCTCTCGTTGTCCCGCTTGCGTCCGTGCTGTACGACATGCATGGCGGGACCTGGATCTATGTGCGGTCCGATTCGCTCACGTTCGTTCGCACACGCGTGGACATCGCGCGTGTGGTCGGCGACCGGGCGGTGATCGCGAGGGGCGTGGCCGCGGGCGCGGCGGTCGTGACGGACGGCGCGGTCGAGCTGTTCGGCACCGAGTTCGGCGTCGGGAAGTAGCCGCGTGCGCTGGCTGGTCGGAACGGCCCTGAGGCTCCGCGTCGCCGTGGTGGCGCTGACGCTGATCGGCGTTGTCTTCGGATTCCAGGTCGTCCGCAACGCGCCGCTGGACGTCTTCCCCGAGTTCGCGCCGCCGCTCGTCGAAGTGCAGACCGAGGCGCCGGGCCTCTCGACCGAAGAGGTCGAGGCCCTGATCACGATGCCGCTCGAGCAGGGGCTCAACGGCACCCCGTTCCTCAAGACCGTTCGCTCCAAGTCGGTCCTCGGCCTGTCGAGCGTTGTCCTGATCTTCCAGCCAGGCACAGATCTGTTCCGTGTGCGCCAGTTTGTGAGCGAGCGCGTGGCGCACATCGCGGGCACACTGCCGGCGGTCGCGAAGCCGCCGGTCCTGCTCTCGCCGCTGTCGTCCACCAGTCGCGTGATGAAGATCGGGCTCTCGTCGGACTCGCTGACGCAGACCCAGCTGACGACGCTGGCTCGCTGGACGATCCGGCCGCGGCTGATCGCCGTACCCGGCGTCGCCAACGTGGCCATCTGGGGCCAGCGGGACCGCCAGCTCCAGGTGCTGGTGGATCCCCAGCGCCTCCGGGCGAACCAGGTGACGCTCGACCAGGTCACCCGCGCCGCGCGCGAAGCCGTGAGCATCGAGGGCGGGGGATTCGTGGATCTTCCGAACCAGCGGCTCGCGGTGGCGCAGCGGCCCGGCGTGCGCACCGCCGCCGAGCTGGCCCGCACCCCGGTCGCGTTCCGCGCCGGCTCACCCACCACGCTTGGGGACGTGGCCGACGTCGTCGAGGGCAATCCGCCGCCGATCGGCGACGCGGTGATCAACGACGGCCCCGGCCTGCTCCTGATCGTGGAGAAGCAGCCCTGGGGCAACACGCTTTCGGTGACACGCGGGGTAGAAGCCGCCCTGCACGCCCTGGAGCCGGGCCTCCCCGGTGTCCATGTGGACCCGACCATTTTCCGCCCGGCCACCTTCATCGAGATGGCGATCCACAACCTGAACCGCGCGCTACTCATCGGGTGCGTGCTGGTGGTCGGGGTGCTCGCCTTCTTCCTGCGCGACTGGCGAACCGCGGTCATCAGTCTCACTGCCATTCCGCTCTCGCTCATCGCAGCCGCGATGGCGATGCGCTACCGCGGCGGGATGCTGGATACGATGGTCCTGGCCGGTCTCGTCATCGCGCTGGGCGAGGTGGTGGACGACGCCATCATCGACGTGGAGAACATCGTCCGCCGGCTGCGGCTCAATCGCGCGAATCCGGACCCGCTCCCGGCGTACCAGGTCGTATTCGACGCCTCGCTCGAGGTCCGCAGCGCGGTCGTGTACGCGAGCCTGATCGTCGCGCTGGTTTTCCTGCCGGTCTACTTCCTCGGCGGATTGGCGGGCTCGTTCTTCCGGCCGCTGGCGCTGGCGTACGTGCTGGCGATCCTCGCCTCGCTGCTCGTGGCGCTCACGGTCACTCCAGCGCTCTCGCTCCTGCTGCTCCCGCGCGCGGCCGACAAGCTGCACGAACCGAAAGCGGTCACCTTCCTCAAGGACCGCTACGCGCGCTGGCTCCCGGTGTTCCTGGACTTCCCCCGCCGCGCGCTCTGGACCGTGGCGGTCGCCCTTGGCCTCACGGCCGTCGCAGTGCCGTTCATGGGCGAGGAGTTCCTTCCGAACTTCAAGGAATACGATTTCCTCATGCACTGGGTGGAGAAGCCGGGGACCTCGCTCGAAGCAATGCGCCGCATCACCGTGCGCGCGAGCCAGGACCTGCGCGCGATCCCGGGTGTGCGGAACTTCGGCTCCCACATCGGCCGCGCCGAGGTTGCCGACGAGGTCGTCGGCCCGAACTTCACCGAGCTCTGGATCAGCGTGGATCCGCAGGTGGACTACCACCAGACCCTGGGCCAGATCCAGCACGTGGTGGACACCTATCCCGGCCTCTACCGGGACGTGCTCACCTATCTCCGTGAGCGCATCAAGGAGGTGCTGACAGGGACCAGTGCGACGATGGTCGTGCGGCTCTTCGGGCCCGACCTCGACGTGCTGCGATCAAAGGCGCAGGAGATCTCGAAGGCGATGAGTGGCGTCAACGGCGTGGCCGACCTCAAGGTCCAGGCGATGGTGATGGTGCCGCAGATCGAGGTGAAGGTGCGGCCCGAAGCGGCGTCACGGGTGGGGCTCAACGGCGGGATGATCCGCCAGCAGGTCGCCACACTCGTGCGGGGGCTCAAGGTGGGCGAGGTGTACGAGGCGCAGATGTCGTTCGACGTGGTCGTCTGGGGGAAGGCATCCATCCGCAACAACCTCGGCGCCATCCGGGCGCTGCAAATCGACCTCCCCGCCGGTGGCGCGATGGCACTCAGCGACCTGGCTGAGGTCAGAATTGTGCCCACGCCCAACGAGATCACCCGCGAGTCCGCGTCGCGCCGGCTGGACGTGACCGCCAACGTGCGGGGACGGGACCTTGGAGGCGCCGCCCGGGATGTCGAGGCGGCCGTGCGGAATCTCTCGTTCGCGCCCGGTTACCACCCCGAGTTTCTCGGCGAATACACGGCGCAGAGGGAGTCTCGCCAGCGTCTCGCGGCGCTCGGCGTCCTCTCGCTGCTCGGCATCTTCCTGATCCTCCAGGTGGACTTCGGATCGTTCAAGCTCGCGGGCCTGGTCTTCGCGTCGCTCCCCTTCGCGCTGGTCGGCGGCGTGGCCGCCGTGTTCCTGACCGGCGGCACCATGTCGCTCGGCTCGCTGGTGGGATTCGTCACGGTGCTCGGCATCGCCGCGCGGAACGGGATCATGCTGGTGAGCCACTTCCGGCACCTGGAGCAGGAAGAAAAAATGCCGTTCGGGCGGGAGCTGGTGCTCCGCGGGGCGGTGGAGCGGCTGACGCCGATCCTGATGACCGCGTCGGTGACCGCCCTCGCGCTACTCCCCCTGGTGATCTGGGGTGATCAGCCGGGCCACGAGATCGAGCACCCGATGGCCATTGTCATCCTGGGTGGGCTCGCCTCGTCGACGATCCTGAACCTCTTCCTGATGCCGGCGTTGTACTACCGCCAGCGGGTTACCGCTCCTGAAGCAGGCTTATGACCGCCTGGCGCCAAGCTTCGCTGCCTCGGCGGCTTCCGGCTTCTCGTCGTCTTCGTTCTCCGCATCCTCTGCCTCTTCGTCCTCTTCGTCCTCCTGTGCAACCACTCTACCCGTCCTGGCGTCCACGTTGATCTCGTGGATGCCCTTCTGCCCCACGACCTTGAACTGAAGCGTGTAGATCAGCAGCCCATCCTCTTCTTCGATCTCGCCCTTTGAGAGCACCGCTCCCTTTGGGGCAACGCGGCGAGCCGTGGCAATCGCGGTGGCCGAAGAGATCTTCGCCTTGGCCATGAGGCCCGGCTTTTCCTCGGTAATCACAGGTGACGTCGCGGCCTTGGTGGCCTTCGCGACCGCAGTTTGCTGAGCGCTGGCCAGCGCGGGGATTGAAGCCAGCACGCCGATGAACATGGCGAGGAATCGTGAACGCACGGTATCTCCAGTTGGAGGATGCCGGAAAAGTATATCGGCGTGGCTGACGCGGCGGTGACAGACTCCGGCCAGAGATGATGTCAGCCCAAGGAACGCCCTGCGCACACGCAAGGATTGACACGCACCGCGTCAGTTTGGTACTACTCGGCAGGGCCTAAGGAGATACTATGACCGACGAAATGGGCACATTCCGCATAGATATCGAGATCGAGAACCCGGCTCGCCCCGGGGAGCGTCGACTCGTGCGCCAGGCGCTGGTGGACACGGGTGCAGAGCTGTCATGGATTCCGGCGGAGATACTGGAATCCATGGGTGTTAGTCGGAATGAGGGGTGGGCGTTTCGCCAAGCTGACGGAACCGTGATCGAGCGGTCGACCGGGACCGTCATTGTCCATGTTGCCGGGAAGAAAGCGGGTGACGAGGTCGTTTTCGGTGAGCCAGGGGACCTGGTCTTGCTGGGCTCGCGGAGCCTGGAGGGCCTGAATTTCCGGGTGGAACCGGTCTTGAAGCGACTGGTTTGCGCCGGGCCGGCCCCCGCCGCCGTAGGCTATTAGCCCGCGCCCGGCCCTGTAAGGTTGGTGACAGGTGGGCCCGATACCTTGCAGTCAGGAGTCGTTGGGTGTTTTCAAGGGGCACTCAAGTACTCCGGGAACGTGTTAAGGCAGGAGGGGCCCTGAACCCCCTCCTGCCTTTTTCTTTTTCCCTCCCGCCCCCCGCGCCCCCCGCCTTACCTTCCCCTCATGCGCGTGCTTGTCATCGAAGACGACTCCAGTCTTGCCGCCTTGCTTCGCCAGGGTTTCGCGGAGCATCGGATCGAGACCGTCCTGGCGCCGGACTTTGCCGAGGGCGTGGAACAGGCGCTCTTCGGGACCTTCGACCTGATCGTGCTCGACATCATGCTGCCCGGCGGATCGGGATTCGACCTCTGCGCGAACATCCGTTCCCGGGGCGTCGCGACACCGATCCTGATGCTGACGGCGCGGGACTCCGTGGATGACCGGATCCGTGGCCTGGAGCAGGGCGCGGACGACTACCTGCCCAAGCCCTTCGCCCTCCGGGAGCTGCTCGCCCGCGTGAAGGCGCTGGGCCGTCGGCCCCGCAAGATGTCCCAGTCGGTCTACCGTGTCGCCGACCTCGAGGTGGACCTCGTGACCCCGCGCGTCCGGCGCGGAAGCAAGGACATCCCGCTCACCGCCAAGGAGCTGGCCCTGCTCGGCTGCCTCGTGGCCAATGCCGGCCAGGTGGTCACGCGCGTGGCAATCGCCGCGCAGGTCTGGGACGACAATCACGACCCCTTCACCAACGTGCTCGAGGTGCTGGTGCGCCGGCTGCGGCGGAAGATCGATGACGGGCACGACCGCAAGCTGATCCATACACTCCGCGGCCAGGGGTACCGCCTCGGCGAGGAACCGGCGTGAACCGGCTCGCCACGCTGCGGCTGCGGCTCACGCTCTGGTACGGCGCCACGTTCGGGCTCATCCTGTTCCTGCTCGGCAGCGGGCTCTTCCTCGTCATCCGGCACCAGATCGGCCAATACCTCGATGCCTCGCTCGCCGGTTCGGCGCAGGAGCTGATGCGCGCGGCCGGGATCCGGGAGCTGGAGGCAGCCGGCGGCGGCGGCGGCGCCATCGGTGGTCTCGTCTTCGACGCCGTGGACCAGCTGCACATCCCCGAGCGCTCGCTCTTTCTCTTCGATGGGAAGGGCAACCCGGTGAAACCTCAGCGGGTGGATTCGGCGCTCATCAGCGCGGTGGCGTCCATGAAGCAGACCCCAGCGTGGACCACCGCGACCCTGGCCGACGGCCCGGCGCGTATCTACGCCGAGCGGTTCGATACGCCGATGGAGGTCAGTCATGTGGCGGTCGCGGTGGCGGACGAGCGGGAGCTGGCAGGCGAGTACGCCGCACTGATCGCCGCGTTTGCGGCCGCCGCGATTGTCGCGCTCCTGCTGGTGGCCGGTGGAGGGTACGTGCTGGTGCGGCAGTCGACGGCACCCATCGAGCAGACGGTCGAGTACATGCGCCGGTTCATGGCGGATGCAGCGCACGAGCTGCGCACGCCGCTCACCGTGCTGCGCACCCGCGCCGAGGTAACGCTCCAGCGTGAACGGGACCCGACAGAGTACGCTGGCGCGCTGGGCGCCATCGCGCAGGAATCCGAACGGCTGGGTCACATCGTGGAGAGCCTCCTGCTGCTCTCCCGTGCGGACGCCGGCGAACGCCCGCTCCAGCGCGCGAAGGTCTTCCTGGACGACCTCGTGCTGGATGTCGCCGGGGGCGCGGGATTGGTCGCCGAGCGGCGCGGCGTGCGGCTGAGCATGGACCAGATCGCCGAGGCGGAGGTGGACGGCGATGCAACGCTGCTGCGGCAGCTCATCTCCAACCTGGTCGACAACGCGATCAAGTTCACGCCCTCGGGCGGAACCGTGACCATCGGCGTCGAAGCGACGAATGGCGAGTCGCGCCTGACCGTGGAAGACACCGGCGTGGGGATCCCGTCCGACCAGCTGCCGCACATCTTCCAGCGTTTTTTCCGCGGCGATCCGGCGCGGACGCGCGCGGAGGGGGCGGGGCTTGGCCTCGCGATCGTGCGGTGGGTGGCGGATGCGCACGGCGCACGGATCGACGTGTCGTCGCGGCCGGGTGCGGGCACGAGGATCGTGGTCGCCTTTCGCGGATCTTGAAAGGGCGCTTTGTTTTCGCGGCGTAAAGCCGCGACTCGGCTACCTGTCGCGTAAAGCGACGTGCGTCAGTTTACCTGACAGATAGCCGAGCTGCGGCTTCATGCCGCGGGCTGGCTAGTTCGAACTCTTCCGGGCGCGCGATCCCTGTGCCTGGGTGCCTCCCGTCGGGGCGGGCTCGCGGCGCTGGGTCTCGATCCGGATCATGGGCTTCCGTGTCCCGCGGGAGTCGTCCAGGGCGGTCTCGGTCACCTGGGTCAGGAGCACGTCGGCTTCCTTCTCTTCATCCAGCGTTTCCTGGAGCAGCTCGACCGCTCGTTCGTTGCCGAGGTGGAGCGCGAACGCCCGGGCCGTACCATATCCGGCGATCTCGTAGTGCTCCACCTTCTGGCAGGCGCCGATGATCGCCGCGTCCAGGACATGCGGTTCGAGGTCCTCGTGGAGGATCCTGGCGCTTTCGGCGAGCAGGCCCTGCATGCCCTCGCACGTTTCTTCCTTCGGCTTGCCGATCTCACCGAAGATCTCGTTCAGCCGTTGTACCTGGGTCTCCGTTGTCACGCGATGCTCTTTCAGCGCCCGCTTCAGGTCCGGGGAAGTGACGGCGTTGATGAGCTTGGGGAGTGTTCTCAGGATCTGCTGTTCGGCGTCGTAGAGGTCGGCCAACTCATGATTCAGGAGCTCCTGGAAATTATTTGCCATCGGTACCTCCACTGCAATGATGAAGGAGTGCTTCGGGGCCTGGTTGGCCCGGTCAGCGGTGCTGCACGGATTCCCGCGGGATGACGGAGATGGAGCCGTGGCGCTCCAGCACAGCCTGTTTGACGTCCGTGAGACCCTCCAGACCCTGCGCCCGCGCGGCTTCTATGATGTCCTGCTCGTCCAACCGCTCCTTCCGGATGTGCTCCTCGATGACGCGGCCGTTTTCCGCGACGACTACGGGCTCTTCGTCCAGCAGCGTGGCCAGCGTGCGCCACCGGCGCGCCGCCATGGACACCCCGATGTCCACCAGCAGAAGAGTCGTGATGGCGACCGTGGCTCCGGTGAGGGACGTGTCGGGGCCGACGATGGCGTTGGACACGGCTTCGCTGATGATCAGGAGCAGGACGAAGTCGAACGCGGTCACTTCACCGAGCGATCGCTTCCCACTCAAGCGCATCATGACGAGGAGTGTGACGTACAAGGCGAGCGGCCGGAGGACGGATTCCATCAGCGGGACTACGGAAGGACGATGCCGCGCAGGCTCACGCGGTCGTTGCCAGTGCTGAGAGAGATGCCGTAGCGGCCGATCCGCCTGAACCGGCCGGCTATTCTCACGGTGACCAGCCCGCCGCTGTCAGCGGCAAAGACGAAGCGCGTGCCAGCCGAGCGTGTCAGCTGGGTCCGGTCGGGATCGGGTGCGATGCGTTCGACCTCGAACACGGCGGTGAAGGCAGAATCCACCTCCACCTGGACGGCTTCCGCTTGCGCCGGGGAGATCGTCAGGGTGAGATCGGTATCGACACCGAGGCGGGCGATCGGCTGATAGTGGACGGCGAAGGTGCCCTGGTGTTCGTCGCGGTTGTTCAGAACACCGGTTCCACCGGCGACACCAAGTCCGGCGAGGGACAGGGCGAGAGCGGCGACCACCCACCCGATCCGCTGCGCGGTCCACATGCCGCGTTGCAGCGCTGAGACGTGTCTCGAGAGCATTGTCCCCCTCCGGACGCAATATGGACCTGCTCCAAGGGGGTGTCTGTTGAGCGGATTGCGTACGGAAGGAGCCTACGAAGAGACGCAGGGGCTCGCGGCTGCTATCCTCCCGCGAGCGCCCCGACGACGAGCAGCGGCTCGGCGCCGGATACGACCCCGCCATCGAGCGGCGCGTCGGGCGAGGCAAGCGAAATATCCTGGCCGCCGGCAAAAAACCGGATAAAGGCCCGGCGCTGAAGGGTCCCGTGGTCCCGGATCGTCCCCCGTAGCACCGGATACTTCTCCTCCAGCGCATCCAGCACCGACCGGAGCGTCACGGCTCCGGCAACGTCCAGCAGCACCTCCTCGCCCACGCGCGCCAGGTTGCGGAGCTGAAAGGGCAGGGCGACGCGAATCACCTGAGCGTCTGCACCTCGACCGAAAGCACCGGGGGCAGGTCGCGCACGAGGGCGTTCCAGCTGTCGCCGGAGTCGGTGGAGCCGTAGACCTGGCCACCGGTGGTGCCGAAGTAGATCCCGCAGTCGTCCATCGAGTCCACTGCCATCGCGTCGCGGAGCACGTTCACGTAGCAGTCCGACTGCGGGAGTCCCTTCGTGAGCGGCTCCCACTCGTTGCCGCCGGACGTGCTCCGGAAGACACGCAGCTTGCCGTCGGGCGGGAAATGCTCCGAATCACTCTTGATCGGTACCACGTAGACGGTGTCCGGCTCGTGCGTGTGGACGTCAATGGCGAAGCCGAAATCCGTGGGCAGGTTACCGCTTATCTCACGCCACGAGTCGCCCGCGTCATCGCTCCGCATAACATCCCAGTGCTTCTGCATGAAGAGCACGTTCGGGCGGCTCGCGTTCATCGCGAGGCGATGGACGCAGTGGCCGACCTCGGCCTCGGGATCGGGGATGTACTGCGACCGCAGGCCGCGGTTGATCGGCTTCCAGGTCTTGCCCTCGTCATCACTGCGGAACGCGCCCGCGGCGGAGATCGCGACGAAAATGCGGCGAGGATTCGTGGGATCGATGACGATCGTGTGCAGGCACAACCCGCCGGCTCCCGGTGTCCACTGCGGGCCCGTGCCATGGCCGCGGAGACCGGCCAGCTCCGACCAGGTCACACCCGCATCGGTCGAACGGAAGATGGCGGCGTCTTCTACACCCGCGTACAGCATGTCCGGATTCGTCAGCGACGGCTCGATGTGCCAGACGCGCTTGAACTCCCAGGGATGCTGGGTACCGTCGTACCACTGGTGCGTGGTGAGCGGCTTGCCGGTTTTCTCCGAGGTGTCGTACGCGAACTTGTTGCTCTGGCCCCGCGGCGTGCCGTCGGGTGTCTTCCCGGGGTCGCCGCCGGGCGGAGTCCAGGTCTTCCCGCCGTCGTCGGAGCGCTGGATGATCTGGCCGAACCAGCCGCTCGACTGCGACGCGTAGAGGCGGTCAGGATTCGCCGGGGAACCCTTCAGGTGGTAGACCTCCCACCCAGCGAAGAAGGGACCGTTCACCTCCCACTTTTTCCGTTTCCCATCCGACGTCAGGATGAACGCGCCTTTGCGCGTGCCGACCAGAACCCTCACGCTCGCCATTGAGCCCCCACCTTAGAGAGATGCCTGACTGGAAAATGCCCGATGCGCGCCGTGCGCTCAACTACCTTCCATCCATGAACGTGCGTGATGCCATCCAGCAGCGGCGCTCCATCAAGCGTTTCACCAACCGCCCCGTGACCCGCGAAGAGATCGAGGGCCTGCTCTCCCTCGCCGTTCTCGCCCCGAACCACCGTCTCACCCAGCCGTGG
>CAMDCH010000068.1:0-10947 GCA_945889655.1 bacterium HR33
CCTGGAGGGCGCCGGCCGCCTGATCGCGGCGTGCGCACTCAACGACTCGGGGGCCGTGCGCGCCACGCGAGCGCAGAATCCGGGAATTGCGAAAACAGTCCTCGGTCGCGGAGGCGACCTGATTTCGATCTTTGCGGGAAATGGGAACATCGAGGGTATCCGCCTGCTCGTCGACCTCGGCGTCCCGGTGAACGCGCGCTACCGTGACGGCGACGGATACTGGGGGATCGCGCCGCAGAGCACCGCCCTGCACGTGGCGGCGTGGCGCGCCGAGCACGCCACGGTGAAGGGCCTGCTCGCACTGGGCGCGGACGTGCATGCGAAAGACCAGCAGGGCCGCACGCCGCTCGCGCTCGCGGTGAAGGCCTGCGTGAACTCCTACTGGACCTGGCGTCGCGCGCCCGACTCCGTGCGCGCGCTGCTGGCGGCCGGTGCCGCCGCCCGCGAGGCACCGTTTCCCACCGGATATGAAGAAGTAGACGCGCTGCTCGAGGCGGCCCGGTGACGCGCCCCTCCTCCCGCGCCCGCTACCGGAAGTTCGTCGACGACTACAAGGCCCAGCGGCTCGACGAGGCGATCGACGCGGAGAAGGCGGCAAGGCAGACGCCGGTCGCCGGGGAAGCGAAGAAGCCCGGCCTGATGGCCGGGAAACGGCGCGAGTATCTCCGGGACTATTTCCGGTGGCTCTGGCCGCACCGCTTCGCCGCCGGCGCCTTCTTCCTGCTGGCCCTCACCACGGCAGGGCTCTCCATGGTCGAGCCGCTGTTCATGCGGTTCATCATCGACCGCGTGCTGCTGAACACGAGCCTCGACCTCACTCAGCGTCTCACCAAGCTGCACCTCGCGGGCGCGTTCTTCCTCGGCCTGGTCATCGTCTCGGGACTGGTGAACTCGCTCAAGGATTACCGCCAGCGGCTGCTCAACGTGCGCGTCATGCTCTCGCTCCGGCGGGCGCTCTACGACCGGCTCCTGCACCTGCCGCTGCCCCGCCTCTGGGACATGAAGACCGGCGGCATCCTGTCGCGCCTCACCGGGGACGTCGAGACGACGACCGGCCTGCTCCAGATGGCGATCGTCTCCCCTGCGCTGTCGAGCATCCGGCTGCTCATCGCCATCGGCATCCTGTTGGTGATCAACTGGCGGCTCGCGCTCACCGCGATGGCCGTGGTGCCCGGCGCGATGCTGGTCAGCTTCGTGGCCGCCCGGCGCGTCCGCCCGATCTACCGGTCGGTCCGCAAGGACTCGGAGCTGATCGACGGACGGGTGGGCGAGGCGTTCTCGGGGATCCGCGTGGTGCGCGCGTTCCGGCGCGAGATGTGGGAGCTGCTCGACTACATGGGCGGCCGGCACACCATCCTACGCAAGGAGCTCTTCGCGCACCGGCGCGAGCTGCTGCTCTGGGGCTCCTGGGGATTGCTCCAGTCGTCGGTGAGCGTGGTGATCGTCTGGTACGGCGGGTTCATGAACGTCACCGGGACGGCCACCATCGGCGACATCATGGCGTTCCAGTGGTACACGTTCCTGCTGATGGGCCCGGTGTGGAACATCGTGAATTCGTTCTCCGAGCTGCAGCGGTCGCTCGCAGCGATGGAACGGGTCTTCGAGGTCCTGGCACTGGAACCCGACAAGCCGGATCGCCCGGGGGCGGGCGCGGCGCCGCGGAGAGTCGAGGAGATCCGCTTCGAGGACGTGAGCTTCGCGTACCGGGAGAATCTCCCGGTCGTGCGGGATTTCTCCGTGACCGTGGCCGGAGGGTCGGTGATTGCGCTGGTGGGACGGAGCGGCGCGGGCAAGACCACCGTCACCGATCTCGTGGCGCGCTTCCACGATCCGACCAGCGGCCGGCTTCTCCTGAACGGAACCGACGTCAGGGAGTTCCGGCTCAAGACCTACCGCAGCCTGCTCGCGCTGGTACAGCAGGAAGTCTTCCTGTTCGACGGCACGGTGCGCGAGAACATCGCCTACGGCCGCCGGGATGCGACCGCGGAGGAAGTGGATGACGCGGCCCGCCGCGCGAACGCGCACGAGTTCATCGTCAAGCTGCCCGAGGGATACGGGACACTCATCGGCGAACGCGGGGTGAAGCTCTCGGGAGGCCAGCGGCAGCGGCTCGCGATCGCGCGCGCGATTCTCGCCCAGCCGCAGATCCTGATCCTGGATGAGGCCACCAGCAACCTCGACACCGAGAGCGAGCAGCTGATCCAGGCCGCGATGGCCTCGCTCCTCGCCGGCCGCACGACCTTCGTCATCGCCCACCGCCTCTCGACGGTGCGCCGAGCGGACCTGATTCTCCTGATGGAAGACGGCCGCATCATCGAGCGCGGCACCCACGTCGAGCTGATGGCCGCGCGCGGTACCTACCACGAGATGGTGATGCGGCAGATGGAGTCGCACGGCGACGTGGGCGAGGCAATGTTGCGTTAGCCCGCTTATCTTGCGGCACACCTTTTCGTTCCAGAGAGTCCGCACTTGAGTCAGGACACGCCGCGCAAGGATTTCATCCGGGAGATGGTCGCCCGGGACCTGGAGAGCGGGAAGTTCGGTCGCGCCATCAAGACCCGCTTCCCTCCCGAGCCGAACGGGTTCCCCCACATCGGCCACGCCAAGTCCATCTGCCTCAACTTCGGGATCGCCCGCGAGGTGAGCGGGCGGGTGAACCTGCGCTTCGACGATACGAATCCCTTCACCGAAGACGTGAAGTACGTCAACGCGATCAAGGAAGACATCCAGTGGCTGGGCTTCGCGTGGGACGAGGAGCTCTACGCCAGCGACTACTTCGGCAAGCTGTACGATTTCGCCGTGCTCCTGGTCAACAAGGGCAAGGCGTACGTCGATAGCGAGTCAGAGGAAGAAATCCGCCAGCACCGCGGGACGGTCACCACGGCCGGGACGCCGAGCCGGTTTCGCGACCGGTCCGTGGAAGAAAACCTGGACCTGCTCACGCGGATGAAGGCCGGCGAATTTACCGACGGTGCCCACGTGTTGCGCGCCAAGATAGATCTGGCTCATCCCAACATGATCATGCGGGATCCCCTGCTGCTCCGTATCCGGAACGCGGAGCATTACCGGCAGGGCAACGCGTGGCACATCTACCCGCTGTACGACTTTGCCCACGGCCTGTCGGATGCGATCGAGGGCATCACCCACTCGCTCTGCACGCTGGAGTTCAAGGACAACCGCGAGATCTATGACTGGCTGGTCCGGGAAGTCGGGTTCGAGCACCCGCCGGAACAGACGGAGTTCGCGCGGCTCAACATCGAGTTCACCGTGCTCAGCAAGCGCAAGCTGCTGCGCCTGGTGAACGAGGGGCACGTGCGCGGCTGGGATGATCCGCGCATGCCCACGCTCGCGGGGATCCGACGGCGGGGCGTCACGCCCGAGGCGATCCGCACCTTCTGCGAGACCATCGGGGTCGCGCGCGCGGATTCGCGGGTCGAGCTCGCCACCTACGAGCACGCGGTCCGCAACGACCTGAACATGCGGGTCCCCCGCGTGCTCTGCGTGGTGAAACCACTCAAGGTGGTGATTACCAACTATCCCGAGGGAACGACCGAGGAGCTGGACGCCTCCTACTACCCGCACGACGTGCCGCTCACCGGGTCGCGCAAGATTCCCTTCTCGCGCGAGCTGTGGATCGAGCGGGACGACTTCATGGAAGATCCGCCGAAGAAGTTTTTCCGGCTGGCGCCGGGACGCGAAGTCCGTCTCCGCTACGGCTACTTCATCACCTGCACCGAGGTGATCAAGGACTCCGCGGGCGAGGTCACCGAAATCCACGCCACGTACGATCCCGCCACGCGCGGCGGCGACTCACCCGACGGCCGCAAGGTCCAGGGGACGATTCACTGGGTGTCCGTCGCGCACGCGGTCGAATGCGAGCTGCGCCTGTACGAGCGGCTGTTCCAGGTCCCGGACCCGGACGCCGTCTCCGAGGGCCGGGATTTCCTCGCGGCGCTCAACCCGGAATCCCTGCTCGTCGTGCCCCACGCGAAGATCGAGCCGAGCGTAGTGAAGGACCCGGCCCGGTCTCGCTACCAGTTCGAGCGCACCGGCTACTTCGTGGCCGACCCCGACTCGGCGCCCGGAAAGCTGGTCTTCAACCGGACCGTAGGGTTGCGGGATTCGTGGGTGAAGCAGAAGGCAAAGGCGTAGGCCATGGCGCCCCTCGACCGACTCCGGAAACTGGCGCTCGCACTGCCTGACGCACACGAAGTCGAGTCGTGGGGCACGCCGACGTTCCGGGTGAACAACAAGCTCTTCGCGATGTATTCCGGGCTCAGCAATCACAAGGGCGGGGATCGCGTATCGGTCTGGTGCAAGGCAGCTCCCGGGAACCAGGAGATCATGGTCCAGCTCGCACCCCAACGATTCTTCTCGCCTCCGTATGTAGGGACCAGCGGCTGGGTGGGCGTCTGGCTCGATCGCGGCGTGGACTGGCCCGAAGTCGGTAGACTGCTCCAGGATGGCTGGGAGCTGGCGGCGCCGAAGAAGAAAGTCCGGTCACCCAAGGCCCCCGCCCCAGCCAGGAAACGGAAACCCGCCCTGACGCCAAGGAGCCGCAAATGAAGCGAGTGCTGTCCTTTGTAGGTGCGACGGTCGGTGGCGCAGTCGGCTGGTGGCTCGGCGACAAGGTCGGCGGAACGATGACCGCATTCCTGCTGTCGATCGTGGGAACGGGGGCCGGTGTCTACGGGGCGATCATCATTTCGCGGGACTGGCTCGGCCTCTAGCTGTCAGACGGGCACCGACACGAAGCAGTCCTTCGCTCCGGCAGACCCACCCCACCAGCGCCGGTAGCTTTGGACACATGTTCACACCGCAGATGCAGATCGTCCTGGCCCTCGGATTGGCAGCGGTAACCCTGCTCGTCCTCGGCTACCGGATCCGTTACCGCCGCGAGTGGCACCTCATCGCCGGGTTCGACACCGGGCAAATGCTTCGTGATCCAGAAGGTTTCGGCACATGGACCGGCAGCCTGGGCCTCCTCCTGGGATCCATAACCCTGGGTGCGGCTGCGCTGGCCCTCGCCCGGCCCGACCTGAACGCGGTCCTGGGACCGGCGTACGCGGGGACATTCCTGGGTGCCACGGCGGTGTTCGTGGTAGGGGCGGTGCGATACATTTTCTGATGTGAACCCCAAGGCCCGCCTCTTCTGGCCCCTCCTCCTCGCGGTCTTCACCGCGGATTGCGCCAGCAAGCAGTGGGCCGACTCCCATCTTGTCCCGGAACACACTCCTCACAACATCATCGGCGATTTCGTGCGCTTCACCCTCGCCCACAACCCCGGCGCCGCCATGAGCATTTCGCTCGGCGAGCATTCCCGGGTGGGCTTCTCCCTGCTCACACTGGTCGCGATCGGGATGATGCTGTGGATGTACCTGCGGGCACCGGTAGCGGGCCGCCTCCGGGTGGCCGCCCTGGGACTGGTCATGGGCGGGGCCATCGGGAACCTGACGAGCCGCCTCATTTCGGCCCAGGGCGTCACCGACTTCATCGACGTCGGTACCCGCGCCTGGCGATTCTGGACCTTCAACGTCGCTGACATCGCCATCAGCGTAGGCGCGTTTCTGCTCATTTATACGGTGTGGGAAGACGAGCGGTCGGCCGGGGCGGGTGGTGTGTCGCAATTGGGAACAACTGGCGGTCATTCACAGTAGTTTTCAGCAGGGCTGCCTTGCCCCCTATCGTCCACGCTACGAGCTTAAACCCCGGTCCGAACATGTCCGGGCTTTCTTTGATTGAGGTAACCATGAACGTATCCCGTCGTCACGCGCTGGTTTCGAAGTCGGTCCTGTTTCTTGCGCTCGGAATGGCCGTTATTCCCGGTCTCGCCGTCGCCCAGGGCCCGACCAGCACGAACCCGGTGATGGGCAGCCCGCCGTGGCCGGGTCGCTACCCGTACACCCGTGCTGACGTGGAATTCATCGCCGGCATGATCAGTCACCACGCCCAGGCGATCGACATGTGCGGCCTCGCACCGACCAACGGCGCGAACCGCTCGGTGGGCATCCTGTGCCGTCGCATCATCAACGCGCAGACCGACGAAATCCACATTTTCCAGCAGTGGCTCAAGGACCGGAACCAGGCGGTGCCGGAAGCCAAGGCCGTGCCGATGAAGATGACCATGAACGGCGTGGAGCATGAGATGCTCATGCCGGGCATGCTGACCGATGAGCAGATGGCCGAGCTGCGCGCTGCCCAGGGCGTGGACTTCGACCGCACGTTCCTCAAGTACATGATCGGGCACCACCAGGGCGCCATCGATATGGTGAACGTCCTGATGTCGGCGCCTGGCGCCGCGCAGGATGACGCGGTCTACAAAGTTTCGTCGGACGTCTTTGCCGACCAGACCGCCGAGATCGACCGCATGACCCAGATGCTGAACGCACTTTAACCGAGGTGAACATGGTTTCCCGAATGAAGTTCGTACTGATCACGCTCGCTGTGGCAGCGTGCGGCGGATCGACCCAGACCGCGCAGGCGCCGACCCCGGCTCCCGCACCGGCTCCCGCTGCTGCGGCTCCGGCCGCAGCGCGTCCGGCCGCCGTTACGACGGCCCCGACCACCAACCCCGGCGCCGATCCCCGCGTCGGCCTCAAGGCCGGTATGTGGGATGCCGCCGAGGCGACCTCGAACCTCAAGGTGTCAGGCAAGGCCCAGCCGCCTGAAGGGTTCAGGGGCATCACAAACTCCGACATCACGTTCGTGGGCAAGTATGCGGTCCAGGGCAACTACAACGGCTTCATCATCTGGGACGTATCCACGCCGACCTCGCCCACGCTCGTGACTGCCTACACCTGCCCCGCGTCGCAGAACGACGTGTCGGTCTACAAGCAGCAGCTGCTGTTCATGTCGGCCGAAGCCCTCAATGGCCGCGTTGACTGCAGCTCGAGACCGTTCACCGCCGCCGATTCAGTAAGCAAGGAACGGATCCGCGGCGTGCGCATCTTCGACATCACCGACATCGCGCATCCCAAGTACGTGACCAGCGTCCAGACCTGCCGCGGTTCGCACACGCACACGGTGGTCGAGGATCCGAAGGATCCCAACAACATCTACCTGTACGTCTCCGGCTCGTCCGGCGTGCGGTCGCCCACAGAGCTGCCTGGCTGCATCGTGCCGCGCCCGGGACAGTATCCGTCCGGCACCTCGCTCTTCAACATCGAAGTGATCAAGGTACCGCTCGCCAACCCGGCGTCGGCGGCGATCATCAACCGCGCAAAGATCTTCGAGAACCTGGCCGCGATCACGTCCCACGGTGAAGCGCCGGACGACCGCGCCACCCGTATCGCGGCAGTCAATCGCGCAAAGGCGGCAGGCGCCTTCACGGTCGTACCCGCGAACGGTCTCGAGACGGTCTTCAACGCCAACCAGGCCAACGTGCTGCTCGACAGCATCGCGAAGGCTCGCGGCGCAGCCCCAACGCCCGCACCGGCAACCCCGGCTCCGGCCGGTTTCGGCGCGCCTCCTCACGCCAACTACGTGCAGAACGCAGCCGACACGGCCGCCCTGCGCACCTATCTGCCCAAGATGATCGCGGCGCAGATTGCCGTGCAGGCAGCACTGCCCCAGCGTGGCCCGAACCAGTGCCACGACATCACCGTCTACCCTGCCCTCGGCCTGGCCGGCGGCGCCTGCGGTGGTTACGGCCTGCTGCTGGACATCTCGGATCCGACCAACCCGGTCCGTATCGACCAGGTCGCGGATTCGAACTTTGCCTACTGGCACTCGGCCACGTTCAACAACGACGGTACCAAGCTGCTCTTCTCGGACGAGTGGGGCGGCGGCGGCGCGCCCAAGTGCCGCGCCAGCGACCCGAAGGAATGGGGCGCGGACGCGATCTTCAGCGTCACCAACCGCAAGCTCAAGTTCGAGAGCTACTACAAGCTCACGGCCCCGCAGACCGCGCTCGAGAACTGCGTGGCGCACAACGGCTCGCTGATACCGATCCCGGATCGCGACATCATGGTGCAGTCGTGGTACCAGGGTGGCGTCTCGGTCTTCGACTGGACCGATGCGGCCAAGCCGAAAGAGATCGCGTTCTTCGACCGCGGCCCATCCGACTCGACCCGCCAGGGTCCCGGCGGCACGTGGTCGGTCTACTGGTACAACGGCTACATGTTCAGCTCCGAGATCGCGCGTGGCCTCGACGTCATGGACCTCACGCCGAGCGAGCACATCTCGGCCAACGAGATCCTGGCGGCCAAGACGGTCCAGTTCCCCTTCCTGAACGTCCAGGGCCAGCCCAAGCTGGTCTGGCCGCCGAGCTTCGCGCTGGCCTGCTCGTATCTCGACCAGCTCGAGCGCGACAAGGGACTCGATGGTTCGCAGATCGCGTCGGCACGCGCCGCGCTGTCTCGCGCGGAAGGGCAGTCGGCAGCAGACCGCCGGACCACGCTGGTCAAGCTGGCCTCCGACCTGACCACCCAGTCCTCGGCCGCCAAGAATCCCGCGAAGGTCCGCAAGCTGGCGTACGCGGTCAACGACCTCAGCTCTGCCCAGAACGCCGCGCCCTGCGCGCGGCAGGTGAGCTGACGCAACGCGTTTTCACGATGTAAAAAGGGCGGCGGGATTCTCCCGCCGCCCTTTTCTTTTCCAACCCTGTCGGGCTGGCTAGCGAAGACCTCGCTCGAACATGTCGGCCACATCAATCTCTCCCGTGGCCCCGCCCGGCAGCGACCACAGCAAGACATCGGAGATGATCTCAGGACGCTCGTCAGTCGGCAACCAGCGTTCAACAAGGCGCGCATCGCAATCCAGAATCCAGTACTGCCCGACACCCGCCTGCTGATAGAGGCGTCGCTTCTTGCCTCGGTCGCGGCTTGCCGTCGATGGTGACAGCACCTCAGCGGCCAGGATCGGCACGCCGACATCGGCCCACTGTTCAATACGCTTGCCAGGCTCCCTGCGAACTACGAAAAGATCTGGCTGCACGAGCGTCCGGGGGCTTAAGACAATGTCCGCCGGGCTCGTCAGGACATGGAGGTCGTCACGGTCGTGGAGCACCTGCTGGAGCGCATAATTGAGTTCGTTGAGCACGAACTGATGCGCCCAGCGCGGAGCTGGCGTCTCGACGTGCTCCCCATCAAGCAATTCGTGACGCCTCCCATCCTCGGGCAGCGCCAGGAGCTCTTCGATGGTCGTGATATCGCGAACGGCGGCCATACCCATAATCTGCGGCTCCTCGCCGGATGGTGGCAAGACACGGCACGCCTACTCCCGCGGCCGACCTCTTCCCGGTCCCGACAGCACCTTCTCGAACAGCTGCTGCGCGTAGAAGGTGGCCCGGCCACGAAGCGCATCGCATTTCGTGCAGAGCGCTTCCGGCAGTACGTCCATCGCGCGAGCGAGCGAAAGCTGGTACTGGAATTCGGACAGGTAGCCCTGGGCTCTCATGAGGGCCTGGAGAAACATCTTCCGGTTGCCCGTGCCCTTTCCGAATGCCACCCGCCCCACCGCCCGGATCGCCAGGTATCCGAGCCGACGCACCATTCGTTTCTCGGGTCCTTTGTAGTCCTCCGTGCCCTCCAGAACCGCGATCACCAGGTCGTGGCCCGACTTCCACGCATCGAGCTTCTGATAGCGCATCATTGCACACGCTCCCGTTCAAGGTGCGCCACGATACGAAGACCAGGCCCACGTCAGCGTACCATTTGAACGCGCCCAGTACCGGAAGAGCGCGGGGACGCTTGCCTCATCGGGACAGGCGGGGCACCTTACCTCGCGTCGCCCCATCACCTCCATCTAGAGGCTCCACCGTGAAGAAAGCCGCCCTCCTCCTGGCCGTTTTCGGATTCGCCTGCGCCGATGGCCGTGCCAGCCGCGATGACACCAACCGCTGGAAGGCCCAGGCCGCGAACGTGACCATCACCCGCGACGACTGGGGCATTCCGCACGTGAAGGGCAAGACGGACGCGGACGCCGTCTTCGGCGTGGCTTACGCCCAGGCCGAGGACGATTTCAACCGCGTGGAGACCAACTATATCAACGGGATCGGGCGGCTGGCCGAGGCGGAAGGCGAAGCGGAGATCTGGCGCGACCTGCGCATGAAACTGTTCATCAACCCGGACTCGATGAAGGCGACGTACGCCGCGAGCCCGGACTGGCTGAAGAAGCTGATGGACGCGTGGGCCGACGGACTGAACTTCTACCTGTACAACCACCCCGAGGTGACCCCGAAGGTCATCACGACATTCGAGCCCTGGATGGCGCTGACGTTCAGCGAGGGCAGCATCGGCGGGGACATCGAGCGGGTGAACCTGACCCAGCTCCAGGCCTTCTACGACAAGAGTGGCGAGAAGAAGGTGGCGTTCGCCGAGCCCCAGTTCGAGCCCGAGCCCACCGGTTCCAACGGCATTGCGGTCGCGCCGTCCAACACGACCGCCGGCCACGCACTCCTGCTCATCAACCCGCACACGTCGTTCTTCTTCCGCGCCGAAGCGCAGATGACCAGCGACGAAGGCCTCAACGCCTACGGCGCGATCACCTGGGGCCAGTTCTTCATCTACCAGGGCTTCAATGCGACCGCCGGGTGGATGCACACGTCGTCCGGCGTGGACAACATCGACGAGTACGCCGAGACGGTGACTCCCAGGGGCGACGGGTTCCAGTATCGCTACGGGAAGGAAGAGCGCCCCGTCGCATCCCAAGTCATCACGGTGCCCTACAAGACCGCGAGCGGGATGGCCGAGCGGCAGTTCACGGTCTACCGGACGCATCACGGGCCGGTGGTGCGCCAGGCCGACGGGAAATGGATGGCGGTGCGCCTGATGCAAGAACCGTTGAAGGCGCTGACGCAGTCATACTCGCGGACGAAGTCGAAGAACCTGGCCGAGTTCCGGAAGTCGATGGAGCTGCACACCAACTCGTCCAACAACACCGTGTTCGCCGATGCCGAGGGCAACATCGCCTACTTCCACTCGAACTTCATCCCGAAGCGCAGCACGA
>CAMDCH010000069.1:0-10877 GCA_945889655.1 bacterium HR33
GATGAACGGGGCCAGCGGCTCGGGATTGGACGCGCACGGGCCGCCGATGCAGACCAGGGGCGCCTTCTCATCGCGGTCGGCCTGGCGCAACGGAATGCCGGACAGGTCGAGCACCGTGAGGAGGTTGGTGTACGTCAGCTCGGACTGGAGCGTGAAGCCGAGGAGGTCGTAGTCGCGGACCGGGTGCCGATGCTCGAGACCGTAGAGTGGGATGGCCCGTTCGCGCAGGCGGGCTTCCATGTCCGGCCAGGGCGCGTAGACGCGATCCAGCAGCCAGCCAGGGTTGCGATTGACGATGTGGTAGAGGATCTGGGTGCCGGTATGACTCATCCCGACCTCATAGGCGTCGGGATAGCAAAGCAGGAAACGAACCTTGGCCGAACCCCAATCCTTCCGCGCCAGTCCGAGCTCGTTACCGATGTAGCGGTTGGGCTTGGAGACGAGAGGGAGGATCTCGGTCGCGAGGACGCGGTCAATCTCGGCGGGAGTCCAAGTCACGACTGTAAGAATAAGAGAGACAGTAAGTTAGGTCAACAGCAGAGAGACGGTCAGGCGGTCGCTTCAGTAGTGACTTCTGGATCGTTGTCGAGGAAGACGGTCGGACGGTCGTGCTTGCGTTTAGTTGACCGTCTGACCGTCTGGCCGTCTGACCGTCTAATCAGCCAGGTTTCCCAGCAGCTCCCTCGCGATCACCATACGCTGGATCTCGCTGGTTCCTTCCCCGATCTCGCAGATCTTCGCATCGCGCATCATTCGTTCGACCGGGTAGTCGGTCGTGTAACCGTAACCGCCGTGGAGCTGCACGGCCTTGATGGAGGCCCGCATCGACAGCTCGGAGGCGTAGAGCTTGGCCATCGCCGCCTCTTTCTTGAACGGAAGGCCGTTCATGCTGCGCCACGCCGCGTGGTAGACCAGGTGGCGGGCGGCTTCGATCTCGGTAGCCATGTCGGCCATGGGGAACTGCACCCCCTGGAACGATGCGATGACCTTCCCGAACTGTTTCCGCTCGCTCGTGTAGCGCAGGCATTCGTCGAGCGCGCCTTGTGCGATCCCCAGCGAAAGCGCCCCGATCCCGATGCGGCCGGAATCCAGCGTCTTGAGAAAGTTCACGAACCCCTTCCCCACCTCACCGAGCACGTTCTCCTTCGGTACGATCGCATCTTCGAAGATGAGCTCACGAGTATCGGAAGCGCGCCAGCCGAGCTTGTCCTCTTTCTTCCCCGACTTCACGCCTTTGATCTTCGGCAGGTCAGGCGCGTGCCCGATTCCCGCCTTCTTCGCGGCCGCGATGTCGACCGTGTCTTTGGTCACAATGAATGAGGTAATGCCGTCTGTGCGCCGTTTCGGTTTCGTGTCTGTGCGTGCAGTGGCTACGAAGATCTCGCCCACGCCGGCGTGCGTGATGAAAATCTTGGAGCCGTTCAGAACGTAGTGGTCACCCTTGTCGACGGCGACCGTGCGGGTGGCGCCGGCGTCCGATCCCGCCCCCGGCTCGGTGAGCCCGAAGCCGCCGAGCACCGTACCGCGCGCCAGCAGTGGGACGAAGCGTTTCTTCTGCTCTTCAGTGCCGAACCGCACGATTGGAGACGTACCGAGCGTGGTGTGTGCGGACACGGTGATCGAGTGGCTGGCATCGATGCGGGCCAGCTCCTCGATCACGATCATGTAGCTCAGGAGATCCATCCCTGAGCCGCCAAGATCTTCGGACCACGGCGCGCCCATCAGCCCGATGTCGGCCATCTTCTTCACGTTGTCCCAGGGGAACTCGGACGCCACGTCGTACCTGCGGGCAACGGGCCGGATTTCGCGCTCGGCGAAGTCGCGGACCATTTCGCGGACCTGGCGGTGGTCGTCAGTGAGGAACGGGTGTTCGGTCATGGAGGAAATATGACTGCCGGTCCCTGCCGGCGGCACCGTGGAAATACATGGAATCCGTACCGAACGCATCCGGAGACTGCCCAGCAGGCCCCGGCTGCCACCCTGTCCGAACGTGCGTCAACAGTTGTCGCACCCGCCGCACGCGATTGGCGTCTCGCCCAGGTACTCCAGCAACACCCGCCGCCGACACCCCGTGGTGGTGAGATACCGCTCCATGGCTGCGAATCCAGCGGCCGCCGCCGGCGCCTGCTTGCGTGACATGGCCATCTGCCGGGCGAGACGCAGGTCGCCCGGCACCCACATCAGCTCGCACCGGGCGGGCCGGCCGTCCCGCCCCGCTCTTCCCGCCTCCTGCCAGTACGACTCGGGCCGCGCGGGTATGCCGAGGTGGACCACGAGCCGGACATCCGGCTTGTCGATCCCCATCCCGAACGCGTTGGTCGCGACGATGATCCTGGCGTCCCCGCTCATGAATCGGTCGAGCAGTCTCGTGCGCTCGGCACCAGGGAGGCCGGCGTGGTATGGCGCCGCCGGGAATCCCCAGCGGCTCAGGATGCCCGCGATGCCGTCGGTCCGGTTGCGGGTCGGCGGGTAAATGACAGCGCTCTCCTCCAGTCTCCGGAGGCGTTCGGCCAGCCGGGCCAGCCGTGGCCCTTCGGCCGCGAAGGGCTGCACCCGGAAATGCAGGTTGGGCCGGTCGAAGGACGTGGCCACCCGCACGGGGCTACGCAGGCCGAGGACGCCGAGGATGTCGGCCCGGGTGGCAGGAGTGGCGGTCGCCGTGAGCGCCAGCATGGGTGGGGAGCCCACCGCCCGATGAAAGCCGCCGATCGCTCGGTAGTGTGGCCGGAAATCGTGGCCCCATTCGCTGATGCAGTGCGCCTCGTCCACCGCCAGCAGCGACACTCGGCCGGCAACGATCGGGACCATCTGCGCCAGCCGCTCCGGGGCGACGTAGAGAAGCTTCAGGCGTCCCGCCCTGAGGGCCTCGAGCACGTTGCGACGCACGTCCCCGGCCTGTGTGCTGCTCAGGTATTCCGCGGCCACGCCACGCCGCTGGAGGGCCGCCACCTGGTCCTGCATCAGCGAGATCAGGGGTGACACGACCACGGTAAGCCCGGGTAGTGCGAGGGCCGGCACCTGGTAGCACAGGGACTTCCCGCCACCCGTGGGCAGCATCGCCAAGCAGTCCCTGCCGCAAAGGGCGGCCAGGACCACTCGCCGCTGCGCCGTGCGGAAGCCGGGAAACCCCCAGACGCGCTCCAGGATCGACTCGGCGGCGGACAGGGATGGGCGCACGAGCGAATCTGATCGGGGTGGGCGGCGGTACCGGTGTCATAAACGCGCGGGGAGGGGCCAAAAGCTGCGCACCCTTGAACCCCGCGCCCCAGTGGGGGTAGTCTTGGACGAACTCCCCACGCGCCTTCCAGGAGCCACTATGAAGCGTCAATTGGTCTGTGCCATGCTGGCCGTTGCCCTCTGGCCTGCGGCCGCCTACGCCCAAGGCAAGCAGGTCACCCTCGTCGGCCTCGTGGTGGACTCCACCAACGGCCAGCCGCTCGACAAGGTGGCGGTCTACCTGCCGGACGACACCCAGACGGATACCAATCGCGACGGGATGTACAAGCTCAAGTTCGTACCGGGGCAGACGTCCCTGGTCCTGTTCCGCCGCATCGGGTATGCCCCACGCGCGGTGCGCATGTATCTCCAGGGCCGCGAGGGCCGGGAGATCGACATGGGGAAGATCATCATGAAAAAGGCCGCGGTTGCCCTCGATCCGATCGCCGTGGAAAGCCGGATGCTCACGCGGAACCCGCGGATGGTGGACTTCTACCGCCGGAAGCGGCAAGGCCGGGGGTTGTACTTCACCCGGGAAGACATCCTGAAGATCCAGCCGATGCTGGCGACCGACCTGGTCCGGCGGGTCCCCGGGCTGACCGTGGGATGCGAGCGGATGGGGGCGTGCACACCGGCGTCATTCCGGAAGACCGCCGGGGGCGAAGTCACGTGTCCCATGAAGGTCCTGATGGATGGCGTTCCGACGTCCATGGAAATAGACCTGATCCCGCCCGCCTGGATCGCCGGCGTTGAGGTCTACAAGAGCATTGCCTTTACGCCACTGGAGCTCGCGAGCGTCGCCAACCAGGGTATGGGAACGGCGGGTTGCGGACTGCTCGTCATCTGGACCGGCGCCGACGACTACGAGTCTCAGTAGCGGCGGGTGACTGGTGACTGACAAGAGGTGAGTGGTAAGTGGTAAGTGGTGAGTAACGTCGACCGCCACTCACCCTGACCAGATGCGAGGGACCCAGAAAGAGAACCGCCCCGTAGCACTCGCTACGGGGCGGATTCTTTTCAGGCATTCAGCCCGGGCTTACTGCCAGGGCTGGAAGTACAGGTTTGGACCGTTCTGGATCCCGGCATACCCGCCGGCGTAACAACCCAGCGTGGCGTAGCCACGAACATCGCATTCAGCTGCCGGGATCGGGGCGAAGTCAAAGATCCGGAAGCTGGCATCGTGGTGCGGAATGAGGCTCGACTTTCCGTACCGCCGCATATCCAGCGCCACCGTGTTGTTCTCTCCCCACATCGAGAACCGCTTCTCGTACAGCCACTCGTCCACGAGGGTGGCTGGCTGGCTGAGGGCCGGATCCGCAACGTACGGATCGGTGATCGGCCCAAGGTTGGCGAGAGCGGACTGACGGACCCGGTTGATGTCCCGGATCGCCAGCGACGTATTGCCCAGGTTCATGTTGGCTTCGGCGCGGATGAGCAACAGCTCCCCGTTGTCGATGACAGGCATCGGCGACGTGGTCGAAATGCGCGCCGTCTGGACCGGATTGATCGGATCCGTCTGCCGGAGGTGCTCGCAGATCGGAATCGTGCCGGCCAGCAGGAGGCACTGGTAGTTCGCAACGGTCAACGCCTGGACCCTGGCTTGGGCACCGAATGCGCGGCCGTCACGGTTGGTGGGCGTGTACGCAATCGCCGACCCGGCCGCGTTCGACCGGACTGTGTCCTGCGCACAGGCATTCTGCTTTGCGGGAATGGCCCCGGCGGCAGGAATGGCGCCCGCCGCAATGCACTGGGCTTCAACGTGAAAGCGCGAATTGGAATAACGATCCACCGAGTTCGCACCGTTCGTCGCTGCTGCGTCATAGATGCTGAACGGACCTGCGCGCATCTGTGCCGCCGTCAACGCCGTCCCGCCGAGGTTCGGCAGGCCGGTGGTGGTGGAAGGATCGGCCGGGTTGATCATGGTACCAACGGTGCCCAGCGTGGTAAGAACCGCGGTCCAGTTTGCGGCGGAGAACGCCGCGTGGCCCACGGGCTTGGCATAGATGGCCTGCCACCGAGCCTTGATGGCACGGTTCGCCGGACGCATCGTCGCGGGCGTGTTGAAGCCCGCCCAGCCGGTGCCGATCTTGAAGTTGAACGGCGTGGTGCCGGCGTTGCCCAAGTGGGTATACGACTCATCCATCAGCTGGAAGATGTACGCCCACACCTCTGCGTTGGTGTTGATCGCCGCAGGTGCATCGTTCACCGGGTCTTCCTGGAGGGTGATCGGCACGCCGAAGTGATCGCGCGCTTCCGCCATGCTCTCATACTGGAGCGCCTTGGCGAACTTGATCCAGCCGCGCATGCCTTCCTTTTGGGCATCCGTGAAGCCGGTGACGGTAGTCAGGGCGCCGAGGATCAGGTTCATGTTCTTGATCGCCGAGTAGCTCCAATTCCCACCGGTGGTCGGGCTGATCACCGCGTTGGTCAGGCCGCGGGGTTCGGAAGCCCGGAACGACCAGTATTCGTAACCCTGGGTGCCGCTGGTGAATCCCAGGCCCTTCATGCCGTTCACCAGGCCCTGGGCCGCAACGACGAGCTGCGCGGCAGTCGGGCTTTCCTGGAAGCTCGTCGCCGCGACGCCGTTCATGTTCTCGACGTCCAGGTCCTTACAACCCGCCACAAGAACCATGGCGGTGGCAGCGGCAAGGCTGCCCGTCAGCCGCATAGCGCGGCGCCGCATCAATGAGAAGTTCATGGTTTAGAATCCCACGTCGAGGTTGAACCAGAAGCTGCGGCTGGGCGGATACGGCGCGATGTCGTCGAATCCGATACGGATGTTCCGGCTGCCGTTGTTGCTGACTTCCGGATCAGCCCCGGAGTAGTTGCTCCAGGTGAGCAGGTTGCGGGCGGCGAAGGACATCCGGACGAACCGGGCACCGCTCCAGACCTTGTTGATCATGGACTTGGGCAGCTCGAGGCCCAGGTTGATCTCGCGCAGCTTGACGTAGCTGGCGTCTTCGACGTCGATCTTGGTGACCCAGTTCGGGAAGAGACGCAGGCGCATGGCGCCGCGGGTCTCACCCGCCAGACACTGGTCGCTTGCGCCGCAGGGCTCTTCGTAGTCGCTAGTGGTCTTCACGCCGTCGATGAGCCAACGGGTGAGGTTGCTGACCAGTCCACCCTTCTGCCATGCGACGAGGGCGTTGAGCGAAAACGCCTTCCACTTGAGGTCGTTGCTGAAGCCCATGGTGAACTTGGGATTCAGGTCGCCGATTTTCCGCTGGATCACGACGCAGTTGTTGACCCCGGCGGAAACCCATTCGGTCTTGCAGCCCTGGTAGGCGGTGCCAGGCCGGCCATCCGCCAGCGTGATCCCGATGGTACCGGGGCCCGCGCCGTCTGCATCGATCAGCAGCGGGTCGCCTATGCCGAGGGTGTCGTTACCCCAGACGTCCGTCGCCAGCGAGTCCTGGATGAACCGTGCCGCGCCGAGCTGGAAACTGCCGCCGGCGTTGAACGGGGGGACTGGCAGGGACGTGATCCGGGTCATGTCCCTCGAGAAGTTGGTCCGGAACGACCAGCTCAGCGAACGGGTCTGCACCGGGACCACGTTCAGGGCCATTTCGATGCCCTTGGACTGGATTTCCGCGCCGTTGAATCGCAGCGTGGAATAGCCGCTGGATGCGAGCAGCGTCCGGTTGATCAGGAGGTCAGAGATCGTGCGCTGATATCCCGTCGCCTCCAGGTTCGCCCGGCCGCCAAACAGCTGCGCGTCGATACCAGCTTCGAACTCCGCCTGCCGCTCGGGATGCAGCGGGGCGATCAGGGTAGTGCCGAGGCCGATGGTCGGGTTGCCCTCGAAGGCTCCCGTGCTCAGCGAGGTGAACTTGTCACCATAGCCGGGCTTGTTGCCCGTCTGGCCGTAGGCGGCACGGACCTTGAGCTCATCCACCAAGCCACGGATCAGGTTCATGCGGTATGAGGCACCAAACTTCGGGTAGTAGAACAGCTTGTCAGGCTCCGAGTTGGTGGAGCTCTGGTCCGCCGTGATGCCCACCGTCAGCAGGGCCTTGTCGTTCAGGGTGAGGAACTCTTCCTGGGCGAAGAATCCGGCGTCGTTGACCTTGTTCTTGGTCTGCGACACCTGGCCGTTTGCATAGACGCCGTCCGCAATCGTGGGAATATCGCCCACGAGGTTACGGGCAAAGATCTGGGAGAAGTTGAATCCACGGCTCTCGCGGCTGCCACCAACAGAGGTGGTCGCCGAGAAGATGCCGCTACCTGGCTTGAACGTGTGCACCAGGCTGGTGCCCATGTTCATCTGGCTGGAGAACACGGCCGTATGCGCGACCGCTCCGGGGAACGCGTCCGTAGCGGACTGGTCGATCCGTTCGAACTGCATGCTGGCCGGCGAATAGGCGAACCCGCGATCACCGTACCAGTCCAGGCCGCCGTTGGCGACGAACTTCAGGGTCTGGCTGGCGGAATTCAGGATGGTCACGCTCGTCTGGGCTGACGGGATGATGCGCCAGACGTTCTCGTTCACCGTCACCTTGTCGTTTGTCTGCTGGACGTTCGAGTTGGTGAAGACGTTCATCGGATACGTGCCATCCGCCGCCGGCTGGATGTCCAGCCAGGTGGGCGTGTACGGCAGCGCGATGTACATGGCGGTCTGCGTATTGTCGTTGTTATTGACGCCCGCCGCACGACTGGTGTGCAACGCGTTCATGCCCAGGCCGAACGTCATCCGTGAACCAATGTTCTGGTCCAGGCTCAGCCGGAGGCTCTGCTTGTCATAGTACGTGCGGCTCTGGATGCCACCATCGTGGTGGTAGAGGCCGGACGCGAAGTACCGGGTATTCTCCGAGCCGCCGTTCATGCTGACCGCGGTCTCGTAGCTGATCGGCTTGTGGCCGAAGATTTCCATTTCGTGATCGAACACGTTGCTCGTGAAGGTATTGGCCACCTTCGTCGAGTCCGGGAACGCCAGCCGTGCTTCCTGCTGGGTCTCGAAGGTCCGGAAGGGTCCGAGGCGATTCGACATCTCGGAGCGGCCGACGCGCTGGGTGATGCCGAACTGCGGGGCACCCACGCGGCCCTTCTTGGTGGTCACGACGATCACGCCGTTGTTGGCCTTGGAGCCGTAGATCGCGGCTGCCGCGGCACCCTTCAGCACTTCCACGCTTTCGATGTCATTCGGATTGATATCCGAGGCGCGGTTCTGCACCTGGTCCTGGTTGCCGCAGGAGCTGCCGGAGGCGTTACAGCCCTGGCCGCCGCCGCGGGTCAACTGGTTCAGGCCGGAGCCGATTTCCATGTTGTTGATGATGACGCCGTCGACCACCCAGAGCGGGAGAGAGTTTCCCAGCACCGAGTTGAGACCGGCGCGCATCTTCACCTGGATGCCGCCGCCCGGGGCCGAGCTGTTGGCGTAGATCTGCGCGCCCGCGAGCTTCCCTTGGAGGGCCTGGTCTACCGAGGCGATCGAAGCGCCCTTGATGAGCTCAGAGGCGGACACCGATGACACCGCGTTCGCCAGGTTACGGCGCTCGACGCCGGTAGCCTGACCGGTAACGACGATGGCCTCGAGCTGGAAGTAATCGCGCTCGAGACTGACCTGCACCGCGCTCTGGGCTGTGGGCACGGCGACGTCACGGCGCTTGAACCCGATGCTCCGGATGCTCAGCGAGACGTCACGGGAAGGGACGGCAATTGTGAAGGTGCCGTCGTCCTTGATGGTAGCCGTCACCGTCGAGCCGGTAACCGTCACCTGGCCAGAGGTAACCGCATCTCCGGACAGCGAGTCCGCCACGCGCCCGGTAACTACGCGTGTCTGGGCTGCTGCCTGGCCGACGCCCGCCAATGCGAGCACGGCCGTCATCAGCACGAATTTCCACTTCATGGGTGGTCCTCCCTACGGAGTTGGGACCTAAAAAGACCCTTACCGTCCCGTAGCGAACGGCCACCTGCCTCCGAAAATCTCAAAGAGGAGCTGGCGCCGTCACGAGCTGTAAGAGAAAAGAGAAGCAGGACGCGAGCGTGAGACTCGGGTAACCTGCAATACCCGTTATAATACTTATACTTCGACGTGTCAAGATTTTAGCCTTCCAAGTACGCAGAACTACTTTCACTAGACCGGGGTTTACACCCCCTCCCACGCCACCCCATTTCCACCCAGCGGGGCGGCCCAGCGTCTCCCGGCATTGCGTCCACCGGGGCGAGCGGCGATCATAGCTCAGTTCCCCAAAACCCCCAGCGGCACGGGATTCTGGGCCTTCAAGATGGATGGGTTTGACGGGTGGAACGGCCACCAGTGGGGCATGCCGAACATCTCGAGCGCCCAGGACTGGGAGAACGGTCCTGACGGAGCGCCGAAGCCCACCAAGGTCAGTTGATTTCGCTGATGCACGCTGATGAACGCTGATGTTTACGGAGTAAAGATGAGAAACGGGTTACTTGTCGCGGGAATGATGCTGGCTGGCTCGCCACTCGTCGGTCAGCAGATCGCGGGGAACCAGGCGAGCCGGAACATCACGCTGGTGTCCACGGTGACGATTCCGCGCATGACCGATATCGAGATCGAGCAGGAGCTGTCACGGCCCTACGCGTACGTGTCGGTAGCAGCCGGCTTCCACATCATCAATCTCAAGGACCCGGCGAAGGCCTACTCGATGTACCGCTGGCAGATCGAGAACCCGGAGCTGCACCCGGGCGGTGCCCTTGGCCCGGCGTATTTGAAGAGCAAAGGCCGGTACTACTTCGCGCAGTCCTACCAGTTCGGGAAGGACCCCGACCGGGACCTGGGCGCGATCGTCTTCGACGTGACCGGCCTGCCGGACACAACCAAGGTGAAGGAGGTCGCACGAATCCGCGCGCCTGAGCTCCCCGGCGGATTCCACGAAGAGTACGCGTACCAGCATTCCGACGGCCGCGCGCTGCTGTTCGAGACGACGACCGGGAACAGCGCCTACGTATACGACATCGACAAGGTGGTGGCAGGACAGGGAGGTCTGGTCGGCAAGATCCCGAACCCCGACTCGGCGCGGAACTACAACATCCAGGGCTTTCCACTCAAGGGATACCACGATTTCTACGTGGCCTACGACCCCGCCACCAAGCAGGACAAGTTCTACGGCGCCGGGTACTCCGGCTATTTCCTGTTCGACATAACGGACGTGGCGAATCCGAAGCTGATCACGCAGGTCAGCGGCGTGGCGGGCACCGATATCGCGCACACGTTCACGCCGGATCCCTCCGGCCGGTACGCCGTGACCGAGTTCGAGTACACCTATGCCCCGCTCCGCATCTTCGACCTCAAGCCGGGACTCGACGGAACCGTGAAGAACATCTCGCGGCCGGTCGGCGCGTGGTCGGCAAGCTGGAAGGGGTTGCCGCACAACCACGAGGTGCGCTGGCCGTACGTGTTCGTCTCCACCTACGGGGACGAGATGTATGCGTTCAACATGATGGACCCGACGAACCCCTACACCGTCGGCTACTACGACACCGCCCCCGGCATCAAGCCCCAGGGCGGCAGTACCTGGGGCGTGGACGTCCGGAACGCGGACGGCCTCATCGTGACGAGCGACATGCGCTTCGGCTTCCGCGCCTTCCACATGGAAGGGTTCGACGGGTGGAACGGCAATGTGTTGGTTATAGTGAGTATCATATCTCGTCATCTGTTTTTCCTCGCATATGTTCATGTGCTATTTGACAGA
>CAMDCH010000070.1:0-10787 GCA_945889655.1 bacterium HR33
GCTGGAACGTGGACTGGTCGATCCGCCCCGCGCGGAGAAAGAGCCGCGAGCGCTGGACTTCATTGATCACCTGCTCCTTGAGCGCGAACGTCGGCTTCTTGCGCATGATGTCCTGCAGGAGCGACCGGAGCCGGTGGTTGGAACGCGGGAGCACATGATCGCTGAACAGGAAGGCGACGACACCCACGCCCGCCGCCGCGAGTAGCAGCGGCCGCATGAGGCTGCCGAGGGAGATGCCGTTGGCCTTGAGCGCCGTCAGTTCGTTGTCGGTCGAGAGCCGAGTGAACGTGTGGAGCACCGCCACCAGCACCGCCATCGGGAGCGTGAGGGCGATGATCAGCGGGATGGAAAGCCCGAACACTTCCGCGATCACGCTCCAGGTCAGGCCTTTCCCGACAAGGTCACCGAGCCGCTTGGCGATCTGGTTCAGCAGCATGATCGCCGTGGTCGCGGACAGCGCAAACACGAACGGGACCGCATGCTGCTTCAGGACATACCGGCTTAGTATCCTCATGCTGACGCTCAAGTTAGCGTATTGTTGACCTTGACCAAACCTGCACCCGTGCGCGCCCTCCTCGTGGTGGTGCTTGTGCTGTGCGCCGGAAGTCTTTCGGCACAGCAGGAGCCTCCGCTTCGCGCGCGTTTTCCGGGCGATTCGCTGCGCATTCCTTCATATCCCGAGTTCGCGCCGGGCGGCTTGTATGGCGCCCGGGTTCCTGCGGCCATGGTTGCCGCTGCCTGGGAAGCACGGGTGCGGGCGGCCCTCGAGGTGGCGCGGCGGCAGCGGCGCTACGGTTTTGGTCCACCGCAGGCGGCCATTGCGGTAGCTGACAGCGTGGCGCCCGATACCGCGGCAGGCAGACCCGCGAACACGTTCGAGGCCTTGGGGCGCTACGCCGACGTGGGTCTTGAGCTTCGATCCCGGGTCGAGCTCAAGATGGACCGGCTAAAGAACGAACGCTGCACCGCGTTCGACATCTCGAGCTTCACACCCGGATGCCGGAGCGGATTTCCCACGCCGGCCATCGGCCAGCAGTTCTCGGTTCGCGCCGGCGGCATTCTCAGCCAGCGGGTCCACGTGAACGTGGACTACGACACCGAGCGCGAATTCACCACCAGCAACAACATCAGCGTGTTCTACCAGGGTCTCGAGGACGAGATCCTGCGGCGGGTGGATATCGGCAACGTCACCTTCGACGCCCCCCGCTCCCGCTTCATCAGTGCCGCCATCCCCGCCAACTCCTTCGGCGTCCAGGCGCTCGCGCAGGTCGGGCCGTTCGACATCAGGACCATCTGGGCGCAACAGCGGGGTTCCGCGGTGCGCACGCGGGTGTTCACGATCGGCGACCAGGCCACGCAGCCGGTGGACCGCGAAAGCCGCGACCTGGATTTCGAGTCCGGCCGGTTCTTCTTCGTCCGCGACCCGCGGAGGCTGCCGGCGTATCCCGCCATCGACATCCTGGCGCTGGATGCCGGGCAGCTGCCGCCCACCGACCGCGTGCTGGAAGCCCGCGTCTACCGGTTGCGGGCCCAGTCGGGACAGGCCGGCTCGAACCCGAACCTCGGCGGCATCGACGCTGTCGCCCTTCGTGACGATAGCCCGCAACGCGTCGGTCCCTTCTCATGGGAACGCCTGGTGGAGGGGCGGGACTACTACCTGGATCCGTCGGGCCTCTGGTTCGCGCTCGCGAACCGGGTGAGCACCGAGGATTTCCTCGCCGTTTCCTACGTCACTGCGTCAGGCGACACGGTGGGCACCTTCCCGTCCGAGAATAACGGCGCTGATACCCTCGAGCTGATCTACGAACCGCGACGCGGTCCCGAAGTCCCCACGTTCTTCTACGAAATGCGGAACGTCTATCGGCTCGGCGGCGGTAACGTGACGCGGGCGACGATCGGCCTCTCGATCGTGCTCAACGAATCGGAGCGCCCGCTCGACGGGCAGGGTACGTACCTCGCGCGACTCGGTCTCGCGCGCGCCAGCGACGCCTCGACGCTCGACGAATTCAACCGGGTCTTTCCGCGCGAGCGCGACCCCAACGGCGCCCTCCCGATTCGTGACCTGTTCATCGTGGCCCCCCACCTGGTGCCGTTCGCCGACTCCAGCGCGCTCGGCCCGCGGGAACGCAACGACTCGCTCTACCGCACGCCCACGTATCTCCTCGCCACGCAGGGTCCACCCCCGCAGTTCCGGCTGCGGATGCACTACGACGCCACCGGTTCGGGTGACCGCTCCACGCTCACTCTCGGCGCCCTGCAGCTCCGCGAGGGGAGCGAGCGCCTCTTCGTCGGCACCCGCGAGCTGGTGCGCGACCGCGACTACCAGATCGCTTACGATGTCGGCGTCGTCACGTTCCTCCGTCCCGACTCGCTGTTTCCCGGTCCCAGCCAGGTCCGCGCACAGTTCGAGGAGAACCAGCGTTTCGACGACGCTCCCAAGAACAACTTCGGGCTGTCGACCACGTACCATGTCGGCGCGGCGGGTACCATCACCGCCATCGGCCTGTACCAGAGCGAACAGACCGCCTTCACCCGCCCCCCGCTGGGATTCGAGCCGCGGTCCGGCATGATCGGCGGGGTCAGCACCGATCTCCAGTTCCGTGGTTCCCGCCTGACGCGGGCGCTGGACGCGCTGCCGCTCATCAGCACGTCGGTGCCCTCGAGCTTCGCATTCCGCGGCGAGCTCGATGTTTCTAAGCCCAACCCCAACCAGCGCGGGCAGGCGTACGTCGAGGAGTTCGAAGGGACTTCGGCATTTCCCGTGCGGCTGGTGCAGAACAGCTTTCAGCTGGGCAGCCGTCCCTCCTCGGGACGCGGCCTCCTGGCTCCCTATCTCGATGCCGGCGGTGGCTTCTCGAACCTCGACGCGGTCCCGCTCACCTGGCAGAACGCCATCCAGGCGCAGACCCAGGTCCTGGAGTTCGAAGCCCAGGACATCGATTCCAGCATCGTCGTGACCGGTGCTACACGGCAGATCGAGACCGTTCTCTGGATGACCCTCAAGGCCGACACCGTCGGCGGCGCGCCGGATCCCGTCAGTGGCCGCCCTCGATGGGTGCGCCCGCACACGCCGGGCCCACGGTGGCGCAGCATCACCCAGTCCCTCGACCGCTCGGGACTCGGCGTCGACCTCTCGCGGACCGAGTATCTCGAGTTCTGGGTCCTGGAAGATGCCGACCGCACCGCCCGCGCCCAGAACGCCTCGCTGTTGTTCGATTTCGGCACCGTGTTCGAGGACGCCGTGGCCCTCGCGCCGGACACCTTTCGCGTCAGCGGCCGCGATACCCTGTTCAGCGGGCTCCAGCAGCTTGGGCTCGGCCGACTCGACACGGAAAAGGATTCGGTTGCCAACGTGTTCAACGCGGCTACCAATGACCGCGGCATTCATGGCGACCTGATCGACTCGATCGTGAACGCGGCGACCGGGGAGACCGCCACGCTCGTCCCGACCTGCGAGCTGCCGTCTGGTGGCATCCCCGCGTTTTTCCTCGGAGACCTCGCATCCGACTGCACCCGCCGCAACGGGTTCGCGGACACCGAGGATCTCGACGGCGACAACCGGCTCGACACCAACGTCGGCGCGGTCCAGGAGAACGTCACGCGCTACGTGTTCCCCCTCGGCAACGACCAATACCACGTGCGCGACGGCGGGCGTATCGCCGACCAGGGAGGCCGGTTCCTCACCTGGCGGCTGTACCGGATTCCGTTCCGGACCGACTCCATCCAGGTCGGCGCCCCCAGCATCCGCCAGGTCCGTGCGCTCCGTCTCACCCTCGTCGCACCGGGCGCCGCGGCCCCGGAACGGGATTTCTTCTTCGCGCTTGCCCGGATGCGGCTCGTCGGTTCGCCCTGGATCAAGCGCGCCGGCGTGCCGCTGGCCGGCCTCGCGGGTGACCGCCCGCAGCTGCACGGCGAAGTGGTCGCCGCCATCGTGTCCACGGAGAACCAGGATCTCGGCTACACGTCGCCACCCGGCGTCCTCGACCAGGCCGACCGCTTCGGCGCGGCAATCCAGTTCGGGTCGCAGCAGATCAACGAGCAGTCCCTCCGCGTCATCGCACGTGACCTGCGCCCCGGCGAGCGCGCCGAGGCGTTCACCCGCTTCGCCGATGAGGCGGACAAGAATTTTCTGAAATACCGGACCCTGCGGGTGTGGGCGCGCGGACGCGGTCCGGGCTGGGAGGAGGGCGATCTCGACTTCTACGTGAAGGTCGGCCGCGACGAGAACAACTTCTATCTCTATCGGACCCCGGCGCGCAGCACGAGCTGGGAGCCCGAAGTCGTCGTGGACCTGGAGCGATGGAAGACACTCCGTGCCCAGGTGCAGGCCGCCTGGCTGCGTGGTGAACCGCCTTCGGGGGCGGCGCCGTGCGGTGGTGATTCCACCGCGTACGTTGCCTGCGACGGACCGTACCTCGTTCACGTGCGTGATCCCGCCACCTCGCCGCCCAACCTGGGCCGCGTCTCTGAGGTCGCGGTCGGCATGTTCCGGAAGGCGCAGGTGGTGGCGGACCCGGTCGCCGAGCTCTGGGTCGACGACATCCGTCTCAGTGGCGTGGTCGATGATGCCGGCTATGCGGGGGCGGTCGACGCGCGTCTCGCCGCCGCCGACTTCGCCGAGATCAATTTGTCGCTCTCGCGAAAGAATCCGCAGTTCCGCCAGCTCGGCGAGGACGCGAACTACATCGGCAATGACGAGGGAATTCTCCGGTCGACCGTCCAGCTCGCCAAGCTGCTGCCATCGGCCTGGGGACTCAGCATGCCGTTTTCCGTGGAAGAACGGCGCACCCGGGATGATCCCTTCTACGTCGCGCACGGCGATATCAGGGCGGATGGGCTGAGCGGGCTGCGCCGCCCGCGCGGCTCCTCGACCTCGCTGCAGTTTGGGATCCGTCGCGCGCGCCGCGGGTCCACCACCCTGGAGCGGATGCTCATCGACCCGCTCTCGCTCTCCGCCGCGAGCACCAGCGCGGATGCGACGGCCGAGCTGTCCGAAGCGAAGAGTCGTACCCGGCAGTACGCGCTCGGCTACGTCAACCCACCGGGTCCCCGCACGGTGCCGCTCCCTGCCGCCTTTTCCCGCGTTGTCGGGGGGCTGCCGCGATTCATCAGCGAAAGCGCCTTCGGTCGAGCCCTTCGATCGGCTCGCCTTCGGTGGAATCCATCGCAGGTGCGTCTGGGGAGCGCGCTCGTTGATAGCCGGACCGACCGCTCGACGTTCCGGGTCCCGATCGTCCTGCCCGGAGATACCGCGGTCGTACCACTGCCCAGCATCGTCAACACCTGGCGGAACGACGCCGGAGCCGAGCTGCGCCCGTTCAACTCGCTGGTGGCGCGGGCGGATTTCTCCCGCACACAGGACCTCCAGGATTACGGCGATACCACCAGCCTCGGACGCGTCCTGGATGCGGAACGCGACACCTTCCTCGGTCGTGATGCGGGGTTCGAGCGGGCCCGCTCCCTGACCACGGCGCTGTCCGTCACGCCGGTGGTCGGCGCGTGGCTGCGCCCGCGCGCGAGCTGGACCACCAGTTACTCGTTCAATCGCGACCCCAACGGGCGCGACCCGGTACGGTCGGGACTCGACTCGATGGGTGCCTTCATCGCTCCCCACGCGCTCGCCAACGCGCGGCGGCGCGAGCTCGGCGGCAGCGCCGACCTTGCCAGCCTGGCGCGGTCGTTCCTTGGTGACAGCGCTGCGGTCGCGCGCCTGCTCCGGCGGATCCAGCCCGTCGACCTCACCTTCGTGCACGAGCTCCGGTCCAGTTTCGATCGCGCCCCATTCTTCCCGGATCTCGGATACCAGCTCGCGGCCGGTGGTCTCGAAGACTTTCGATTCCACGACGGCATCCAGGCTTCGGGCGCAACGGACTCGCGCACCCGCAGCGGTGCGGGCGGTCTCGATCTCCCGCTCGGCCTTCGCGCGCGTGCGCTCTACCAGGATCTCCTCGCCACCAGCTGGATCCGGCGCGGCGAGACGCAAGGCGAGCTCCGCCAGCGCAGCCGGGAGTGGCCTTCAGGGAATGTCTCCTGGCTCTACTCGCCGCGGTGGGTTCTCAACCGTGTGATCACGACCTTCACCGCCCAGGCCCGGTACCGGCAGACCGTGACCAACACCGAGCAGCCGTCATTTGGCAGGAGTGTTGGGCGAACCGAGAACCGTTCGACCACTATCAATCCGTCGGCGACGGTGAGCTGGGCGGTCGGCGTGCTCACGGGCGTCCAGTTTGCCCGCACCACCTCGGATGTGCTCACCTCGGGCAACACCATGCGCAGCGATCGAACGGACTGGGGAGCCAATGTCGGATTCTCGTTTCGCGTGCCGGCCACGCTCATCCGGCTGAACAACCCTCTCCGCGCCAACGGCTCCTGGATCACCAGCGATATCCTGGTGTGCCTCGTACGATCGGGAACCGCGGACTGCATCCCCGTCTCCGACAGCCGCCGCCGGCAGCTCGATTTCCGCCTCGATACCGGGTTCTCTCCCGCGATCACGGGGGGTGCGTCGTTCAGTTATGTTTTGACCGAGCAGCGACACACCGCGACCACACTGTCGCAGATCACCTTCACCGCGTTCGCGGAAATCAACTTCTCGGCGGGGCAGCTCCGATGAAGACGTACTTCTGCCTCTACCTGGTGCTCCTCGGCGCCGGCGGCTGCACCCCGCGCACCGACCGGGTCCGCGAGTTTCGCGCGGACACCGCCCTCGGATACGTGCAGACCCAGCTCGCTTTCGGTCCCCGCGTGCCCAACACGGAAGGGCACCGCAAGGCCGGCGACTGGATTGTCGAACACCTGAAGGCCACCGCCGATTCCGTCACGGTCCAGGCGTTCACCCACGTCACCGGTGCGGGCGAGACGCTCAACCTCAGGAACTTCATCGGCCATTTCCGGCCGGGTGTTCCCGACCGGATTCTCTTCGTGGCGCACTGGGACACCCGTCCCAGGGCGGACAAATCAAAGAACATGGGTGACCAACAGCGTCCGGTGCCCGGCGCCAATGATGGCGCGTCGGGCGTAGCCCTGCTCCTCGGAGTCGCAGATGCCCTGAAAGCCAGGGGGCCCGCGTGGGGTGTCGATCTTCTGTTCGTGGACGGCGAAGACTACGGCAACTTTCCCGGCAAGGATGTTCTGCTCGGCTCGCGGTACTACGCGGCGCACCAGGTGGGTCCCAATCCGCTGTTTGCCGTCGTGTGGGACATGGTCGGCGATGCGGACCTGGAGATTTTCCAGGAGGAATACTCGGTGGCGAATGCCCCCGAAGTGGTCCAGCGGGTATGGACCCTGGCCGAGGAGATCGGGTTTGGCCGGACCTTCCGGTCGAGCGTCGGCTACGCACTGGAAGACGACCACGTCCCGCTGCAACAGGGCGGCATCCGCGCCATCGATGTGATCGACTTCGATTTCCCCGCGCATCACACCGTGGATGACACGTTCGACAAGGTCAGCGCCAAGAGCCTGGGTATTGTGGGAGAACTGGCCATCGCACTGACGCGCTAGCGCGTCAGAAGGCGATGGTCATCCTGAGCCGCGTAGCGGCGAAGGATCGGCGGAGTTCCGCTACTCCTCGTGATTTTCTGATACCACTGGTCTCAAGGTCTGGGACGATCTTGTTCCATGTCCTCTTCTTCCGACCGCCGAGCTGTTTTTTTTCTCGTTGCGCTGGGTGCGGTCGGCGCGCTGATCCGGCTCATTGGTCCTTCCGACACTCCTCCGGGGTCGATCGCGTACCGCCCAGTCTCCACCAGTCGCACTCCGCTCGATTCCGTCGCCGCCCGCGCCGCACGCTTCAACCGTCCGTTGAAAAAGGGGGAACGGATCGACCTCGACGTGGCGTCCGGAGAGGAGATCGGACGGCTTCCCAGGATCGGTACCGGTCTCGCGGCCCGGATCGTGGCCGACCGCGAAAAGAACGGGCCCTTCGGGTCTCTGGAGGGGCTGGATCGCGTGAACGGTGTCGGCCCGTCGCTGCTCGCGGAAATCAGGTCGCATTCCACATTCTCAGGCACGCCCCGCCCGCGCCGCCCCGAGCGAAGCGAAGGGTCTGACCCTCCTGTGAGCCTCAACACCGCCACAGCCACTCAACTCGCGCAGCTTCCACGTGTCGGTCCGGCCAAGGCGAAGTCAATAATCGAGTACCGATCGAAGCACGGACCGTTCGCGCAAGTTGATGATTTGGCGAAGGTTCCGGGCTTCGGCCCGTCAACGGTAAAGCGGCTGTCGGGCATGATCAGAGTGCCTTGACACCCCCTCACCCTCCGGTACATTGCCAAGTCGGCCTAACGGCTTGAAATCCTTGCGCTTAATCCACCAAGGACGGTAATGGCAACAACGGCGGCAGCTCCCGAACGGCTTGGTGATCTTCTCGTTCGGGAGAACCTCATTACTAAGGATCAGCTGGAAAAGGCGCTCGGTGAGCAGAAGACGTCCGGGATGCGCCTCGGTTATTGCCTCGTCAAGCTCGGTTTCGTGCAGGAAACCGAGATCAGTAAGGCGCTCGCCCGCCAGTACCGCATTCCCGCCGTTGACCTGTCCCGGTTCGAGGTCGATGCCAAGATCACCAAGCTGATCCCCGCGGAAGTCGCGGTGAAACACACCGTGCTCCCGCTCAAGCGGGAGGGGCGCGTCCTCACAGTCGCGATGGCCGATCCCACCAACGTCACGGTCATCGAAGACCTCAAGTTCATCACCCGCTACGACATCTTCCCGGTGATCGCCGGCGAGTACACCCTCCGGCAGGCGATCGAGAAATACTACGAGCAGACCGATGCCCAGCTTCAGAACCTCATCAAGGACATGGAGGACACTGAAGACCTCGAAGTCATCGAGGAGAAGGAAGAAGACCAGGGCCCGGTCCAGGTCGCGGATGACGCGCCGGTCGTCAAGCTGATCAACGGCATCCTCACCGATGCCGTGAAGCGCGGCGCGTCGGACATTCACATCGAGCCGTTCGAGTTTGAGATTCGCGTGCGCTACCGCCTTGACGGGGCGCTCGGCGAAATCATGAAGCCGCCGATCAAGCTCAAGGCGGCTCTCACCAGCCGCGTGAAGATCATGTCGTCCCTGAACATCGCCGAACGGCGGGTTCCCCAGGACGGCCGCCTCAAGCTGCGTATGGGCAAGCGCGTGATCGATTTCCGCGTTTCCTGCCTGCCGGTGATCTGGGGCGAAAAGATCGTCATGCGAATCCTGGACAAGGGCAACCTGACCCTCGATCTCGCCAAGTTCGGTTTCGAGCCCAAGGCCGAAGCCGACCTGATGAAAAACATCCTGAACCCCTACGGCATGGTGCTGGTCACCGGCCCGACGGGCTCCGGGAAGACCACCACCCTGTATTCGGCGCTTTCTCGGGTGAATACGATCGAAGTGAACATCATGACCGCGGAAGACCCCGTCGAGTACAACCTCGCCGGCGTCAACCAGGTGCTCGTGCGCAACGAAATCGGCATGACGTTCGCGGCCGCGCTGAAGGCGTTCCTGCGGCAGGATCCCAACATCATCATGGTTGGCGAGATCCGCGACATCGAGACCGGCGGTATCGCCATCAAGGCGGCACTCACCGGCCACCTCGTGCTCTCCACTCTGCACACGAACGATGCGCCGTCCACCATCACGCGCATGATCGACATGGGCATCGAGCCGTTCAACGTGTCCAGCGCGGTCAACCTGATTGTGGCCCAGCGTCTCGTGCGCCGGATCTGCAAGGAATGCAAGGCCGAATACGCGTACAGCCCGGAAGAGATCAAGGCGCTGTCGGTGGATCCCAAGGACTTCGCGGGCGTGACGTTCTACAAGGGCACCGGCTGTGACACCTGCAATGGCAGTGGTTACAAGGGACGGGCGGGACTATATGAAGTCATGTCGCTTTCTCCCGAGCTGCGTCGCATGATCCTGCGCGGGGCCTCGACGGCAGAGCTCCAGGCGATGGCGGTGAGCGAAGGGATGCTGACCCTGCGCATGGACGGCATCGTGAAAATGAAGCGTGGCGTCACCACACTCGAAGAAGTAGTCAAGGAAACGGCGGGCTGATCGAATGACGGCAACTCCGCAGCCGGCGGCGCCCCAGCAGGCCCCGCAGACTGTCAACCTCCGCACGCTGCTCGAGGAAGTCATCGAGCGGGGTGCCTCGGACCTTCACATCACGGCCGGCGAGCGCGCCAAGATGCGCATCGACGGCGATATCGTGAACTCCAAGAACGAATACGCGCTCAGCCCCAAGGACACGCTGATGCTGGCGTATTCCGTCCTGACCGAGAATCAGAAGAAGAAGTTCGAGACCGAGGACGAGCTCGATTTCTCCTTTGGCATCCAGAACCTCGCCCGGTTCCGCGGCAACTGCTTCAAGCAACGCGGCTGCGTCTCGATCGTGATCCGGCAGATCCCCATCAATATCAAGACGTTCAAGGACCTGAACCTGCCCCCGGTCATGGCGAAGATGCTGGAACGGCCACGCGGGCTGGTCCTGGTCACTGGCCCTACCGGCTCGGGTAAGTCGACTACGCTGGCCGCGATGATCGACAAGCTGAACAAGGACCTGAGGGGCCACATCCTCACGGTCGAGGAACCCATCGAATTCATTCATAAGCACCAGAACTGCATCATCAACCAGCGGGAAGTCGGCAGCGACACCAAGACGTTCAATGCCGCGCTGAAATACGCGCTGCGGCAGGACCCTGACGTCGTGCTCGTCGGCGAAATGCGCGACCTGGAGACCATCCAGGCCGCCCTGACCATCGCCGAAACGGGCCACCTGGCCTTCGCCACCCTGCACACCACCTCGGCTGCGG
>CAMDCH010000071.1:0-10787 GCA_945889655.1 bacterium HR33
CGGCAGGGCGAACGCCAGGAACTCCTGGCGGGCTGATGCCGCGAGGTTCAGCCAAGCCCGTTGAACCACCGCCTGCCGGGAAGTTCCCGATTGACCCCCCCGTCGCGCCCATGCTCGCCAAGCTCACCGACTCGGTCCCCGGCGACGGCGACTTCCTCTACGAGCCCAAGTGGGATGGTTTCCGCGCCATCGTCTTTCGCAGCGCCGATGACGTCTACATCCAGAGCCGTGACCTCCGGCCGTTCGACCGCTACTTCCCCGAGCTGCACGCGATGCTGCTGACCCAGCTTCCCCCACGCTGCGTGGTAGACGGCGAGATCATCATCGTCACGCCCAAGGGGCTCGACTTCGACGCGCTCCAGCTCCGGTTGCACCCCGCGGCCTCACGCGTCGAGAAACTCTCCAAGGCGATCCCGTCGTCGTTTGTTGCCTTCGACGCGCTCGCAGTGGATGGCCGCAACCTCATGGAAGAGCCACAGGACAGCCGTCGATCTGCTCTCGAGAAACTGCTCGACAAGGCCGCCGCCCCGCTCTACCTGACACCGATGACCCGGGACGCCGGGCTGGCCCGCAGCTGGCTCAGCGATTTCGAGGGCGCCGGCCTCGACGGCGTGATCGCCAAGCCGGTGAACGGGACCTACCAGCCGAACAAGCGCGCGATGATCAAGATCAAGCACGCGCGCACCGCGGAGTGCGTGGTGGCGGGCTTCCGCTGGTACAAGGACGGGAAGGATGCCGTGGGCTCGCTCCTGCTCGGTCTCTACGACGCGAAGGGCCACCTCCAGCACGTGGGCGTGACGTCGTCGTTCACCATGCAGAAGCGGAAGGAGCTGGTCGCTGAGCTGGCGCCATTGCGCGAGGACGCGATCGAGAGCCATCCGTGGCGGGAGTGGGCGCAGTTCAGTGGCGAAGAAATGAAAAGGATGCCCGGCGCGGGCAGCCGGTGGAACGCGGGGAAGGATCTCTCGTGGGAGCCGCTGCGGATCGAGCGGGTCTGCGAAGTGAAATACGACCACATGCAGGGCGACCGGTTCCGCCACGCCGCCACGTTCCTCCGGTGGCGGCCCGACAAGCCGCCCCACGACTGCCGCTACGACCAGCTGGAGACCACCCGCCCCTACGACCTGAAGGACGTGCTCGCAGGCTAGGCCCCGTGCAACCCTCGACCCCGGGACTGGTGTCCAAGACAGCATGACCCTCGACAACCTCAGGCAGGACGTGGGCTACGCCCTCCGCGGGCTGCGCCTCAAGCCCGGCTTCGCCGCCGCCGTGATCGTCACTCTCGGACTCGGCATCGGCGCCAACGCCGCGATGTTCGGCATCGTGGACCGCCTCCTGTTCCGCGCGCCGCCACTCATGAAGACGCCGGACCTGGTTCACCGGCCCTACGTCTATACGACCAGTCGGGGGGTCGAGCGGGCGGGCACCGACGGCCGGTACGTGCGGTTCAAGGAAATCCAGAGGCTCACGACATCGTTCGACCTCATCGCCGGCTACAGCCAGCGGGACCTCGCCGTCGGCACCGGTGAGTCCGCGCGCGAGCGGCGCATCGGTACCGTCACCGCGAACTTTTTCGACCTTTTCGACGCGCCTCCCGAGGCGGGCCGGTACTTCACCGACGCGGAAGACCAGCCGCCGAGCGGCACGGCGGTCGCGGTCCTGGGCTACGCGATGTGGCGAACCGAGTACGGCGGTCGCCGTGACATCCTAGGTACCACGGTCCAGATCGGTCCAACGGTCTACACCATCATCGGCATCGCGCCTCGCGGGTTCGTCGGCATCTGGGCCGACCGCCCGCCGGCGTTCTTCATCCCGATCACCAGCTACGCGAGCGGCGCGTTCGTCGGGTTTATCCGTGACGGCAGCAACTGGTGGCAGACCTACAGCCTCGGCTGGATGTCCATCCTGCTCCGCCGCAAGCCAGGCGTCACCATCGAAACCGCGAACGCCGATCTGAACCAGGCCTATCTACAGACCTACGAAGCGCAGCGTGTCGAGCAGTCGGGAACGACCCCGGCGTCGATCGCGAGGCCTCGCGCGGTGGCCGGCTCGCTCCTCGCCGAGCGCGGCCCGAACCAGTCGCCCGTCGCCAAGGTGGCGACCTGGGTCGGCGGCGTGTCCGTGATCGTGCTGCTCATCGCCTGCGCCAACGTGGCCAACCTGCTCCTGGCCCGCGCGCTCCACCGGCGGCGCGAAATCGCGCTGCGGCTCGCGCTTGGTGTCACCCGTGCGCGCCTCGTTTTCCAGCTGCTGATCGAGAGCGTCACCCTCGCGATGGCGGGAGGGATCGCCGGCGTCGTCATCGCTCATTGGGGCGGAGCCGCGTTGCGGACGTTCCTGTTGGAGAAGAGCGAGGCGGCTGCCGGTTTCCGTGACCCGCGGACCGTGCTATTCGCCGGCATCGCCGCGGTCGTCGTGGGCGTGCTCAGCGGACTCGCGCCTGTCCTCCAGGCCACCCGCGCTGACCTGACCGGCGACCTCAAGTCAGGGTCGCGCGAAGGCACCTAGACCAAGTCGCGGCTCCGCACCGCCCTGCTTCTGTTGCAGGGAACGCTGTCGGTGGTGTTGCTGGTGGGTGCCGGACTCTTCGTCCGCAGCGTGCGCAACATCCAGGCGATTCCACTGGGATACGACACGGATCCCGTCATGCTGGTCACGCTGAACATGCGGGGCGTCACGCTCGACAGCGCGAAAGGCGTCGAACTGCGGCGGCGACTCCGGGAAGCGGCGGTGGGCATTCCCGGTGTCGAGAATGCCAGCCTCCAGGCAGCGGTTCCGTTCTGGAGCACCACGAGTATGGGGTTGCGCGTCGCAGGAATCGACAGCGTGTCCAGGCTGGGGCAATTCGACCTCAACATGGTCTCACCGGAACACTTCGCGACCGTGGGCACGAAGATCCGGCGCGGCCGCGGCTTCGACGCCAGCGACGTTGCCGGGGCCCCGCTTTCGGCGGTGGTGAGCGAGGCGATGGGGAGAGTGCTCTGGCCCGGGAAGGATCCGATGGGCCAGTGCTTCCGGCTCAATGCTGACACCATGCCGTGCATTTACGTGGTCGGGATCGCGGAGAACATCAAGGAGCAGAGTCTTTCCGCCGACTCCGGCTTCTACTACTACCTCGCGGCCGCGCAGCGGGGCATCGCCCGTGGTGGCCTGTTCGTCCGGACGAAAGGCAACGCTCGGGGCTATGCGGAAACCGTTCGCCGGCGGCTCCAGCAGGAGATGCCCGGCGCGTCCTACATCACGGTTACGCCCTATGAAGACATCATCGGGCCGCAGAAGAGATCCTGGAATCTCGGCGCCACGATGTTCCTCGCCTTCGGCCTGCTGGCACTCGCGCTGGCCGCCATCGGCCTCTACAGCGTGATCGCGTACAACGTCGCGCAGCGCTCCCACGAGCTCGGCGTCCGCGTGGCCCTTGGCGCGCAGGCACACGACCTCACGCGGCTGGTCGTGCTGGACGGCGTGCGCATCGCGGCGGTGGGCGTAGTGCTGGGAGCGGTGATCGCGCTGTGGGCAGGGCGCTGGATCCAGGCGTTGCTGTTCCAGGTCTCGTCGAAGGATCCGCTCATCTTCACCCTGGTCTGCGTTACCCTGCTCATCGTGGCCGTGGTCGCGAGCTGGATGCCGGCGCTAAAAGCTTCACGTACAGACCCCAATGTTGTCCTGAGATCCGAATGACTTGATCGCGCTGATGCGCGCTGATCACGCTGATTCGCTCAGTGCGGGAATCAGATCAGCGTCCATCAGCGTGCATCAGCGCAATCATGGGTGTCCATCAGCGTGCATCAGCGCAATCACTCTAGTTCGTTCTTACCAACGTGAACAATGTCCCCACCGGCGCCGTCACGCTGATCGTGGCTGCAGCTGATCCCACCCCGAACTCGAAGTACGCCGAGCCGCCTGCCACCAGCGTCACGGTAGACGGAACACCAGCGGCCGGCCGCGTGATCTTCAGCGGATACACCCCGTTGTTCAGTGCCTTGATCACCGAGCGGTACTGCCAGCTCTTGTGCTGGTACTCCGCCTCGCTCCCCGACACGTCGTCCGCCACCAGCGCCGCCGCCCAGCGGCGATAGAGCCCCGGCACGTCGGCGCCGAAGACGCCCGTCAGCGTGGCGCGGCCGGTGACGATCGAGTTGGTGAGCTGGAACCAGGTGTTGCCGTCGCTCGAGGCCTTCTGGTCCACCGCGAACCGCAGGAACGACCACGAGGACCCGCGCGTCGGCAGCGAGTCGTGTCCCGCGTAGGGTGAATTGCCGTCGGGGCTCTTCAGAAACTCGATCAGCGACCCGAAATCACCCGCGATGTCGTTGTTGAACGCATTGAGGATCGTATTGGATGCCCGCAGGTTGTCCGGGCCCAGGTTGCTCCGCGGCGACAATCCCGACTGGCGGTAGAACAGCAGCTCTTCCGAGGAATGGCTCAACCCTTCGTCCAGCCAGGTTTCCTCGAACTCCTCGGCGGTGGTGTTCACGTACAGTCGGCGGGATGCATTGACCAGGTGCTGGAACTCGTGCGCCAGCAGCGCGGGTGCCTCTCCCGACACGAACGACTTGCTACGCGTGTTGCCATTGACGGTCCACAGGGGATCCGGCACCAGCAGGTAAAACATCTCGCCGACGTTGCTCCCGGCACACGGAGCCATCCCCGGGCTACCCGTGGTGGGGAACAGGTCCCGGGCAAAGAAGAATCCGCCCACGAAGAACTCCACGTTCGGCGGAGTCAGCTCATTTACCGCGCGCGTGAAAAAGAGAATCACCTTCCCGTTGGTATCGATGTCGGACGGCGTGCCGAACGTGCTCGTCACCAGGGGATAGATCAGCGTGTCGAATTGCGCCGCGAGCGACTGGTAGTCGAGCCGGGTGTAGCCGCCGGGCGGATTAGCGTTGTCGGAGATCGCGATCCCATACGTGCCGATCGCCTCCACGGTGCCGTTGTGCATCTCCGGTGACGAGCACGACTCTTCCGTGTTCGCGTTGAGCTGCACCGGGTCGCCGACAGCCATGGGCGCGGAGGCGCTGTTGAAACCGCCGCTCGGGCGCTCCGCGGACCACCGGCGCGCCGATGCCATCCTTGGCGTCAGCACCCGGGACTCCCGCGACCGCAACACTGCGTCGAACGCGTCAGACCGCCGGGGGGCCGGGTAGACCAGTGATTCCCGCTGGTCGAATCCCTCCCGCTGTGACGTGACCGGCCCGCCCGACCCCACGATGCCTGAGCCCTGGATGGTAACGGTCGCTGAGGTCCCACCGGTTGCGACACTATTGAACGCGACCAGCGAGTACGAGGCCCCGCTCGTGGAACCGGGAATGCAGACCGACGCTCCGGTCACGGCAGCAGCCTTCCCCGGCCCGAGATCGGTCTCCGATGCTGCACCGCCGCCGCAGCCACCCGGCTCGCTGCCGGGCAGGTTGCAGGCCGCGAGGGCGATCACGGAAAGAGTCGGAACGAAACGGCGAAGCGTGTGCATGCGTCGTCTCCCCGGGCGGTCGTTGCCGCCCTGTCTGATAGACACCGCTGATACGCGATTTCCCCAATGTGTCGGCGGTGTCGGAGACTTCTTCGGTGCAAGGAGCGTGCAAGAAGGGGGAGGGCCAGGGAGGGGTGTGCGCCCGGTCACGTGGACAACGGTCTCTGCGCTACACGCCCCACCCGGAAAGATCTTTTTCGTCGGGATCCAGCGGTTCCTGGACCGGCCGCCGGTCTTCCGGCACATGCTGCAGGTTCACGCGTACACGGGTCCACGTGCGGTACCGGCCACGCATCGCATCCACCAGGATGTCGGCGGGTTCAATGAGACCGGCAATGTCCGGATGGCGCGCCTTCCACCGCTCCACCCCGGCGAGCGCGTCTTCCTTTTTCTTCGCCCGGCCGATCTCAATCAGTGGGAACTTCGAGGTCCGGCGCTTCGACGGTTGCACCCGGGCCGGCTCGCCCGCCTGTTTCTTGTACTGCGGAGGCCAGGCCGCATCGCCGAGCCCTTCCTTCTCGTGGCGGAAGACAAGATCGAGCAGGGCCTCGAGCGAGCCCGCATGACGATCGATGTCCGCGTGGCGGTCGCCGATCTCGGCGAAGCGTGCCGGCATGGTCTTCAGGGTGAACTCGGCCGCCTCCACTGACGGGACCTCATCCCATGAGAGCGGCGCCGAGACCCGCGCCTCCTTCGTGGGCCGCACCGAGTAGGCCGAGCAGACGGTGCGGTCCTTGGCGTTCTGGTTGTAGTCCACGAAGACGCCGTGGCGTTCTTCCTTCCACCACTTGCTGGTCGCCAGCGTGGGCGCTCGGCGTTCGACCTCACGCGCGAGGGCCAGCGCAGCCCGGCGCACCTGGTCGAAGGTCCAGCGCTGCTGGATGCGCACGACCACGTGCATGCCTCGCGAACCGGACGTCTTGGGCCAGCCGGTCAGCTCGAAATCCTTGAGTACCGACTGCGCGACCAACGCGACCTCGCGCACCTGCGGCCAGGGGACGCCGGGCACGGGATCGAGGTCCACGCGGAGCTCGTCCGGATGATCGAGATCCTCGGCGCGCACCGGGTGCGGGTGCAGCTCGAGACAGGCGAGGTTGGCCATCCAGGCCAGCGCGGCCGCATCCCGCGGCACCACCTCTTCGGCGGTGCGGCCCGACGGAAACTTCAGCTCCACGATCTCGATCCACTCGGGGCGGGATGCCGGCGCGCGCTTCTGGTAGAAGAAGTCTTCGCCGATGCCGTTCGGGTAGCGCACCAGCACGTTGGGGCGATTCCCCGCCCCGCGCAGGGCGCCATCGGCCACGGCGAGGTAGTAGCGAACGAGGTCGAGCTTGGTATGGCCCGCCTCAGGGAAAAGAATCTTCTGCGGATTGGAAACAGATACTTCCCGGCCCGCCACGTGGATCAGCTCGTGGTCGCCGTTCCCCTTCGGGGCCTTCTTCCGCGGAGGCATACGCCCCAACGATACCCAACTAGTCGGTGCGGAGCGCCACCATCGAGTCGACTCGGCTCGCCGCCAGCGCTGGCACCAGTGCTCCAGCCAGCACTACCATCGCGAGGACTCCCGCCCCGAGCGCAAGGACCGCGGGGTCTCCGGCACTGATCCCGAAGAGCCGGCTCGACACCACCTTCGCCGCCACGCCAGCGCCCGCGATGCCGATCACGAAGCCGGCTGCCGCAACCCTGCCGGCCTGTGCCAGCACCATGACCAGGATTGACTCGCTCCGCGCACCGAGTGCCATCCGGATCCCGATCTCCTTCTGTCGCTCGGCGGTCCAGAACGCGATGACCGCGTAAAGCCCGATTCCCGCGAGCGCAACCGCGACGCCACCGAGCAACGTTAGCATCCGCGCGAGCAGTCGCTGCTGGCCGAGGAAGAGCTCGATCCGGTCGCTCAGGCGCATCAGCTCAAACAGCGCGAGGTTCGGCGCGACCGCGGCCATGGTCGAACGGATCGCGGGCTGCAACTCGCGGCTGGCGCTTCCCGACCGAACGGCGATCGTCACGGCGGTCCGCAGCAATGACGGCGGCAGGGGCTGGTAGAAAGGCGCCAGTCCCTCATCCGCCAGCGAAGCCCAGCGGCTGTCGCTCACCACACCGATCACCTCGTAAGTATCGATCCGGATCGTCCCGCGGCGAACCAGCTGGCCCACGGGGTTGCCGCGCGGGAAGAGACGGCGCGCGAGCCGTTCAGACACGATGGCGGGCTTAATGCCGTCGTAGACAGCGAGGTCTTCCCCCTCGTGGAACGCGCGGCCCGCAAGGAGTTCGATTCCCATTGTCCCGAAGTAGTCTCCAACGATATAGACAGCGTTCGCTGGGGCACCGGTGTCTCCGGGGGCCAGTTGATCGGATACGAGCAGGGAACGGATGTTGTACGTGAACGGAACACCCGCGGTGAGGCTTACGGCTTCGACGCCCTGGATCGATTTCAGTTTGGTGACCGCTTCCCGCGCGAGCGAGACCGACTGGTCCACGTTGTAATCGGCCATTGCAGGACCGATCGTGAACATCGTGACCTGGTCGGCATCAAACCCGACGTCCACGTGCCGAAGATTCCGCAGCGTGCCGACCAGCAGGACGGTGAGCACCACGAGCGGAAGCGCGAGTGCCACCTGGGAAGTAGCGAGCAGGGCTCGCACCCGGTTTCCCGTTCCGGCCACGCGTCCCCCGGCCGCGCGGAGTCGCGGCGACACCGTTCGGGCGGCTGAGGCCAGGGCTGGTGCGACTCCGCTGAGGACGCCGGTCAAAAGCGAAGCGGCCGCGGCAAACGCCCACACTCGCCAGTCCATGCCTACCTGGGTCAGCGCGCCGGTACCGGGCAGCGTGAAACCGATAAAGAGACGGGTCAGCCCCACCGCTGTCGGGATCGCGAGCGCTCCTCCGACTATCGCAACGAGCAGGCATTCCGCGAGCTGCGACCGGAACAGCCGGGACCGTGACCCTCCCAGCGCCTGTCGGATGGCAACCTCGTCGCGCCGCGCGACGCCACGGAACAGGAAGAAGTTGGCCACGTTGGCGCACCCGATCAGCAACACGATCGCGGTCACGCCCGAGAGAAGAACCAGTATCCGGTCGACCTCTTCCCGCGTCGCGGGTGGCACGCCGAGTCCCTGCGCGAGATCGAGGGACTCCGCGACCCAGTTCTTGTTCTCTTCCGGGAATTCCCGAACCAGCGCCCGCTGTACTTCCACCAGGTCAGCGGATGCCCGATCCGTGGTGACACCATCCCTCAGCCGGCCGACCAGCTCGAGATAGATCCAGTACCCCCTGTTTTCCGCCACCTTGATTTCTGGGGTGCGAAAGGAGCTCACTGCGGTGATGGACGGACCGGGAAGCCAGACGTCGGTGCGATCCGTGAGCGAGGTCCCGAGAAAGCCCCTCGGGGTAACCCCGACGATACGGGCGGGGATCGCGCTTATCACGATCGAGCGGCCGAGGGTCGTGGAGTCAGCGTTGAAACGCGACCGCCAGAGCCGGTCGCTGATCACGACCGTCAGCGATGTGGCTGCCGACAGTGTCTCCTCGTCGGTGAATCCCCGGCCGAGGGCCATCGGCGCACCGAGGACCTCGAAGTAGTTCGCGGTCACCAGTCCCATGTTCATGAACTCGGGTGGCTGACCGGGGATCGCTACCGGCACGAAGTTGCCCGACGCGGATTGCGCCGCAATCCCCTCGAACGTGGATGTCCGCGCTCCGAGGTCCCTGACGTTGAGGTGCGAGTTCGAGAGACCGCGAGCCCCCTCGAAGTGCGCCGTGACGACCTCGCCGGGCGCGCGGACACCAGGAACCGGCCGCAGCACCAGCCAGTTGGCCAGGCTGAACACGGCGGTATTGGCGCCAATGGCGAGTCCCAGTGTCGCGGCCGAGACCAGCGCAAAGGCCGGCGTGCGGCGCAGAGATCGGGTCGCGTGCCGGAAATCGTTGAACGTTTCCTCGAGCCAGCGGACGCTCCACACCTCGCGAGCCTCTTCCCTGATGCGCGTGAGGTTGCCCAGCCGGTTTGGCATTTGCGCCTGGTGAAAACGCAGCTCTTCATCCAGCTCCGCCGCCAACCGGTCGCGCTGCCACCAGTCACGGACCTGGTTCCACCAGCGCCCGATCATGATTCGTCCGGCCCCATGACCCGGCCAATCGCATCCAGCAGTTCACCGAAGGCGGTGGTCACTTCACCGAGCTGCTTCCGGCCCCCCGGCGTGATCGTGTAGTAGCGCGCCCGCTGGTTGTTGGGAGTCTGCTTCCATTCCGCCTTGATCCACCCGCGCTGCCGCATCCGCTGGAGGGCTGGATAGAGCGAGCCTTCCTCCACCTGGAGAACATCCTTGGAAAGCAGCTGGATGTGCTGGGCGATGCCGTACCCATGCATCGGGTTGGCGGCCAGGGTGCGGAGAACGAGCATGTCCAGTGTTCCGGGCAGCAGGTCGCGCTTGGAAGGCGTCATGGGACCCAGACTGTCTAGGGGATAGACAGTCTATGTCTTGAGCCAGTACACCGCAACCATCTGACGCGTCATCGTGTCTCAAGAGGAAACCCTCTTCGAGCCCACCGTGAGCTTCCTGGCCGACATCCGCCATTCGGCGCGCGCACTGCGCCGCCACCCCGGCTTTGCCCTCTCCGCCGCCCTTGTGCTCGGTCTCGCCGTGGGCGCGACCGCTGCTGCCTGGATCGTGGCCGATCGGGTCCTCTTCGCCGACCTGCCCTATCCCCAGGCCGGCCGGCTGGTTCGCGTATTCCAGCAGAATTCGCCGACCAATCGCATCGGCCTGTCCACGGTGGAGGTCCAGGCCATCCAGCAGCAGCAGCGGAGCCTGGAAGCCTTCGGCGCGGTGCAGTTCGGCTTCGGTGCACTCTCGGGCAACGGGCCCTCGCAGAACGTGCTGATCGCAAGGGCGACCACTGGCTTCTTTGACGCGTTGGCGGTGACACCGGCGGCAGGCAGGCTGATCCGGATCGCCGATGAAAACCCGGGCGCACCACGGGTCGCCGTCCTCACGGATGCCGCCGCGCGGCCGCTGGGTGGCGCGGGCAGCGCGATTGGGCGGATGATCAATCTCGACGGCGTGCCCCACACCATCGTCGGCGTGCTCGCTCCGGGTGTCACCGGTCTCGCCGGCATCTCGGCGCAGGTATGGACGCCGCTGGTGCTCGCCACGCCGACGCGGCGCGGACCGTTCGGTACGCGCGGATTCGCCCGCCTGAGAGATGGCGTAACGATGGCAGAGGCCGGAGCCGACCTCGCCCAGGTCAGCCGTAACATCTATCCCGCATGGTCGAACGGATTCCGGGACAGCACGGCGCTGCTCACGCCGATGTCATT
>CAMDCH010000072.1:0-10729 GCA_945889655.1 bacterium HR33
TGCCTGGCAGGAAGACATCGAGCTGCGGCTGACTGGTGGTGAGCCGTCCAACAAGACCGGGTGGCGCGCCAATGCCCACGAGATTGACGCCGGTGTGGTCTACCAGGACTCCAACGTGAAGGTCACCGCCTTCCGCGTGCCGCACGGAAAGTGGCCGGAGGCCCTCGGCTATCGCTTCGAAACCCGGGACCGGGTGATCGTGGTGTCAGGCGATACCCGGAAGAGTGAAGAAATCGTGCGGCAGTGCCAGGGCTGCGACATCCTGGTGCACGAGGTATACTCGACCGCCGGATTCCAGCGCCGGCCACCCGAGTGGCAGCAGTATCACTCATGGTATCACACATCGTCGGCCGAGCTGGCCGATGTCGCCAGCCGGGCGAAACCAGGTGTGCTGGTCCTCTATCACCAGCTCTACTGGGGAACGTCGGACGCCGATTTGGTCACCGAGGTCACGAGTCAATACGGTGGACGCGTCGTGTCCGCCAAGGATCTCGACATCTTCTGAGGAGATGACATGAACCGTACCTGGAGCCTTGCCCTGATAGCCCTGGGCGTGCCGTCTCTCGCCGGCGCACAGTCCATCGCGGGGAAACAGGGAAGCGCCAACATCAAGGTCGTCTCCCACCTCCCCATGGGCCGTGTCACCGACATCGAGATCGAGCAGGAGCTGTCGCGCCCGTACGCGTACGTATCGACTGGCGGCTCCCGCGGCTTCGCGATCGTCAACCTGAAGAATCCCGACAAGGCCTACGTCATGTACGAGTGGAAGATCGAGAACAACGATCTCCACCAGGGCTCATCGCTTGCCCCGACCTACGTGAAGAGCAAAGGCCGCTACTACTTCTTCAACGGGTTCCAGTTCGGGCGTGGCGGTCCGGACTTCGACCTCGGTGCCATTGTCTGGGATGTGACGGGACTGCCGGACACCTCCAAGATCAAGGAAGTCGCCCGCGTCCGGGTACCCGAGGCGCCCGGCGGCTTCCATGAGACCTACGCCTATAAGCATTCGAGTGGTGCTGCGCTGGTGATCACGACCAGCGAATCGGCGGTCGCGCGAGTGTGGGACATCGACAAGGTGGTGAGTGGCGATCCCAAGGGCGGGCTCGTCGGGACGATCCCGACCACCTGGACCGACAGCACGTGGATGGGCCAGACACGCGGGTACCACGACTTCTACGCGGGATACGACCCGGTATCGAAGCAGGATCGGTTCTACGGGGCTGGGGCGGGCGGCTACTACGTGTACGACATCACCAACATCGCCGCGCCCAAGGTCCTCGCGGTGATCAATGGGATGTCGGGTGTGGGACGCGGCCACACGTTCACACCCGATCCCACTGGCCGTTACGCGGTCCTTGAGACCGAGTACACCTATGCGCCGCTGCGCATGGTGGATCTCAAGCCCGCACTGGACGGTACGGTACAGACCATCTCGCGACCGGTAGGCGCCTGGACCGCTTCATGGAAGGGCCTGCCACACAATCACGAAGTCCGCTGGCCCTATGTGTTTGTCTCGACCTACGCCGACGAGTTCTACGTCTTCAACATGATGGACCCGACGAACCCCTACACGGTTGGCTATTACGACACCGCGCCGGGTGTCGACCTCTCCGGCGGCAGCACCTTCGGCATCGACGTGCGCAATTCGGACGGCCTGATCGTGACCAGCGACAGCCGCATGGGTTTCTGGGCCTTCCACATGGAAGGATTCGATAGCTGGAACGGGCACCAGTGGGGCATGCCGAACGTGAGCAGCGCCCAGGACTGGGATAACGGACCGGATGGAGCGCCGAAACCGAACAAAGTCAGCTGATTGCGCTGATGCACGCTGATCTTCGCTGATTTATTCCGTCGCAATAAGAAAGGGCCGGCTCACACGAGTCGGCCCTTTGTCTATGCGCTGAGCAGGTCAGCGTAAATCAGCGCGCATCAGCGTGATCATTTACACGCCCATCAACGCGCATCAGCGTGATCACCTGCGCGGGGGCCAGACGACACCTTGGTCTTTCTTAGTCACAGGTCTCAGTCCCATGTAGTTGAACTTCTGGACCCGTTTTCCCTCGTAGGTCTCGGTCGTGTAGATGTTGCCCTTTGAGTCGGTGGCGATGCTGTGGACCGCGAACCACTGGCCCGGCTGCCGGCCACCGTCACCAAACTGCGTCAGGATCTCCAGCGACTGCCGGTCCATGATGTAGACGTGCTCGTTCTTGCCGTCGGCCAGGTAGATGTACTTCTGCTCCGGGTCGCGGGAGAAGGCGATGTCCCATACGGATCCGTCGCCCAGCGTCTTCGGCGCGATCCGGACTTCCTTCACGAACTTGCCGTCCTTCTGGAAGACCTGGATGCGGTCATTCACGCGGTCGCACACATAGACCAGGCCGTCATTGGCAGGCTCGGCGCAATGGACCGGGTTCCGGAAGGAGCGGATCAATGTCGAGTCGGGATGGTATGGCGCCAGGCGACCGTCGGCCGGCTTCTCGCCGTACCCGCCCCAGTACCGCTTGATCTGCCCGTTATCCATGTCGATCACGGCCACGCGGCGGTTGCCGTACCCATCGGCGAGGTAGGCCTCATTCGCCTTCACGTCGAAAGAAATCTTCGCCACGCGGCCAAAGCTCGTCATGCTGTTGCTGTTGACCGGCTTGCTCGCCTCGCCGATCTGCATGAGGAACTTCCCGTCGTGCGAGAACTTCAGGATGTACGAGTCACCGGAGCCGGCGACGGTGCATGCCTTGGCGGTGAGCAGTGAATCGCTACAGGTACCGTTCCCGCCGATCCACACATTGTCCTTGTGATCGATCGAGATGCCGTGGTTCGACAGCGGCCAGTCGTGGCCCGCCCCGGGACCGCCCCACGCCTTCACCAAGTTGCCGTCGGGATCGAACTCGAGGATCGGGGGCGCCGCTGCGCAGCCTTCACCCGTCGGCGGCTTCAGGTCGAGACCAGCCTCGGTACGTGCGGTGAGGGTTGCGTAGCCGCGGTGGATGATGAACACGTGGTCGCGTGAGTCGACACCCACACCGATCGTGGATCCCAGGATCCAGTGATTGGGCAGCGGCTTGGGCCACATCGGGTCGACTTCGAAGTAGGGGGCGTCAGCGGCCTTGCTGACCGAGGCGCGCAATGCCGCCTGGCCGGCGCCGAGCGCGACGATCGCAATGACGAGGGTCGAGGCAAGGGCCAGCGTGCGCTTCCGGGTCATCCATGCTCTCCTTGTCCGAAGGCAGGCGCTTGGTATACTGGTGGGGACCAGATGCCGATTCGCGCACTAAGTAAGCCGTTCACCTTCCTTCCGTCCAGAGTCCGCTGGGGCGCCTCCAGCCTGCTGGCGGCCGGCTTCCTCCTCGGCGCGACACCCACCCCGGCCCACGACATCCCCGTGTCCGTCACGGCGTTTGTCTATGTGAAGGCCGAGGGCCAGCGCCTGCGTGTCCTCGTCCGGGCCCCCCTCGAGTCGATGCGGGATGTCAGCTTCCCCACGCGCGGTCCCGGGTACCTGGATATCGCGGCTGCTGATTCGCTGGTGCGCGACGCCGCCCAGGTGTGGATTGCCAGTTACCTCGACCTCTATGAAGAGGGACGGTTGCTGCAAGGCCGTATAACCAGGGTTCATCTCGCTCTCCCATCGGACCGGTCATTCGATTCGTTCGAGAGTGCCGCCGCCGGTATCGCGGGCCCGCCATTGCCGCGGTCCACGGAGATTCCGTGGCGGCAGGTCCTGCTGGATGTGGAGCTGGAGTATCCGGTCCAGTCGGCGGAATCGCATTTCTCAGTCCATCCCGCGCTCGCGCACCTCGGCCTGACGACGCGGACGGTGTTGCGTTTCCTGCCGTACGAGGGGACGGAGCGGGCGTTGCAGTACACCGGCGATCCCGGCCTCGTCCAGCTGGATCCCCGCTGGCACCAGGCCGCCGGGCAGTTTGTGCAGCTGGGGTTCACCCACATCCTCGACGGGATCGACCACCTCCTCTTCGTCTTGTGCCTCGTGATCCCCGTGCGCCGCTGGCGACCGCTGGTCGCGATCGTCACGGCATTCACCGTCGCCCATTCCATCACACTGGTCGCGTCAGCCGCCGGGTGGGCGCCTTCCGCGCTCTGGTTTCCGCCCCTTATCGAAACGCTCATCGCGCTCTCGATCGTCTACATGGCGATCGAGAACCTGCTTGGCGCGCGCCTCGACAGGCGCTGGATGCTCGCGTTCGGCTTCGGCCTGGTGCACGGCTTCGGGTTTTCGTTTGCGCTACGTGAATCGATGCAATTCGCCGGGTCACACCTGCTCACGTCGCTGCTCTCGTTCAACTTCGGTGTAGAGCTGGGGCAGATCTTCGTGATCGCGCTCGCGCTGCCCGTCCTGGCGCTGGTGTACCGTCGCGCGGCCGCCGAACGGCCGGTGGTGATCGTCCTCTCGGCCCTGGTGGGGCACGCGGCGTGGCACTGGATGGTGGAGCGTTGGGCCGTGCTGCGTGGTTTCCAGTTCGCCTGGCCGGTCCTCGACCTGGCCTTCGCCGCGTCGGCGATGCGCGGACTCATGCTGCTGCTCATCGCCGTCGGGGGATTGTGGGCGCTTCACGGGATTGCCTCGCGCCTCACCGCACCCGCTGAAGAACGGGAACGCGCCTGAACCGTCTACTCTGGACTTTCGTCATCGCCGGGTGCACCCTCGTGGCCGGCGCCGAGGCCCAGCAGGGAGGCCCCGAAGCCTCCCGTCTTCCAGCCGTCTACACGGCGGCCCAGGCGGTCGAAGGCCATGACATCTACGTCGGGCGCTGCAAGGCGTGTCACACGCCCGCGGCCCACGCGGAAACCTTTGCGAAGGCGTACTCGGGTCAGCCCCTCGCCGACGCTTTCGCCTACATCAGCGAGAACATGCCGAAAGACAGCCCGGGCGCTCTCAGCCCGAGCGAAACCCTGTCGGTTATTTCATACTTCCTGCAGCTGCTCGGCTATCCTGCCGGCGACAAGCCCCTCGACGTCGCTGCGCTGGCCAGGACCCGGGTTGATTCGTTGACGACGCATTCTTCCGGGGAGAAGAAACCATGACGCGGAGCTCGAAGCCTGGAGTGGCAGCGATCCTCGTGGCCGGCCTGCTCGGGCTGGCTGGTCCCCTCGCCGCCCAGGCGACGGCGCCGGTGGCGCAACGGCCGGCTGGGCCACGGATCCTGCGAGGCAATGCGGCCGGTGAATGGCGCTACTGGGGTGCCGATGCCTGGAGCTCACGCTACTCGCCCCTCGATCAGATCAACGCGTCCAACTTCGATTCTCTTCAGCTCACCTGGAAATGGAATGCCGCCGAGCTGGGTCCGGACGAGTACTACCGGACCACGCCGCTCTATGCCAACGGTCGCCTCTTCACCGTCGCCACCACGCACCGGTATGCGTTCGCGCTCGACCCTGCCACCGGCAAGGAGCTCTGGCAGTGGACGATGGACGAGGGGATTCGCTACCAGAAGGCGCCGCGTCAGTTCGCGGGCCGCGGGCTTTCCTACTGGACCGACGGTGCCGCCGAGCGAATCATCGTTGTGACCCCCGGCTACCACATGGCGGCACTGGACGCCCGGACCGGCAAGCCCGATCCCAAGTTCGGCAAGGACGGCGTCGTCGATCTCATGGACGGCCTCGGCCTGCCGCTCGTTCCCCTCGCGGTTGATGACTCCGGCGCCTTCATCATCAGCGATGCCGCGCCGTATCGCCGCGCCTGGCCGGGTGAGAAATGGGATCCGGTCAAGAAGATTGGTGCCGATGGCACCATTGGAGTCGATCCCGGTTTCGGCCAGGTCGCCAACAGCTCCCCGGCCATCATCGTCAACGACGTGATCGTGGTAGGCAACTCGTCCATCCACGGCTACTACCCGATCCGCTTCCGGAACATTCCCGGCACGATTCGCGGGTTCGACATTCGCACCGGCAAGCAGCTCTGGAAGTTCAACCTGGTTCCGCAGCCAGGTGAGTTCGGCGCGGAAACGTGGACCGCGGGCTCATTGATCGGCACCGAGGGCGTAGGCAAGAACGACGCCTGGGCCACCTACTCGGCCGACCCCGCCCTGGGCCTCGCCTATATCCCTGTGGGTATGCCGCTGCTCGATGAGTACGGCGGCCACCGGCCCGGCGCCAACCTGTTCGGCAACACGGTCGTAGCGCTCGACGTGAAGACCGGAAAGCGGAAGTGGCATTACCAGTTTGTGCACCATGACATCTGGGACTATGACACGCCGATGTCGCCGAACCTGCTCGATGTCACGATTGCCGGGCGTCCGCGCAAGATCATCGCGCAGACCACCAAGCAGGGATGGGTGTACGTGCTCGATCGCGTCACCGGTGAGCCGATCTGGCCCATCGTCGAGACCGCAGTCATGGCGAGCGACGTCCCCGGCGAACAGGCCTGGGCCACCCAGCCGATCCCGACGAAGCCCGCCCCGTTCTCTCAGCAGGGCCTCGTGGAGGCCGACATCATCGACTACACGCCGGCGATTCGTGATTCCGCGATGAAGCTGGCGACCCGTTGCCGCATGGGACCGTACTACATCCCGGCCGCGACCACCGATACCTCCGTGGCGTCGCAACACCGGTGCTCGTGGTATGCCCCGGGCGCCAGCGGCGGGGTGAACATCGATGGCGGGGCCGCGGTCGATCCGGAGACCGGGCTCATGTTCGTGGGTTCGCAGACCGGGCTCAGCACGATCCAGGTTCAGAAGGATCCCTGCTCGGAATTCCGGTACAGCTCGCCGCATGACAGCTGCGGCTTGCTGGGTGCCCTGAATCCGCCCGCGGGATACGTGAAGCCGCGGGCAGGTGCGGGTGGCGGCGTTGGCGCGGGCCGAGGAGCCAACCCGTCGGCGATTGCCGGCATCTCGATCGCCAAGCCCAAGGAGTACGGCGGCATCACCGCCTACGACCTCAAGTCAGGCGACAAGGCCTGGTGGATTCCCAACGGCGTATGGGTTCAGCAGCAGGTCCCCGACTCCGTAACCCTCTTCCGGGGCGTGAAGCTGCCGCCGGTGAGCGGTCGCGGACAGGCGCAGATCATCGTTACCAAGTCGCTGCTCATCTATGGTACGGGCCGCAACGGACAGGACTCGATCCCGATGCTGTACGCCGTGGACAAGGCGACGGGCAAGCAGGTGGGCGCGGTGAAAATCGCCGACAAGCGTACCTCGCTCATCGGTGGGACCACCGCGGTGCCGATGACCTTCCTGCACCAGGGCAAGCAGTACATCGTGTTCGCCACCGGACAGACGAATACGACGGCGCTGATAGGATTTGCGTTGCCGGGTGGAAGGAAGACTTCAGATTGATTGCGCTGATGCACGCTGATTGACGCTGATCTGCTCCGATGCCAACGCGAAGGGCCGGCTCATGTGAGACCGGCCCTTTGTGCTAGCGTCGGGGCGAATCAGCGTGATCAGCGCGCATCAGCGCAATCACTTCTTTTCGTATCTCTTCAACGCTTTCTGTCCTACCTCCGCTCCATAGATCACGCCATTCGCATCAACCGCCACTCCCTCGGCCGAGCTCGTGCTCGGGGGATTCTCGGCCGGATCCGGAACGAACGCCGTGACTTTCCCGTCCTTCAGGCTCCCGATACGGAGCCCGCGCTTCCATTCCGTCCGGTTCTTCTCGCGGGTCTTGGGATCGCGCGACACCGAGCCGGACTCCGAATCAGCAACGTAGATGTTGTCGTTGCGGTCGATAGAGATCCCGCTGGGCCGGCTGAACTGGTACCAGGTATCCAGCAGTTTGCCTTGCTGCGAGAGAATCTGGATCCGGTTGTTCCCACGGTCGCCGACAAAGAGCCGCCCCTGCGAATCCATGGCCAGCGTGTGGGGTTGGTCGAACTCGAGGGGGCCCGTCCCGAACTTGCCCCATGAGGCCAGGAGCTTGCCTGTCTTGTCGAGCTTTACCACGCGGGCGTTGGAACCGGCAGCTGAGCTGTGACCCTCCGAGATGTAGATGTCACCGTTGGGCGCCACAAGGATGTCGTTGGGCTGGTAGAAGAACTCGGGCTCACGCCCGCCTCCCGCCTTGCCGAGGGTCATGAGCAGCTGGCCGTCCGCGCTGAACTTGTGGACCTGGTGGCCGCGGCCGGGGGCTAGCGTGTCCACTCGGCCCGCGGTGCAGGCACAGTCCACCACCCACACATTCGATTCCCGGTCGACGAAGATCGCGTGCGGCGAAATGACCAGCCCAGCGCCGAAACTCTTCACCAAACTTCCGGACGCGTCGAACTTGAGGACCGGGTCGAGCTTCGAGGTGAGGCAGTTGTTCACGCCGCACCGCTCGGCTACCCAGATGCTCGTTCCGTCCCGGTCGATGTCCACCGCGCTGGTGGATCCCCAGGTCCGACCCTCGGGCATCTTTGCCCACCCCTCCACCGTCCTGTAGGGATTCGGCAAGTCATTCACCGGTGCCTGCGATACCTGGGCTTGGAGAGGGAAGGCGAGGAGAGAGAGTGCTCCGCCGGCAAGGAGTCGCAACATTACAGTGCACCTGGAAGGAGTGAATGAAGCTAGCTTTGCCTTCATGATCACGCACCTTCGGTCGTCACTTGCCGCAACCTTCCTGGCGGTGGCCGCGGTTTCACCGGCAACGGCCCAGCGCGCCGATATTGTCTATCCGCCCGGCCAGCAGGGCAGCAGGAACATGCAGGTGCAGTTCCACATGCCTTCGATCGCGTCGACCGATATCCGGATCGATCAGGAGCTCAGTCGCCCCTACGTCTACCAGGCCCACGGCCGCCCGCCCGGCTTCCACATCGTGAACGTGAAAGATCCGAAGAAGGCGTACGTGATGTACTCGTGGAACATCGAGAACCCCGAACTGGTCCGTGGCGGGGCCACCGGGGTGATGCTGTTCAAGCACCGCGGCCGGCACTATGCGATTCTCTCCGTGCAGTTCTCGGCGGCAGGCCCGTCATCGGATGTCGTGGGAGTCGTCTTCGATGTGACCGGCCTGCCCGATACGTCGAAGGTGCGTGAAGTCGGCCGGATGCGCGACACGGCGCACGTGGGCGGGTCGCACGAGGCGTTCACCTACAAGCACTCGAGTGGCCGGCCTCTTTTCCTCACCACCGTCGCGAACAATGCGCCCGCCAACATCGCCATGATCTACGACCTCGAGCGCTTCCTCGCGGGCGCCGAGAACTCTGGGCGCATCGGTCCGATTCCTATCCCCGAGGACACCAAGCCGACCTACAACTTCTTCATCGGCTATCACGACATGACCGCGGCCTACGATCCCGCCACCCAGCAGGACAAGTTTTACGGGGCAGGGTGGGCCGGCTACTTCGTCTACGACATCTCGAAGCCGGAAGCACCGGCACTGGTCACCACGATCACTGGTGTCTCGGGCGTGGACCTCGCCCACACCTTCATCGTGGACCCCACCGGCCGCTACGCCGTGACGGAGACCGAGACCCAGTACCAGCCGCTCCGCATCTTCGATCTCAAGCCCGGCCTCGACGGAACGGTCAAGACCATCTCCCGTCCCATCGGCGCGTGGAGCCCCAACTGGAAGAACCTGGTCCACCAGGCCGAGATGCGGTGGCCATTTGTCTTCGCCGCCGGGTACGCTGATGGCGTCCACGTGTTCAACATGATGGACCCCACGAATCCCTACACCGTCGCTTACTACGACACGTGGGATCGCCCCACGCTCGACGCCCACACCGGCACGAGTGCCTACCCCGGTGCCGACATGGTCTACCGCGGGAATTGGGGCATTGATATCCGGAACGCCGACGGCCTCATCGTCGCCAGCGACATGACCACCGGCATCTGGGGCTTCAGGATGGAAGGCTTCGACGGGTGGAACGGCCGCCAATGGGGCGTCCCGAACATCTCAACGGCGCAGGATTGGGACAACGGGCCGGATGGAGCCCCGAAACGAGTAACATGATCACGCTGATGCGATACACGTGATGTCGCTGATACACGCTGATCGCGCTGATCTGCTCCCTGCAAGCACAAAGAGCCGGCCCACCATGGACCGGCTCTTTCTGTTAGCGCCGTTGCTGATCAGCGTTCATCAGCGCGCATCAGCGCAATCAGTTCTCAGCTCACCTTGTTCGGCTTCGGCGCTCCGTCCGGCCCGTTGTCCCAGTCCTGGGCGGTGCTGACGTTGGGGAGGCCCCACTGGTGGCCGTTCCAGCCGTCGAAACCTTCCATCTTGAACATCCAGAGACCGCGGCCGCCGGACGTCACGACCAGGCCATCGGCATTGCGCACATCCACGCCGAAGGTGCTCTCGCCCTGGAGCTCTACGCCCGGCGCCGTGTCGTGGAAGCCCACGGTGTAGGGGTTGGTCGGATCCATCATGTTGAACACGTAGAACTCATCCTGATACGTGGACACGAAGACATAGGGCCAACGGACTTCGTGGTTGTGGGGCAGGCCCTTCCACGAAGCGGTCCACGCACCGATCGGCCGGCTGATGTTCTTCACCGTGCCGTCCAGGGCGGGCTTGATGTCGAACAGGCGCAATGGGGCCGTATCGTACTCGGCCTCCGTCACGACGTAGCGGCCGGTGGGATCGGGCGTGAAGGTGTGCCCCCACGTGACGCCGGAGACACCGGAAATGTTGGCCACGATCTTCGGGTTCGCCGGGTCGGTAATGTCGTAGACGTAGTAGCCGTTCTGGCTGCCGCCGTAGAACAGGTCGCGCTTGTTGGCGGGATCGTACTGCGCCACCATGTCATGGTAAGCGTAACGCGGGTTGCCGAACCTGGGCGGCCAAT
>CAMDCH010000073.1:0-10726 GCA_945889655.1 bacterium HR33
GACGGTGTACCTGTACGCGGTCCCGGGGGACAACCCGCCGGCGTGGGTGACCACCGGGATCGTGAAGGTGGGGGACCAGGAGGCGCTGAATGCGGTGTACCACCCGCAGTTCCTCCTGGGCTCGCTGGCCCTCTTCGACACGGCAGCCCCGGTGAAGGCCCTGACGAACCTGAGAGAGGTTCCGCCCCCGGTGAACATAAAGGCCACATTCAAGACGTTCGAACCCGGGCATATCGTGGTGGCCCTGGACAAGCCCGCACCCGCAGGAGCCGGATTGGTGGTTTCGGAGAACTATTATCCGGGCTGGAAAGCCACGGTCGGAGGTCAGCCGGTACCCGTTGGCCGGGCCGACGTGTCGCTGATCGGCGTGGAACTGCCTGCCGGGGCCCGCGAAGTGGACCTCTCGTTCTCCAGCGCGCCCTACGAGCGCGGCAAGCAGATCACGCTGGCGGGACTTGCTATCGGAATACTGCTTACCATCGCCGGCCAGGTAACCGGACGGAGACAGACCGGTGACTGAGCGGGGAGTGGTCATCATTCCCACGTACAACGAGTCGACCAACCTTCCGCTCATCGTACCGCAGGTGCTGGCGCAGGACCCGTCGCTCGACGTCCTCGTCGTCGATGACAACTCGCCTGACGGGACCGGCCGGATTGCGGACGAAATGGCGGCGAAGGAACCGCGACTCCACGTACTCCACCGCCCGGGGAAGCAGGGGCTGGGCCGGGCTTACCTCGCGGGATTCCAGTGGGCCCTCCAGCGGCCCTACGAGTTCGTCTTCGAGATGGACGCCGACTTTTCCCACGATCCCAAGTACCTGCCGCACTTCCTGGCGTCTATCCGGGACGCGGACCTGGTCCTGGGGTCCCGCTACCTCCATAAGCGGGCGAGCGTGGTGAACTGGCCGCTGGCCCGGCTCGTCCTCAGCTATCTTGCCAACATCTACGCGCGGGTGGTGACGGGCCTCAAGGTTTCCGACTCGACCAGCGGGTTCAAGCTGTTTCGCAGGCGCGTCCTCGAGGGCATCGACCTCGAGCGGGTACGCTCGAACGGGTATGCCTTCCAGATCGAAATGAGCTTCCGGGCATGGCGAAAGAAGTTCCGAATCGTCGAAATACCGATCGTTTTCACGGATCGCGCGGACGGCACCAGCAAGATGTCCGGAGCGATCGTGCGGGAGGCCGTCTGGATGGTCTGGCGCCTTCGGCTCCTCGCGATGTTCGGGAGGATCTGACGGCAACGTCCGGGGTGGTCCTGTACAAGATGAGCGGGTCCGGGAACGACTTCGTTTTCGCCGACGGGCGGGCCACGCCCCTCAGTTTCTGGACCGCCGACCGGATCCGGGAGGTGTGCAACCGGCAGACCGGCGTCGGCGGCGACGGATTCAGCCTCCTGGAGCCCGGCAGCCACCCCGGTGCCATTCGGTTCCACTACTTCAACCGCGACGGGCTCCGTGCCGAGATGTGCGGCAATGCCTCCCTCTGCGCCGCTCGGCTCGCCCTCTGGACCGAAATGGCGGGCGACCGCCTCTCCCTGGAAACCGACTACGGCGTCGTGGCGGCCCAGAGCCTTCAGGGTCCAGGCGAGCTTGCGGAGATCTCCCTTCCTGCCTTGTCGGGGTTGGCGCCTGTGGCGGCCATCATCCCAGTTCCTGGGGAATCTGCGGCTCACTTCGTTCAGGTTGGTGTTCCGCACCTGGTCGTACCGGTAGAGGACCTCAAGGCCGCTGATGTGGTGGGGCGTGGCCGCGTGCTGCGGTTCGATCCGTCCCTCGGTCCGGGCGGCGCCAACGTCAACTTCGTGGGTCGCGTTGGCGGCGAATGGGCCCTCCGGACGTACGAACGGGGCGTCGAGGATGAGACCCTCGCGTGCGGAACCGGGTCGGTTGCGACCGCCGCAACCCTGGTTCACACCGGTCGGGCCACCTTTCCGGTGGAGCTCCGGACCCGCTCCGGTTGCGTCCTGACCGTGTCGGGGCTCCCAATCCCGGGAGGGGTTGGGGGAGGGGCCAGGGGAGGGGCTTTCGGTGACATCAGGCTCCGGGGCCAGGGCCGGCTCGTATATCGGGCCATTCTGGGCCAGTAAGCGGCTCCTCCAACCGCTCGGAAGGTCAACATCCGCAACAAGATCGAGCAACGGCCTCACTTATCCACAGCTACTCACATCAGTACTTAACATAACATATCTTATACGCAGTGGCACTGCAAAGAAGATGGCCCGTAGGTGATTGCCTCCGGGCCATGCTCTACTGCTTGCTGAGGGCGTTCTTGCGGAGCTCAGTGAGCCTTACCTGCGCCTCAACCGACGACGATTGGGTCTTGAACTCGTTCACAACGCGCTCGTAGATCCGGATCGCCTGGTCCACGTTCCCAGCGGTCGCGAACGTGCGGGCCGCGTCCATCAGGTACTGGGCCTTGATCCCCTTGTACTCGGTGGCGTTGGCAGCCGCCTCGTAGGCCTTGGCGGCCTCGCCAGGCTGGCCAGCTTCTTCCAGCGCCCCGCCCAGCAGCGCACTCCCGGGTCCGCGGAACTCGACCCGCGGGCCCGATCCCACGAACTTGCGCAGGTCGCCGACGGCCAGCGCAGGCTGGCCCTGGAGCAAGCGAACCTGGGCCAGCAGGAGCGTTGCTTCCTGCCCCGCCCGCGTCCCGTCAAACGTGCTGACGACGCGCGCCAGGTCGCTGGCGGCTAACGGAAGGTTGCCGGCTTCGGCGGACGCCCGGGCCCCGGTGAACGCGCGCTCGGCGAAATCCTCCCGCCTGTCGCGCGCCGTCTTCCAGAAAAGGGTCCCACCGGCCGCGAGTACTGCCCCAACGGCAATGGCAATGGCCGTCCTTCGATTTTCCTTGAACCACTGGTTTATCCGGATATCCAGCGGCTGTGCGATTCGCTGTGCTGTTGCCACAATTCCTCTACTGAATCCAGTACCGAACGGGTGAAACCGTTGGGGCTCCAATACCCCTGGCGTGACTCGAACACGCGGCCAACGGTTTAGGAAACCGCTGCTCTATCCACCTGAGCTACAGGGGCTCGGCTGCGGAGAACAGAAAACTAAGGCCTAACCCTTCCGGGGATAAGTGAGCAGGCTTTTGACTTTCGACTTGCCCAGTCGCTTCCGGCCTTTCAGGAATGCCAGCTCGATGAGGAACGTCAGCCCCACGAGCCGGCCCCCGGCAACCTCTACGGCCCGCATGGCCGCAGCCGCCGTCCCACCCGTCGCCAGGACATCGTCCACGATCAGTACCCGCTGCCCCGGCTGGATGCCGTCCTGGTGCACTTCGATCGCGTCCGAACCGTATTCAAGCTGGTACTCAACCCGGTGGCACTTCCACGGAAGCTTCCCCGGTTTGCGGGCGGGCACCAGCGCCGCGCCAAGGGCCACCGCGAGCGGCGCGCCAAGAATGAATCCCCGCGATTCGATCGCCAACACCCGATCAATCCTATTTTTTTTGAACGGCTCCGCCATGCTTTTGACCGCTTTCTTGAACAATTTGGCGTCAAGCAGCATGGGTGTAATGTCCTTGAACATGATCCCCGGCTTGGGGAAATCCGGGACGTCGCGGACCGCCGAATAGAATTTGTCTAGGGGATTTCTGGACACTGTTGCTCCGTGTTTAACTATTTGATATCAAATGACTTACATTCAGATGCATCATGTGGAGTATCCGACTTTTCCACACTTTCAACATTTGCCCCGCGCGGTCCCCGCCCAATCGTCTTCTCCAACTCCGCTATCTGTTTCGGCTGGCCCCAGGCCACAACCTCGACGCTTCCGTCGGGCAGGTTCGTTACCCACCCTCGCACGCTCAGCGCCTCGGCGGCTCTTGCCGTGAACCAGCGGAATCCGACGCCCTGCACGCTGCCGTGGATTGTCCACCGGGCCCCGACGTCACCGGTCATTCCGCAGCTGGGCCGGGGCGGCGTCGCCGCTGGTAGTAGACGTAGACCGCGATGACGCCCGCCAGCACGGGCAGCATGACCAGGACCGCGCGAGTGCTGTACCGGTAGAAGACCTCGCTGCCCAGCACCTCCATCCGCGTCCCCGCGTACCAGCCGATACCCGTCAGGATAGCGCACCAGATCCCCGCTCCGACCGCTGTATACAGCACGAAGCGGCCGAGCGGCATGCGGGCGATGCCCGCAGGCAGCGAAATGAGGTGCCGGATGACCGGGAGGAGACGGCCGACGAAGGTGCTCACTTCGCCGTGCTTCCGGAAGAAGGCCTCGGTCCGGTCCAGCGACGTCTCCCGGACCAGGAAGTACTTGGAATACCGGTGGAGAAACGGCCGCCCAAGCCACTGGGCCAAGGCGTAGTTCCCCAGGGCCCCGAGGATGCTGCCCAGCGTGCCGCAGAGGACCACCAGCGGTCCATTCATCCGGCCCTGGGCCACCAGCACGCCGGCAGGCGGTATCACCAGCTCGCTCGGCAGCGGGAAAATGGATGACTCGATCGCCATGAGCACCACGATTCCCTGGTACCCCAGGTCCGACATCTTCTCCACCAGCCACGTGACGATTTCGTGAATCATTCGCCGAATCCGTGCTTTCCGATGAGTGGTACAAAGCGCACGTCGCCGAACTTTTCCTTGACGACGTCCCCCGCCCGGCGCGTCACCCGCCAGGCTTCCTGTCTCCCTCCGCCGATGTCGAGCGGAAGGACCATCCGTCCTCCGTCCGACAGCTGGCTCACCAGCGGCGGTGGTATCTCGGGTCCGGCAGCTGAAATGACGATCGCGTCATAGGGGGCCATGGGTGCCCACCCGAGGGATCCGTCTCCGACCAGGACCGTCACGTTGCGAATCCCCGCCGCCGAGAGGACAGCCCGGGCGGCATCAGCCAGCGGCGGTACGCGCTCGATGGACACGATGTCCCGGGCCACCATCGCGAGCAGCGCCGTCTGGTATCCCGACCCAGTGCCGATCTCCAGGACTCGCTCGGTCCCTTGCAGCTCGAGGGCCTCGATGAACCGCGCCTGGGTGCTTGGCTGGGAGATGGTCTGGCCGCTGCCGATGGGCAACGGACGATCTTCGTAGGCCTGGTGGCGGACGGCCTCTGGAACGAAGAGATGCCTTGGGGTCTCACCGATCGCCCGCAGCACCGCCAGGTCGCGAACGCCGGTGGCGCGCACCTGCTCTACCAGACGGCTCCGGTATCCGCCGTAACTGTCCCCTACTGCCCGAGCCGCCACGCCCGTACGTCTTCCAGCAACCGGTAGTTGGTCATGTCCACGTGGAGCGGAGTGACGGAAATGTAGCCGTCGGCGATCGCCTGGAAGTCGGAATCCTGGCCGCCGGACCAGGTGATATGACCGCCGCCAATCCAGTACATCTTCCGGTTCCACGGGTCCTTGGTCTCGCTGATGGACTCGGAAAAGACCCGTTTGCCGAGCGTGGTAACCCGGATGCCCTTCACCGTGTCCCCGGGAATCGGTGGCAGGTTCACGTTGAGCAGGGTTTCCTTCGGGAATTCGGCTACTGCGGTAATGTCCTTGATGAGCCGGCTGAGCCAGTCTCGCTGGCTGGCCAGCTGGGCTTCGCGCTCCACGCGACTCCCTGCGAACGAAATGGCGACGCCTGGAATGCCCAGGGATAATCCTTCCATGGCCGCCGCGACGGTGCCCGAGTAGAGCACGTCCTCGCCCATGTTGGGCCCGTGGTTGATTCCGGAGAACACGTACGCCGGCTTGTCCGGGAGGAGCGCGCCGAGGGCCAGGAGTACGCAGTCGGTGGGGGTGCCGTCCACCTGGAAGGCGCCATCGGGGGTTCGTTCTGCCCTTATGGGACGGTGGAGCGTCAGCGAATGGCTTGCTCCGCTCTGCTCCCGGTCGGGTGCCACGACTGTGACCTCTCCAACTTCGCGGCACGCATTTGCCAGTACCGCCAGTCCTTCCGCGAGAATCCCGTCGTCGTTACTGACCAGGATCTTCAACGGGCATCTTTCCATCGAGGATGTCGAGGATGGTGCTCAGCGCCGCCCGGAGGTTCTCGATGGTTTCCTGCTCGAGGGCGTGCCGGGCCTCCGTCTTGAGCGCGCCCGTGCGGCGATACTGCTCGATCCGCTGACGGGCCCCGTCGATGGTGAATTTTTCGGTGTACAGCAGGTGCTTCACGAGCATGATCAGCTCGATCTCGCGGCGCTGGTACACCCGGTTGCCCGACCGGTTCTTGGCGGGATTCAGGAAGCGGAACTGGCTCTCCCAGTACCGCAGCACGTGCGGCTTGAGGTCGGTGAGCTGGCAAACGTCACCGATCGAAAAGAATTCCTGGAGCGGATGTGATACGGTCATCGCCACTGCTCCGCCTTGAGTTCGCGCTCCATCAGGTCCCGGATGGCTTGCCGGGGCGCCTTGCCTTCGAACAGGATCCGCGAGACTTCCGCCGCAATCGGCAACTCCACGCCCGCCCTCGTTCCCAGCGCCACGGCGGTACGAGCCGTGGTCACGCCTTCCGCCACGCTGCGGCGTTCTGCCAGGATCTCGGCCAGCGTCCGGCCCTTCCCGAGCTCCATGCCGAGCGAGCGATTCCGCGAGAGGGCGCCCGTGGCCGTCAGGACGAGGTCGCCCATGCCGGCCAGCCCGGCGAACGTCATCGGATCGGCTCCGAGGGCCGCGCCCAGCCGCGCGATCTCCGCCAGGCCTCGGGTAATGAGTCCCGCCCGGGAGTTGTGGCCCAGGCCCAGGCCTTCGAGTATCCCGGCCGCGATCGCGACCACGTTCTTCAGGGCGCCGCCGAGCTGGACCCCGGTGACGTCCCCACTGCGGTAGACCCGGAATGAGCCGGTCGAAAACGCCTGCTGGACCGTCTCCGCGGCCTTCGGGTCCTTCGATGCTGCCACCACCGCCGTGGGTTGGCCCTGGAAGACTTCCTGGGCAAAGCTGGGCCCCGAGAGCGCAGCCACCGGCGACCCTGGGAACGCCTCTTCGAGCACGTCCGTCATGAAATCCAGGCTCTCGGGGTCGAGTCCCTTGGACACCGACACCACGATGGGCCGCCTTTCGCCAGCCGCCCGGGCCACGTCGGTGGCGACGGGCCGCATGACGTGGGATGGCACGGCCATCACCACCATCTCTGCCCCGGCCACCGCATCCGGTATCTGTCCTTCAGCCCGAACCCGCTCATGAAGAGCGCAACCGGGCAGAAACAGCTCGTTGACTCGGCGCCCCCGGATCGATTCCACGACCTCCGGCTCGCGCGCCCAGAGCGGGACCTCGTGGCCCGCCCGGGCCAGGAGATCTCCGAGGGTGGTCCCCCAGCTTCCCGCTCCTACCACGACAATCCGCATCAGGCGGGCGTCTTCCCTTTGCGTCGGAACCGCGCTTCAGTGCCGGCCATCAGCCGCCCGATATTCACCCTGTGCGTGTACCAGATCAGCCCGGTCAGGGCGAGGCCGGCGCTGGCCGTGTACCAGTTGCCCGGATACAGGAACAGCGCCAGCGGCGTGAACGCCGCCGATGCGAGCAGCGAGCCGAGCGACACGTAGCCGCTCAGCAGGACGATGACCGCCCAGAGGCCGAGCACGATCCCGATCGCCAGCGGCGCGATCCCCACCATCACGCCGGCCGCTGTAGCCACGCCCTTCCCGCCCTTGAACGACAGGAACACGGTGTAGACGTGTCCCACCGCGGCCGCTGTGCCAATCATGAGCGGCATCCAGGGCTGCGATCCTGCCCACGGGCCGAGGAGAACCGCTGCCGCGGTTCCCTTGGCCGCGTCAATGAGCAACACGGGGACGGCGTACTTCCAGCCCAGCACGCGAAAGACATTCGTCGCCCCCAGGTTCTTGCTGCCGTGCTGGCGCAGGTCGATTCCGGCCAGTTTTCCAGCTACGTAGCTCGTCGGAAACGAGCCGAGCAGGTAGGCCGCGAGGAGCGCCAGGAGGACGTTCATAACCTCACATAGTACTTTCGATGCCGATTCGTAACTGCACCGGGGGGCACAAGTTGTGGAGAGGGACCCAGTCGCGCAAGTGGAGGTTTTCTAACGGCCTCGCTTGCGCCGGAGCTTGAGGCGGATGGGAGTGCCGTTGAAGCCCCATGCGGCGCGGAAACCATTCACCAGGTAGCGCTGGTATGACTCCACGATCGCGTCGGGGTGGTTGGTGACCAGGGCAAACGTCGGCGGGTGGGATCCGATCTGCGAGGCGTAGAGGAACTTCACCTCCAGGCCGTGGGTCTGTGGCGGCTGCGACCGGTCCACGAGTGAACGCAGGACCCGGTTGACTTCGTGTGTCGTGACGCGCTTCGCGCGGGACTCCGCCACTTCAATGATCATGTCCAGAAGCTTGCGAACCCGCTGACCGGTCAACGCGGAGATGTAGACGAACGGAGCAGCATCGAGGAACGCTGCCCGGTCCACGACCTCCTTCTGCCCTTCCACCGCGGTGTTGGATTCTTTCTCTTCGATCAGGTCCCACTTGTTGACCGCGACGATCAGGCCCGCTCCGGCGGACCACGCGGTTTCTGCGATCTTCAGGTCCTGTGTGTGCATGCCATCCGCGGCGTCTACCACGAGTACGCAGACATCGGCCTGCTCGATCGCCCGTTCGGTTCGGAGCGTCGAATAGAACTCGACATCCTCAGCGACCTTTGATCGTTTCCGGAGGCCGGCAGTGTCGATGAAATTGATCGTCGTTCCGTGGTAGGAGAGTGGAGAGTCGATCGCGTCCCTCGTGGTACCTGCGATCTCAGTTACCACCGACCTCTCCTCGCCCAGTAACTTATTGACAAGACTGGACTTACCTACGTTCGGCCGCCCCACCACCGCCACCTGGACGGCGTTCTGGTCCGTTGCTGGCACCGGCGACAGCCGGCCAACAATGAGGTCCAGGAGATCGCCGCTGGCTTTCCCCGCAGCCGCGGAAACAGGGAACGGATCTCCCAGCCCGAGACGGCCAAAGGCGTGAAAGCTCGTGTTGTGCGGGAGATCATCGGCCTTGTTCGCCACCAGCAGTACCCGGTCCTTGTGCCGTCTCAGGAGCTCGGCCATCTCCTGGTCTGCCGGGTGAATGCCTTCGCGCGTATCAACAAGGAGAACAATCAGCTCGGACTCGTCGATGGCGATCTCCACCTGCCGGCGAATGGCCTGGTTCAGCGCATCGTTGGCCCCGCCGATCCAGCCGCCTGTGTCCACCAGCCAGAACTGCCGGCCGTTCCATTCAGCCCGGGCGAAATGACGGTCCCGCGTGCTTCCCGGCAGCTCGTGAACAATGGCCTGCCGCCCGCCGACGAGCCGGTTGAAGAGAGTCGATTTGCCGACGTTGGGCCGGCCGACGATGGCTACGGTTGCCTGCTTCAAACGCCCGCGATCTCCGGCAGGGCGTCCGCGAAGTTGTGCGACAGCCGCACTTCAAAACCCAGCTCGGTCACGAGATCCTCAAACGTCACGTCATCGATGAACCGGCCGTCGTCATTGACGGCTTCGGCAGGCAGGAGGGCCAGGTCGAGGTCCGTCCGCCCGGCCAGGGCCTGGCGGAAGGCCCGGCCAGGGAGCAGTCCGGCGGTTGTCACCGAGGGGCCGAAAAGGTCGTTCTCCATGACTGACAGCTCGAACCGTGCTCCGGTGGCCGCCTCGAGCGTTTCCAGGACGGGTGGCATGAGACGCCCCATGGCAGTTCCCGTGACGACCCCGATCCGTTTTCCCTCCAGGTCGGGGAGGCCTCCACCTTCCTCGATGATCCGCTGCTGGAGGTAGCGGACGCTGCCGACCCCATTCTCCACCTGTTCGAAGCCCTCGTAGTCCTCTGCCGGGGGCAGGTCCACTTCGGCCACGAGGTAGAGATCATCCGAGCCGTGCACCCAGCGAGTGCCCCGCTCCGCCAGTGCGCGGTCCGCGACCGCGCGAACCGTCCTGATGGCGGCACGGCACTCCTCGAGCGTTGGCTGGCGTGACGCGGCGTGATCGCTGTGCGTGGTCAGTCCCACGGGAACCACGGCCGAGCTGAGCACGTCGGGGCCCAGCTGGTAGAGATCGGCGAGGCTGCGCTCCAGCACCCGGCCGTCGTTGGCCCCGGGTTGAAGGACGATCTGGGTATGGAAGCGGATTCCGCCCGCGGCGAACATCCGCAGCTGCTCCATGATGTCCGGCGCGCGTGGGTTTCGCAGGACGCGCCGCCGGACCACCGGGTCGGTGGCATGGACGGAGACGTACAGCGGCGAGAGGTGATACTCGAGAATCCGCTCGACATCGCTGGGCTTGAGGTTCGTGAGCGTGGCGAAGTTGCCGTACCGGAACGAGAGGCGGTAATCGTCGTCCCGGATGTACAGGCCTTCCCGCAGTCCTTCCGGGAGACCGTCCACGAAGCAGAAGTCGCAGTGGTTGGCGCACCGGCGAATGCGGGGCGGCTCGAGGCGTACGCCCATCGCCAGCCCTTCCGGGCGCTCGATGTCGAACTCAATGTCTTCGCCGCCCGGCATGTGGGCCAGGAGCAGGAACTGGTCCTCAGCGGTCAGGAACTCCCAGTCCAGGAAATCGTGCAGCTCGCGACCGTTCACCGAGACCAGGTCGGTGCCGGGAACGATGCCTGCTTCGCCCGCGATGGAGTCGGGATCGACCGACTGTACGCGGATCATGGATCCTTGCGACAGCGCGGAGCGCACTTCTCACTTCTCACTTCTCACCTCTCACTTGTCCCTCAAAACACATCCCCTCTCCCCGTTTCGGTGAGAGGGGACCGAAGACTGCCAGAGCGGGCGACCGGATTCGAACCGGCGACGTCCAGCTTGGGAAG
>CAMDCH010000074.1:0-10586 GCA_945889655.1 bacterium HR33
CACGAGTGGGGGGTCGGGGCGGCGAGTTGCGCTCCGGCCCCCTTCACCGTTCAGGGCCAGCTGGCGATTCTTGAACGCACCTCATTGCGGGAGCATCGATGTCCGGTCGGATTGCCGTAGTGGTCACGCTGATGCTGGGATGCCTGGGCTCGCTGGAAGCCCAGGAGAACTTCCTGCCGCGGGAGAACGCGGTCCTCACCGACGCGCCGCAGGTGCCGCCCCCGCTAACCCGCGATCACGCAGCACGGGTGGTCGTGAACCTGGAGACCGTCGAGGTCAAAGGCCGGCTCGCGGACGGGGTGGAATACCCCTTCTGGACGTTTGGCGGCCGAGTCCCTGGCAAGTTCATCCGGGTCCGTGTCGGAGACCAGGTAGAGGTCCACCTTCGCAACGATTCCGCCAGTCACTTCGCGCACAACCTCGACCTGCATGGGGCTACCGGCCAGGGGGGTGGCGCGGGAACCACCGTGACCGGCCCCGGCGGGACATCCATCTTCACATTCAAGGCGCTGAATCCCGGCCTCTACCTCTATCACTGCGCCATGGCGCCGGTCGGTATGCATGTCGCCAACGGGATGTATGGATTGCTGCTGGTGGAGCCCGAGGGCGGGCTGCCCAGGGTGGACCGCGAGTACTACGTGATCCAGAGCGAGTTCTACACGACCGGCAGCTACGGCGCCGCGGGGCTCCAGGGCTTCAGCATGGAAAAGGCTCTGCGCGAGCAGGCGGACTACGTGGTCTTCAATGGCGCGGTCGGCTCACTTTCCGGGGATCACGCGCTCACCGCCACGGTCGGCGAGACGGTGCGCCTGTTCGTGGCCGACGCGGGCCCCAACCTCGTGTCGTCGTTTCACGTGATCGGGGAAATCTTCGACCGCGTCTACCTGGAGGGCGGGTCTTCCATCGAGACCAACGTGCAGACGACCCTGATCCCCGCGGGCGGCTCGGTCATCACGGAATTCACGGTCGATGTTCCCGGCACCTATGTCCTGGTGGATCACGCCATCTTCCGGGCGTTCAACAAGGGCGCGCTCGGATACCTGAAGGTCAACGGGCCGGCCAACCTCGCCATTTACTCCGGGAAGAACGCCTACCTGCCGCCGCCGGATCCCGCGCCCGTTACGCGCGCGGCCGCCATCGCTCCCGCGCGGACCCGCGCCGAGCGTATCGCGGCCGGCCGGCTCGGGTACGGGCAGTACTGCGTGACCTGCCACCAGGCTGACGGGCGTGGACTGCCGGGCGTATTTCCCCCGCTGGCCCAATCGGATTTTCTCAACGCGGACGCACACCGGGCCCTCGGAGCGATTGTCCACGGACTGAGCGGCGAGATCGTGGTGAACAATGTCAAGTTCAACGGTGTGATGCCGGCGCTCCGCCTCGACGACGAAGAGATCGTGAACATCTTCACCTACGTGTCGTCGCAGTGGGGGAACGCGGGGAAGACGGCTACGGTGCGGGAGGTTGAGGCGGTGCGGAAGGAACCCGCGCCGGCGATGCCGGCCGTGCACTAGTCCGCTGGAAGCACCTCGCGCCGGGTGACCGTGCGTTTCGGCCGCCGCCGCCACGCCTCCCATACGTTGGCCGCCAGCAATCCTCCGAGCAGATACCAGGCCGCGCCTCCCAGCTCGAACACGGCCCACGCAACCACGCCCACGATCACCCCATAGACCAGTTGAGCGGCGTGCCTGGGAGGAGACGTGGGTGGATCGTTCACCATGAAGAACGCGAAGTAGAGCGCGGCGTGGAGATCGGGCGCCCGGTACAGCCTGGCCACGCTCGCGGGATCACTGGCAAAGGCTGAGACCGTGACGAGTACGAACCAGGTGAGCAGGAAAGAGACGACCACCGGCAGCTTGTTGCACCGGTCGGTGATGTAACCTCCCGTGACGACCAGCACGGCCACCCCGACCCACGACAGCGAAAACAGCGAACCCCACCAGTCCTGCGCCGAGTGGAACGCGAAGAAGGCGAGCACCAGCGCCAGGGCCGCGGGGTTGAAGACGTTGGCACGGTGCGAGCGAAAGATGTACTTGCTCAGCACGCCGGCGGCCGACATCACGGCGGCCACGTACCACGGCTGGAAGGGGCTCAGCACCATCGCGACGATCCAGCCGGTGAGCATCGCGCCGTCGGGAAAGACCCACCTTCCCTTGCGGTACCGGAGAATCGGCGCATCCACCAGCATCCCCGCTGCCATGGCGCCGAGGAGCGACGGGATCGCGGGTGCAGCACCGGCGAACACGAGGGCCAGCAGCGTGAGCACGCCAAGGACGACGATGAGCTGTCCCTTGGGCGTGCGAAAAAACCTAGTGGCCAGGCATCACTCCGGCGGGCGCCCGCGTGCGCAGCTGCTCGAGCGCGGGCGTGATCAGCAGTCCGTCTATGCCCTGTGACTCGAGAAACGCGAGACCTGCTTCCGGGCCCAGCACGAACGCGGCCGTCGCCAAGGCGTCGGCCACCATCGCGGACGGCGCCACGACCGTCACGCTGGCAAGCCCGGTGGACGATTCGCCGGTGCGCGGATCCATGATGTGGGATTCTCCATCGGGGGAACGGCGGTCGTAGTCGCCCGACGTGCACACGGCCGCATTGGAGACGGAGAGCTGATCGATAAGGGCGTCCGGTTCCCGCGGGTGGCGGATGCCGACCGTCCAGGGCGCGTCGTGCTCGTTCCGGCCGCCGAGGTAGAGATCACCGCCCGCGTCTATGGTGAAATGCTCGAGCGGTTCCAGCTCGCGCGCCGCGAGGTCCACCGCCATTCCCTTGGCGACGGCGCCGAGGTCGAGGAGGAGCGGGCGTAGAAGGGTGATCGTTCGCGCCACCGGGTCGAGCACCACGTCCCGATGGCTCACGGGGGTGTCCGGGTCGATGGGCGTGTGCATCACGCGACCAGACCGGTATTCGCGATTGAATCCGCGCGATTCCATGCGACGGCCGACGGTGGGATCGAACGCCCCTCCCGATTCCTCGGCCACCGCCAGGGCGAACTCGACCGCGCGATACAGGATGTCGCTTGCCGGCACCGCGACGCCCGGGCGGGCGGCGAGGCGGCTCACCTCGCTCCCGGGCTCGAAACGGGAACAGATCGCTTCGACCTGGCGAAACCAGTCAACCGCGCGCCGGATGCGACTCGCATCGTGGCCCCGGACCCGCAGCGTCACCACGGTGCCCATCATCGCGAAGCTGTGTACGTGGAGGCGATTCACTCGGCCTTCTTAAGCGCGTTGACGACCGCCCAGTAGAAGGCATCGGAGCTCTGGGTCACACGGGACACGGTGTCGACGTCGGGGCTCTGACGCGCCACGACCTGGGGCGGAAGGTGGCGGATATAGGCGTCGCACGACCATGCCATGAGGCACGTCGTGATGGAGGCGGTCAAGATGCGCCCGCCTTGGATCTCAATTTCCGCCTCGATGTTTCCGTGCTGCGAATATCCCCACCCCCGGTAGCGGCCATCCTTGAAGCGCCGGAGGAGCGAGTCGGTTGCTGCGACGGCGGTATCTGGAGTGTTCGGAATGGTCGGAGTAGTCGGAATGGTCGGGGTGACCGCAACGACTGACTCGGCGGGGGCCGCGGGCAGAGCGGCGGTGTCCTTCGCGACCGTTTCGCGCTGCACCGGCTTGGCCTTCGGAGCGCTCACCGGATGAACGACGGGTCCAGGCGCGGCGGCCAGCGCGACAGCGTCCTGGTGAGGGAGAACGGGGTCCGGCACGGGGACCCGGCGCCTCGACTCGGCGTTCTCGAACTGCTCGGCTGCCGCCTTGGTGCGGACGTAGCCCGCCGTATACACCGCGAGCACGGCCGCCGAACCGAGCGTGAGGAGGTTCGCCCGAACACCTCGCGGGGGTGCGGGCGTGTCATCGCTGTCGCTGGGCGGAGCCGGATCTGTGGGTGTCATGTTATGTGATTACGCAGGGGAGAAGGGGTTCGTTGGCTCTGATGGGCTGCATACACGCTAGATGATAGTCGCTAAAGCGACTTCTCGGCTATCTGTCGCCAAGGCGACGGGGGTGGTACCCTGACCGGAACCAGTTCCTTTCTGACCGGGTCGACCTTCAGGTTGAGACCCTCCAGCGAATGCGCCCCGAGCAGATTCATATCCCAAGCCTCGGCGAACACCACCAGGTCCGGCGCCTCTGACCCGCCTGCCCTCACGAGCGCGTAACCGATCGCGCGATCGATCCGGCGACCATTGAGCCCACGAACCGCTTCGCGCACCACACGTACCGATGCGCATATTAGATGGGAGATGCGCATACGAACCCTATCGACCGCTAACACACCCGCATGACGCCTACCTGCAGGACCGCGGGCTTGATCGTCGCGTTGCTGCTGGCGACGGCCAACCACGCAGAATCCGCACAGCCGTCGACCCCCTCGACCGTGGTCGCCGCGGTGCTCAAGGCCGACAGCACCGCGGATGTTCACACAATTCTCGAGCTGATCCACCCCGCGTCAATGACCGAGTACCGAGACGGGGAGATCGAATGGATCAAGTCACTGGGCAACGAGATTCTCTTTCAGAAAGACATGAAGAGCGTAAACGAGTGCCGCAAAGAACGGGCGAACAGGGCGCTTCCGTCAATTTTGGGCGTGTTCGCGGTACCTTCGCTGGATTCCCTGTCCCGAACCGCACCCGAATCGGTCTTTGTGCGGAGTTATCGCCACGAGGTCATCGAGAGAAACAAGCCGACCACGTGGCCGTACATGCGCTTCGAGCGGCGCGTAGTCGGTCATGTCGTATCAAACGACACGCTGGCATACGTGGTCGTAGAGGTGAAGGGTCCTGCCCGCACCTTGCCGGATGACGGCGTTCGCACCGTGAGAACCGTGAAACACTTTGGTCAATGGCGGGTGATGCTCGGTGGAGTGGTGTGGGTCAACCGGTCAGGTATGCCGGACGTAGTGACGGAGATCGCGGCCTGTAGTCGGCGGGGATGACAGGGGACATGCTGAGAATCGCCGGCCTCATCGTCACCTGCCTGCTCGCCCCGCCCGCCGCAGACCTTCTCGCCCGGCCCCCTCAACACGGTCGCCTATGTCGGACGCGAGGGGACCTACCAGGCGAACCGGGAGCACTTTGTGGACATGCTCACGGCGCTTCGCGTACGGTGAAGGGCGGCTTTAGCCGTGTAGGATATTCGCGTGTAGGATATTGAGGAAGCGCCAACCCCGCACACCGATCCTTCATCTGGCTATCTGCACCAGCACGTAGGCTGAACAAGCAACAAGGCACCGCTGCAACATCAGCCGATAGGGTGACGATAATTCCTCCCATTGAGCGATTGTTGTCCTTGCGGTTGTTCGTCATTCTTCGTGCCCCGCATTTCTCAGGCGTGGAAAACGAAGGACACTGACATGAAGCTCACCTCTCCATACGCCGTGGTCACGAAGACGGCCACCGGCATCCAGGGATTCGACGAGATCACCGACGGCGGGCTGCCTCGCGGCCGTACCACTCTGGTGATGGGTGGACCGGGCTGCGGCAAGACGGTCTTTGCGCTCCAGGCCCTGGTCAACGCGGCGCGAGAGACGAAGGAAGCGGGCATCTTCGTGGCCTTCGAGGAGAGCACGTTCCAGATCGTGGCCAACGCCGCCACGTTCGGCTGGGATCTTCCAGCACTCGCCAGGAAGAAGCTCTTCTTCCTGGATGCGCGCCTTTCGCCTGACGTCGTGAAGGCCGGGGAGTTCGATCTGACCGGCATGCTGAGCCTGCTCAAGGTCAAGGCGGACGAGCTCCATGCTACCCGCGTCGTATTCGACGGGCTCGATGTGCTGCTGGGCCTGCTCGACGACCCGGTGGTGGAGCGTCGGGAGATGTATCGCATCCGCGACTGGCTGTCCCAGACGGGGATGACCGGAGTCATCACGCAGAAGGTCGGCAACGGGGTCGAAACCGACCGGCGCTACAGCTTCCTCCAGTTCATGGTCGATTGCGTGGTCATCCTCCGGCACCAGGTGCAGGACGGCTCCGCGTTCCGCAACCTGCGCGTCATGAAGTACCGCGGCTCGGGCTTTTCCGCCGATGAGTTTCCCATCACGCTGACCGCGCACGGCATGCAGCTCACCAACCGTGGGCCAACCGAGCTGGAGTACAAGGTCACCGACGAACGGATCTCCTCGGGGCTCCCCCGCCTCGACAACATGCTGCATGGCGGGTACTACCGCGGCAGCAACGTGCTCATTTCCGGCGCCCCGGGGACGGCCAAGTCCACGCTGTGCGGACTCTTCGCCGTCGCCGCCTGCAAGCGCGGAGACCGCACCTTGTACGTGAGCTTCGACGAAGGCGCGGCGCAGATCGTCCGCAATCTCAAGTCGGTGGGCATCAAGCTCGCTCCTCACCTCAAGTCCGGCCTGCTCAAGATGTACTCCACCCGCACCCGGGGACCCAACGTTGTGGACCAGTTCGGCGCCCTGCGGGCCAAGGTACGGGAACACAATCCCCGATGCCTGGTGATCGACCCGCTCTCGGCCCTGTCCACCAAGCTCGCGCATATCGCGTCGGCCGATGCCGCCCAGCAGTTCCTGGACTTCCTCAAGGGCGAGGGGATCACGGTCGTGAACACCTCGCTTATGGACGGGCTCAGCACCGACGAGGCGACGGCGACCGGCATCTCGACCATCGCCGACACCTGGATCCACGTCTCGTACGTGGTGCAGGATGGCGAGCGGAACCGCGCCCTCACGATCGTCAAGTCGCGCGGCACCGGGCACTCGAACCAGGTGCGCGAGCTGACGCTGTCCAATGAGGGCGTCTCCCTCACCGATGTCTTTGTCGCCCAGGGCAAGGTGCTCATGGGCGTCGCGCGCTGGGAATGGGAACAGGAGGAGCATGCGGGAGCCAAGCGCACCCAGGTGGCCGCGGAGCTCAAGCGGCTCCAGCTCCAGCTTTCCCAGGCAGAAGCCGCCGCCCGGCTGCTGGTGGTCAAGACCGAAATGGAAGCCCGGAGTGCCGAGATCGCGGTCCTGGCCGATGCCACCGGCTCGGCGTCCACGCTGGTTCGGACCGACCGGGCGGTGCTGCGCAAGATGCGCCATGCCGACGAGGAGGTCCGCGGCTCCACGCGAGGCGTCGCAAAGAACGGGAAAGACGCCCGTCCGCTAACGAACGGACACGGGGGCGCCTGAGATGGCTGGCGTGCCGTCGCCCAGAGGCAGGCTGCGGTTGCGGCTGTATGTCGCGGGGGACGCGCCCAACTCGCTGCGCGCGATCGCCAATACCCGGGCGATCTGCGACGAGCACTTCCCCTCGGGACACGAGCTGGAAATCGTCGACTTCCTCAAGCATCCCCAGCGGGCGCTCGAAGACGGCATCATCGTGACCCCGACCCTCCTCAAGCTGTCGCCGCTCCCGGCCCTGAAGATGATCGGCAACCTCAGCGATACCAGCCAGGTCCTCCTGGCGCTCGGCCGGCCTTGAGCCCGGCCACGGCGCAGCGCACGCGCGACCTCACCCGGCGGCTCGCCGAGGCCGAGGCGACCATCGAGGCCCTGCTCTCCGGCCAGATAGATGCGGTGGTGGATTCCACGAGCCGGACGCCGGTCCTGCTCGCGAAGGCGCAGGGGGCCCTTCGGGAAAGCGAGCAGCGCTACCACACCGAGCGCGACCGGGCGCAACGATACCTGGACACCGCCCAGGTCATCCTCCTCGCGCTGGACCTGGAAGGGCGGATCACCCTGGTGAATCGCCACGCCTGCCTTGTGCTCGGGTGGACCGAGGAAGAACTACTGGGCCGCAACTTCATCGAGACGTGCGTCCCCGCCGCGATGCGGCAGGATGCCATGACCAGGCTCCGAGGCGTCCTCTCCGGACCTGACTCGAGCGTCGTCCACAGCCGCATCGTGACCAAGTCCGGAAAAGAGCGGATCATCGAGTGGCGGATCATGCTGCAGCGGGATGAGCAGGGACAGGTCCTCGGTACGCTCAGCTCCGGTACCGACATCACCGACCGCGACCAGGCCGTCGAGGCATTGCAGGCCGCGGAGGAGCGCATGCGGTTTGCGCTGGAAGCCTCGGGCATCGGGATCTGGGACGTGGACTACACAACCGGCGCGGTCCGGTGGTCCGCGATTCTTGAAGCCCAGTACGGCCTGAAGCCGGGAACGTTCGGGGGCACATTCGCGGAATTCGCCGAGTGTATCCACCCCGACGACCGGGCTTCGATACTTGGCATCATCGACAGTGCGGCGAAGTCCGGCGCGGATTTCAGCTTTGAGCACCGTTGCGTCTGGGCCGATGGAACGGTCCGCTGGCTGAGCGGCGCAGGCCGGATCCAGCTCGGCCCCGACGGTACGCCGCTGCGCGGGAGCGGGATCTCCCAGGACATCACCGAACGCCATAGCCTCGCAGGCCTTTACCAGCAGTCCCAGAAGATGGAAGCGGTCGGCCGCCTGGCCGGGGGCATTGCGCACGACTTCAACAACATCCTCTCGGTGATTCTCACGTGCGGCGAGTTCCTTCTCCAGGACCTGAAGCCCCTGGACCCCGCACGCGCGGATGCCGAGGAGATCTGCAAGGCGGGCAAGCGGGCGGCAGCCCTCACGACCCAGCTGCTGATGTTCAGCCGCCAGCAGGTGCTGGCACCCAAAGTGCTTGAGCTGGCAGCGCTCACTACGAGCATGGAGGGCATGCTCCGCCGGGTGATCGGCGAGGATGTCGAGCTCACCCTGCTGCACGATGAGCAGCGCGGCAGAATTCGCGCGGACCCAGGAAGTATCGAGCAGGTGATCATGAATCTCGTGGTCAACGCCCGCGACGTGATGCCGACCGGGGGGAGGCTGACCATCGAGACGCAAACCGAGATGCTGGACGAGAACTTCGTCGGGCTGAAGCAGGCCGGCGGACGGCCGGGCCGTCACGTGGTGCTGTGCGTCAGCGACACCGGCACCGGGATGGACCAGGCGACGCAGGCGCGCATCTTCGAGCCCTTCTTCACGACCAAGGCCGTGGGAGAGGGGACGGGGTTGGGCCTGTCCACCGTGTTCGGCATCGTCCAGCAGAGTCACGGGGTCATCCGCGTGCGCAGCGAAGTCGGGAAAGGGACCACGTTCAGCATCTACCTGCCGCAAGTCGAGGCGGAAGCCGACACGACGCGAGCCAAGCCGCCGGCGGTGGCTACTCGCGGGACCGAGACCATTCTGCTGGTGGAGGATGAGGACCAGGTGCGCGCGGTGGCGCGGACAATTCTCCAGCGTCAGGGCTACCGCGTCATCGAGATGCGCAGCCCGGCCGAGGCGCTGCTGTACTGCCAGAGCCGCCCCGAGCCGATCCAGCTGCTCCTGACCGACGTGGTGATGCCCCAGATGAGCGGGCCCGAGCTGGCCCGCCGGGTTGCCGATCTACTTCCCAACGCACGGGTCCTGTTCATGACCGGCTACACGGACGACAGCGCCGTCCGTCACGGCGTGCTGCAATCCGACATCGCCTTCCTCCAGAAGCCGCTCACGTTCGACTCGCTGACCCGCAAAGTGCGCGAGGTGCTCGACGCCGACGCGTGAAGCCACGGGTGGGCACGACAAAGGGGCGGAAGGGTCACAGACCCTCCCGCCCCTTCTTGCTGCGTGCGACTGACTACGGCTGCGTGATCGCGGTCGCGTTCAAAGTCACCGCGGTCTGCGCCAGCGCCCGGCCCGTCATCACAGCACCGGTGTTCAGGGAGATCAAAGTCTGCGAGAGAATGATGCCCTTGAAGTTCGCCGTGGTGCCGAGGGTGGCCTGGCCGGCGACCTGCCAGAAGATGTTCCTCGCCTGCGCCCCACCACTCAGTGTCACGATCGCGCCGTTGCCCACCGTCAGGTCCTGCGCGATCTGGAAAATCCAGACGTCATTCACACCGCCGGTCAGCGTAACGGCGCTGGGGATCGAGACACCCGTTCCCCACTTGTAGAGGCCGGGGACCAGCGTCAGTCCCTGGATGTTGCCCGCGCCCAGCTCGGTGAAGTCCGGCAGCGTGCGGCCGGCCGCGTTCGTGTAGGCGGTCTGCATGTCCAGCACCGCCGTGGTCAGGTTCGCCGGGGTGGGCGCATTGTAGTCAGAGGCCTTTACCTGGCCGGTCACGATCGCTGACGTGGTAAAGGTCGTCGGCGGAGACGAGAGCGCGTAGCCGGTGATGAAGGTCGCCGCGGCCGGGCTCAGGCCGATGTCGCCGACCACCGCGGTGGCGCCGGTGGTGGAAACCGCCGACTTGGCGAGGATGACATAGTTGATGGCTGTGCCGAGGTTCACGATCGCGGGACCCGTCGCCGAGGTCGCCACGGTGGTGAACGTCCACGTGCTCGCAGTGGCCAGCGCGTTCCCCGCCACATCCTTCGCCCCGGTTGAAATGGTCGCGGTGAAGGTGGTGTTAGGGGCGAGCGCCGCCGACGGAACCAGCGTGGCGGTCGTTCCGGTGTACGTCACAACACCAGCCACAGGGGTCGCACCGTTCTTCAGCTCGAATGTCGCCGCCGTGACCGTACTGGCGGTCATTGCCTCGTTAAACACGGCGGTCACTGACACATTCCGCGGCGTGCCGGTCGCGGCGTTGACCGGGCTGGTGGTGGTAACGGTCGGCGCAGTCGTATCCGTGCCGGCGGGAGGAGTCGTA
>CAMDCH010000075.1:0-10554 GCA_945889655.1 bacterium HR33
GAAGCGGGAAGCGCACTAACCTCCTACGGACGCTATGGGGCTTGGGAAGTACGCTTCCCGCTTCCCCCTTCCCGCTTCCCCGTCTTTTTCGATGACCCTCCTTCGCGTCACGGCTCTCGCCGCCTCCGCCCAGCTCGGCGGCACCGAGCGCGTGCTGCTCGACTTCGCAGCCCGCGCCTTCGAGCATGACATCGCCCTGCGCGTGCTCACCCCGCGGGGCGGACCCCTCATCGACATCCTGAACCAGCTCGGCGTGCCGGCAGACGTCGTCTCCGCTCCCGCCGCCGTACTCAGCGGTTCGCAGCAACCCGGCCGGCTGCTCTCGTCGATCCCCGCCGCGCTTGCCCTTCCACTCTGGGGCCGTGCGCTGCGGTCGCATGCCTACGCGCGCGACGCCGACGTCCTCTACTCGGTCGCTTTCAAGGCGCATCTCGTCACCACCTTCCCCCTGCGGAAGAAAGTGGCCTGGCACCTGCACGAATTTCCGCCACAAAGGACCGGCGAGATGTGGAAATGGCTGGCACGACGCGTACCCCATGCACTCATTGCCAACTCGCAGGCGGTCGCGCACGCGTGGGAGGGGAAGCGGGAAGCGGGAAGCGGGAAGCGCAAAGCCGAATCCAGTCCGCTTCCCCCTTCCCGCTTCCCCCTTCCCGCTGTTGTCCCGAATGGCGTGGAGCTCGACCGGTTCAAGCCTGCGCCGCCCACCGGGTGGATCCGCCAGTCGCTCGGCCTTCCCACGAGTGCCAGGCTGATCGGCATGCCGGCGGTCTTCGCGCAGTGGAAGGGCCAGGAGCTGGTGCTCGAAGCGTTCCGCTGTATCGCGTCGGAGTTTCCCGACGCGCACCTCGTGTTCGTGGGCGGGAGCATCTATGACACCACCGCCGAGCGTGAGTACGGCCGCCAGCTGAGCGACAGCAGCGCCCGGTTCACCGTGAATGGCATCCGGCGCATTCACATCGTCCCGTTCCAGTCGCGCGTGGAAGCGGCGTACCCGGAGTTCGACCTCACCGTCCACTACTCGCTCCGCCCGGAACCATTCGGAAGGGTGATTCTCGAGGCGATGGCGTGTGGCGTGCCGGTCCTGGCGGCGGACGAAGGCGGCCCGGTGGAGATCCTCGGCGCGGATCCGACTGCGCCGGCCGGCGAGTACCGGGCCGGCACCGGTGGATGGCTGGTGAAGCCGCGTGACGTGGCGTCGCTGGCTTCCGCGTTGCGCAATGCGCTGTCAAGATCGGTGGAGGAACGGCGGGAAACCGGCCGCGCCGGCCGGAGCCGCGCAGAAGAGCATTTCTCGTCGCGGGCGTTCGCTCGCGGGATCGCACGAGTGCTCCATGGCTTGGAACGGGGCAAAGATGAGAAGTAAGACCCTTCCCTCTTCCCCCTTGCCCCTTCCCCTCTTTCTCGTATCCCCTTGACCGACCGATAGTTAACTGGCGAAGTTGCTACCCCCGCCTCTCAGGACGTTGACGACTTTGTATCACAAAGTACATTACGGAACTATGAAGCCCATCGCCGCCCTGATACTGGCCTTAGCCATCGTTGCTCGACCGGTCCTTGCCCAGCAGCTCCCCGCGGGCATGACTCCCGAACAGGCGGCGGCGCTGCTTCAGCAGAATCCGCAGGCGGCGGCTCAGGTGCAGGCCCAGCTCCAGGCTTCCGGCATGTCCCCCGACGAGGTCCGTGCGCGGCTGACAGCGGCGGGACTGCCCACCCGTACGCTCGACCAATACCTCATGAACGATTCGGTACCCAACCTCATTCCGACTGCCCAGACCTTGCAGGCCATGAACGCCATCGGGCTCGGATCGTCTATGCGGCAGGACTCGACTCTCCTGGGCGTTGACAGCACGAGTGTCCGTTACTTTCGGGATTCCCTCCGGATCGATTCGATCATTCGCGCCGAGCTCATGGACCGCGTGAGCGGCAAGCTCAAGGTGTTCGGGCTGGAGTCCTTCCGCCGGCCCACCAGCCAGTTCGTCGCGCTCTCGTCCGGACCGGCTGGGGAGACCTATCGTCTCGGTCCCGGCGACGTGATCGCCCTCTTCATCACGGGTGAAATCGAAGTTGCCTACCCGATCGAGGTGTCTCGCGAGGGCGCGATCTTCATCCCCGACATCGGGCAGGTGTTCGTCAGCAATCTGAGCCTCGGCCAGGTGCGCGACCTCCTGTATACGCGCCTGGGGCGCGTCTATTCAGGAATCTCACGACGACCCGACGCCCGCACGCGCTTCAGCATCGAGGTGACCCGTATCCGGGCGGTCAGCGTGCGCGTCCTCGGAGAAGTCGCGCGACCCGGCGCCTACCAGGTCGGCGCCAACGGCAGCGTGCTCAGCGCGCTCTACGAAGCCGGCGGCCCCACCGAACGGGGGACCTTCCGCTCGGTCCGAATCCTGCGCGGGGCGGATACGCTCGGCTCCGTCGATCTCTACAGTTACCTCCTCACCGGCGTAATCCCGTCGGAAATCCGTCTTGACGGCGGCGATGCCGTCTACGTCCCGCCCCGCGGCACGCAGGTCAGGATCGCGGGTGAAGTGGTGCGCCCCGCGGCGTACGAGCTGAAGGCCAGCGAAGGCCTGCGCGAGCTGATCGGCATCGCCGGTGGCCTGACGCCCCAGGCCGCCGCCTTCAACGTGACCATTGCCCGCACGCTTCCGGTGGCACAGCGCACGACTCCCGGCCGGGAGCGCACAGTGCTCACCGTCAATATCGGGTCCGCCCTCGCGGTGTCGGCGCCGCTCATTCCGCTCTTCCCCGACGACAGCGTCACGGTCTTCGCGATCCGGAGTGGCCGGACCCGTGCGGTGAACATCGCGGGCAGCGTCTGGCAGCCTGCCACGTACCGGCTCGAGGACGGGATGCGGCTATGGGACCTGATCCGGGTGAGCGGCGGACTGCGACCCGAGACCTACGCCGGGCGCGCCCAGATCGTGCGGTCACTCCCTGATTCGACTCGACGCATGTACGGCGTTCCGCTCGACAGCCTCCTGCCCGACGCGAATCCCGTGCTCTCCGAGCTCGACCAGGTCACCATCTATCCCCGCACCGACTTCCGGCCCGAGCGCTACATCGGCGTGTTTGGTGCCGTTCGCAAGCCGGGGTATGTGGCCTTCTCGGATTCGATAACGCTCCGGGACGCCGTGCTGCTCGCGGGCGGCACGACGGAAGACGCGTATCTGGCCCAGGCCGAGGTTTCCCGGGCGCGGATGGGCGGCACCAGCGACTCGGTGGCGGTCACGCACAAGGTCCCGCTCGACTCGTCATACGTCGGCGATGCGACGGGGTACATGCGCCGTCCCGTCGGTGCCAGCACGGCGCCGATCGTATCCCTCGAGCCGTACGACCACGTGTACATCCGCCGTCAGCCCGGCCTTGAAGGCCAGCGCACCGTATATCTCACGGGCGAGGTCGCCTTCCCGGGCAAGTACACCCTGCTGTCCAAGACCGAGAAGCTGTCGGACCTGATTCGCCGGGCGGGCGGGCTCTCCCCGCGCAGCTATGCCACTGGTATCCGGTTCTACCGCCGGGGCTACGTGGCCTCCGCCGCCGGCCTTCAGACCCCGGACCAAACCCCGGGTCTCGGCGCGATCCAGGGTCCGTCCGGCGGTGTCTCGCGCATCGGCGTGGACCTCGACCGCGTCCTGCGGGATCCCGGTCACCGGGACAACCTGGTGCTGGCGGATGGGGATTCCATCTCCATCCCGGAGTTCATCCCGGTGGTGATGGTACAGGGCGGGGTGAACGCGCCGACCTCAGTCACGTACGTGCCTGGCCAGGGGATCGAGTACTACGTGAACGCGGCGGGTGGTTACGCCCGGCTGGCGGACAAGAAGGGGACGTTCGTTCAGCAACCGAACGGCATTATCCAGAAGAAGGGGGACCCCGGGCCGGGCGCCGTGGTCACCGTGCCCGTGCGCGATGCCCCGGCGCCCAGTCAGCTCCTGCTGGTGCTGCCCTCGATCCTGGGTCTGGTCGGCGCACTCGCGACGGCCGCGACCACGGTCATCGTCGTCGCGCTCACTAGAGGGAATTGAGCCAGCTGGGTGGCAGGCCCCGCGTGATCTCGATGTCCCGGAAGGGCCTGCCGCTGCGTACGCCGACCCGCCGCACCCATTCCGCCATGCGCGCCAGGCCTTCGGCCAGCGGCGTGTCGTTGTCAGTGCCGAAGACGGCACGCATCCTCGCATGATCACTGAACGCGTGCTGCACTTCCTTGCGCGCGGGCAGCATCTCGAGGTCCGGCGCGACGCCCATGACCTGCGCGACCTTCAGCGCGAGATCCCGCACCGAGTGCACCTGGTCGGTGCCAATGTTGAACACCTGGTTCCGCGCGCCGGGCACCCGCGTCGCCCGCGCAATCGCCGGGGCAACGTCGGCCACGTACGTGAACGCGCGGGTCTGGCTGCCGTCGCCGAACACGGGGAAGCGCCCGCCCTGCAACGCACGCGCCATGAAGATGCCGACCACGTTGCGGTACCGGTCGCCGGTGTTCTGGTGCTCCCCGTAGACGTTGTGCGGCCGGAAGATCACGGAGTCCAGGCCAAACTGCTCGTGCGCCGCGGCAAGATCCAGCTCCACGGCGTATTTGGCGATGCCATACGGGTCTTCGGGACGCGGCGCCAGCCCTTCGCGGAGGGGCAGCTGCCCCGCCCCGTACACGGCGATCGACGACGTGAACACGAAGCAGTCCACCTCGTGCCGGACGGCCTCATTGATGAGGTTTACGGAGCCGATGACGTTGTTGGTGTAGTTGAAGCGGCGGATGAAGGGCGAGAGGCCCTCCGCCGCGTAGGCGGCGAGGTGAAACACCTCGCGGACGCGGTGTTCGGCAAAGATTCGCGCCACCAGGGCGGCGTCGCACACGCTTCCCTCGATCATGACGGCGCCACGGGGTACGTTGTCCCGATAACCGCCGGAGAGGTCATCGAGCACGACGACTTCGGACCCGCCGTCAAGAAGGGCACGGGCCACGTGCGAGCCAATGAAGCCGGCGCCGCCGGTCACGAGAGCTACGGTCATGGGGAGCGGAGTCTAGCCGGTCCGCTCGCCGGAGCAAGCTGCGCGTGAAAGGACTCGTGCTCGCGGGCGGCCGGGGTACGCGGCTCCGACCCATCACGCACACGGCGGCCAAGCAGCTCGTGCCCGTCGCGAACAAGCCGATTCTCTTTTTCGTCCTCGAAAACCTCGCGCACGCGGGAGTTACGGATGTTGGGATCGTGATCGCGCCTGAAACCGGCCCTGCGATCCGCGCGGCGGTGGGAGACGGGAAGGCCCTCGGCGTCGACGTCACCTGGATAGAACAGGATCACCCGGGCGGGCTCGCGCACGCGGTGAAGATCGCACGGCCGTTCCTCGGAAACGAACCGTTCGTGATGTACCTGGGCGACAACCTGATCGGCACGCGGATTTCCGAGTTTGCGACCCGGTTCCTCGGCTCCAAGGCTTCCGCGCAGATACTCCTCAAGCCGGTGGACAATCCGAGCTCCTTCGGCATCGCGTCGGTCGACGAGTCCGGCAGGGTGGTCAAGCTGGTGGAGAAGCCCCGGAACCCGGCGTCCAACCTGGCACTGGTCGGAGTGTATTTCTTTCGCCCCGCAATCCATGACGCGGTCGCGCGGATCCGTCCGTCGGCCCGCGGCGAACTGGAGATTACCGACGCCATCCAGGACCTGCTGAACACGGGACAGCCGGTGGACTCGAGTATCGTGGAGGACTGGTGGCTCGATACCGGCAAGAAGGACGACCTGCTGGAGGCGAACACGACCGTGCTCGACGCCTGGTGCACGCGGGAGCTCAAAGGCAAGGTCGATGCCGCCAGCGAGGTCACCGGCCGGGTGCAACTTGGGGAAGGAAGCACGATCAGCGGCAGCCGGGTGCGGGGTCCCGTCGTTATCGGCAAGGGATGCACTATCCGCGACAGCTTCATCGGGTCGTTTACCAGCATCGGTGACGGCGCCCAGATCATCCGCTCGACGGTACAGCACACCGTGCTGCTGGACGGGTGCCGCATCGAAGGGGTGGACCGGGTCGAAGACAGCCTGCTCGGCCGCAACGTGACCGTGCGCAGCAACGGCTCGCGCGGGGCGCTCAAGCTGAGTCTCGGAGACGATTCAGAGGTTGAACTCTAGGCTCCATGCCTTTTGAATTTCACGCCCATCAGGACGTCCCCGACGTCATCGTGATTCGCCCGCGCGTCTTCGCCGATGAACGGGGATGGTTCCAGGAGACATTCAAGCGCGGCGATTTCGAGCGCCTGGGCATCCAGGGCGACTTCCGGCAGGACAACCACTCCCGCTCCACGGTTCGCGGCGCGATCCGCGGGCTGCACTACCAGCTCCATCCTCAAGCGCAGGGCAAACTGGTCCGCTGCACTGTGGGCGCCATCTTCGACGTGGCGGTGGACATCCGTCGCGGGTCTCCGACCTTCGGAAAGTGGGCCGGCGCCGATCTTTCGGCGGACAATCACGACATCCTGTGGGTGCCAGAGGGGTTTGCGCACGCCTACTGCACGCTCACCGACCAGGCAGAAGTGCTCTACAAAAGCACCGCGGAATACAGCCCGGGGCATGAGCGCTCGATCCGCTGGGATGATTCCGACCTGAATATCCGCTGGCCGGTCAGCACACCGGCGCTCTCTCCCAAGGACGCGGCGGCGCCCCGCTTCAAGGACGCGGAAAACAACTTCACATGGTCCGCCTCATGAGTGCCACGCAGCGACTGCTCGTGACGGGGGGCGCCGGGTTCATCGGCTCCAACTTCGTGCGCTGGGTACTCGAGCGGCATCCGCAGGTCCACATCGTCAATCTCGATCTCCTCACATATGCGGGGAATCTCGAGAGCCTGGCGGACGTGGCGGCGCAGCATGGGCCCGACGGCGATGGGCGCTACCGGTTCGTCCACGGCGACATCCGCGATTTCGCGCTGGTCGCGTCGCTGCTCGCCGGTGAGGCGGAAGGGCCGGCGGATGCGGTCGTGCACTTCGCGGCCGAATCCCACGTGGACCGCTCGATCATGGGGCCCATGGCCTTCGTGGAAACCAACGTCACCGGGACGCTGGCGATGCTCGAGGCGTGCCGCGCGGACCTGCTGCGCTGGCCGCGGGATTTTCGATTCATTCACGTGAGCACTGACGAGGTCTACGGTACCCTCGCTCCGGACGACCCGCCCTTCACCGAAACGACGCCGCTCGCGCCGAACAGCCCGTATGCCGCGAGCAAGGCCGCGTCGGATCTCATCGTCCGGGCATACCCCGAGACCTTCGGCCTCCCGGCCATTATCACGCGCTGCTCCAACAACTACGGGCCGTACCAATTCCCCGAGAAGCTGATACCGCTCATGATCACCCGGGCGTTGCGGGACGAGGCCTTGCCCCTCTACGGCGATGGCCAGCAGGTGCGGGACTGGATTCACGTGGAAGATCATGCCGAAGCACTCTGGACAGTCCTCACGCGGGGGACGCCGGGCCGGGTCTACAACATCGGCGGAAAATCTGAGCGAGCGAACCTTGCGGTCGTGAAAAAGATCCTCAGCGCGCTCGGCAAGCCCGAGTCGCTGATCGAGTACGTCACCGATCGCCTGGGCCACGACCGCCGTTATGCCATTGACAACACGTACATCCAGGACGAGCTGGGGTGGAAACCCCGGCATGCGTTCGACGAGGGCTTAGCGGAAACGGTGCGCTGGTACGTGGAGCATCGCTCCTGGTGGGAGCGGGTGCTGTCGGAGGCCTACCGCGCAGCCAACTCCCTCTACCTGGCCCCCACGCCGTGACTATCGCCCTGCTTGGCGCAGATGGTCAGCTGGGGTCCGACATTCGGCTCGCGGCAGAATACGCAGGGGTGAGTGTCGTCCCGCTGACGCACCGGGACGCCGATATCACCGACGCCGAGGGTGTCGCGCGGGCACTCGAAGCGGTGAGACCCGCGGTGGTGATCAACAGCGCCGCCTTCACCAACGTTGAAGGGGCAGAAGATGAGCCGGCAATCGCGTTCCAGGTGAACGCCGTCGGGGCCGTCAACGTCGCGCGGGCCGCCGCGGCCCTGGGTGCACGATGCGTCTACATCAGCACGGACTATGTCTTCGACGGATCGAAACCCGCCCCGGCGGATGGACGCCCGGACAGCGAAACGGCGTACCTGGAAACGGATCGTCCTGTCCCGCTGAACGTGTACGGAACGTCAAAGCTGGCGGGCGAGCACGCCACCATCCAGGCCGGTGACACAAACCTGGTCGTCCGGGTGTCGAGCCTGTTTGGCATCGCCGGGGCGCGCGGCAAGGGCGGAAATTTCATCGAGTCCATCCTGAAAAAGGCCCGGAACGGCGGGGTGCTGACGGTGGCTGATGACCAATGGATGACACCCACGTACACGCCCGATGCCGCCAGCGCCATCCTCGAGCTGGTGAAAAACGGGATCTCGGGCATCGTGCACGTGACCAATCCGCGTGCCTGTACGTGGCACGCGCTGGCCTCGGCCGCGGTTCGCGCCGCCGGACTCAAGGTCGAAGTGGAGGCGGTCCCCTCGAGCACGTGGCCGACCCTGGTTCGCCGGCCAGCCAACAGCGCCCTGGCCACCGCGCGGTTGACCGACCTGCTCGGACGGTCCCTCAGGCCGTGGGATGATGCGCTCCGTGCCTACCTGAAAGCCAAGGGTCACTTGTCGTGATCCGCAGGCGATGACAACTGATGTCATCGTAGTCGGCGCAGGGGCCATTGGCGCCAGCACCGCCCTGCACCTGGCTCAACAGGGCGTCGCAGTGACCATCCTCGAAAAAGAAGACGGACCCGCGCAGCACCAGAGCGGACGCAACTCCGGCGTCATCCACTCGGGATATAACCTCAAGCCTGGGCAGCCTCAAGGCGAAGTACTGTGTCGAAGGCAGCCGGTGGCTGCGGCAATACTGCGTCGACAAGGGCATCCCGATGTTCCAGGGCGGGATTCTCGTCGTGGCCCGGACGGATGCCGAGCGGGGGGTGCTCGCGGAACTGAAGACCCGCGCGGACGCCAACGGCGTCAGGGCGGATATGCTCGATGAGGCCGGGCTGAAAACGGTTGAGCCCCATGCCAGCGGGATCGCCGCCCTCCACGCACCCGAGGGAGCGTCGTTCGACAGTACGGCGTACGTGCAAACGCTGCTGGCCGAAGCCGCTGAATTGGGAGTCAGCGTGCGGTACGGCATCCGGGCCAGGGACTACACTGAAACGGCCCCTGAAGTCAGTCTGACGACTTCGGACGGAAGGATGGCGGCCGGCGCATTGGTGAACTGCGCCGGGCTCCAGGCCGACCGGCTTGCCACCGGCGTCGCCGACGACATGCGGGTGATTCCGTTTCGGGGGTACTACGCCGAGCTGGTGGAATCGGCGCGCCCGCTCATCCGCAGCCACGTCTACGCGGCGCCCGATCTCGCCTTTCCGTGGTTGGGCGTACATCTCTCGCACCGCGCCGACGGCCGGGTCATCGTCGGCCCCGGTGCCATGCTGGCGTTCGGCCGGGAAGCGTACTCGTTCTTCGGTGTCAACGTGCGCGATCTCTGGGACTCGCTGACGTGGCCCGGATTCCGGCGGCTGTTCCGGGACCGGCGCTTCATTGATCTCACCCTAAGCGAAGTCAGGAAGAGTCTTGCGCGGCGATACATCTGGAAAGAAGCGCAGCTCCTGGTACCCGCCCTCAAGCGATCCGACATCGTCCGTTCCTACGCCGGCAATCGTGCCCAGCTTGTTTCCCGGGACGGCAAGCTCGTCGAAGACATCGTCGTGCGGGAAACAGAGCGCGCCGTTCACGTGCTGAACGCCGTATCGCCAGGGCTTACATGCAGCCTCCCGTTCGGTGAAGAGGTGGCGCGACGAGCGATGGTGAAATTGGGCAAACCCTCACACCCCTCACTGCTCCCTCGCTTTGCTCGGGACAGCGGCTCGGGGCAGGCTTCCGCACCCCGCACCCCGCACCCCCTGTGAGAATCCTCGTAACGGGTGCCGCGGGATTCATCGGATCGCATCTGGTCGACCGTTTGCTGGAGCGTAGTGATGAGGTCATTGGCGTAGACAACTTCGACCCGTACTACGCTCCTGCCGACAAGCGCCGGAATCTCGCGGGAGCCTGCACCAACGCACGCTTCTCCCTCGTCGAAGCCGACATCACCGACTCCGTTGCGCTTTCGGCGGCGCTCGCCAGGCACGAGTTTGATTCGGTCATTCACCTCGCCGCCAAGCCCGGCATCCGCAGCTCCTTCAGGGACCCTGAAGGGTACGCGCGCACCAACGCGGGAGGTACGCAGGTGGTGCTGGATCTGGCGCGCCAGCGAGGGGTTCGGCGGATCGTCTTCGGGTCATCGTCTTCGGTGTATGGCGACACGACGGCCCTCCCTTTCGTGGAGTCCGCGACGCCGGCACCGATTTCGCCTTACGCCGCCAGCAAGCTGGCTGCCGAACAGCTCTTCAGGAAACAACAGGCGGCAGATGGCGGCAGCCTGATGTGCCTCAGGTTTTTCAGTGTGTATGGACCGCGGCAGCGGCCGGACCTGGCGATCAGGAAGTTCTGCGAGCTGATAGCGACGGGC
>CAMDCH010000076.1:0-10304 GCA_945889655.1 bacterium HR33
ATCGTTCGATCGATGTGATTTCATACGGGCGTATTAATTGATACAAACGTATGAATTGTCAAGGGCCCGGGACTACCAAAAAAACAAAGGGCCCCGAGACGAACTCGGGGCCCTGAACTGTCTCGAGGCATCGTTGCCCCGCCAAGCCGCTAACCAATTGAACAATTGGCTCGGCGAGAAGATTTGTCAACGTTATCTGACTGGGTGCCCGCCCTCCGGGACTCGAACCCGGACCTCCAAGTTAGCGGCTTGGGATGCTTTCCAATTACACCAAGGACGGACACGGGCTCGCATGCGCGGGATGCCAACCCCCAAGCCGGCTCCAGTCTGGTACATACTGGCCACGGTCCGTCACTTGGACGAAATCATTTCTTTGCGAGAAGTATCGAATTACGGCAATGCGTGGGACGGCGGTCCGCTACAGGTGGGTCAGGAGTTGCCCTGCTAGATCTACCGGCGGTTCTTGAGCCAGTTCACGGGGTCAAGCTTCATGTCCCCTTCGCGAATCTGGAATTCGATGTGCGGCCCTTCATCCGAGGTCGCACCGCCGGAGAGGCCAATCGGCGCTCCCTTGGCCAGGACCTGCTCGGCTTTCACGTCGATGCGGGAGAGGTACATGTAGGTCGTGTAGAACCCGCCGCCGTGATCCACGATCACCGACGGTCCCCATGTGCCGAGATTCTGCGCGATTCGCACGGTGCCGGCTTCGATGACTCGCACCGGTGTTCCCACCGGCACCTTGATGCCCACGCCCTGGCGAACGATGGTCGTGTTGTTCGGCAGGCGGACCTGGCCAAACGGGTAGAGCAGCGAGCCGCCGTCCACCGGCCACTCCAGTGAGCCCAGGTCATCGCTGCGGATGGTCGACGCCGCTGCGCGCGCGGGCGCATTGGCCAGCGCGGTGCGGCGCAGGCGCTCGAGGTTACTGATCATGTCGTTGAGCCGCTGTTCGTCCTTGCTCAGCGCGGCGAGGCGGTTGGCCGCCTCCCGCTCCGATGCCTTGGTCTTTGCCAGGCTCGTCTGCCGCTGGCGCTCGAGCCGCGTGTACTGGCTCAGCTCATCGCCGCGCTCGTCGCGCCGCCGGGCCAGCTGGTTGCGCACGGTGAGCAGCTCACGTCGGCGGTCGGTGATGCGGTCGCGCAGGTCCTCGACCTCGCCCACGAGTGCACGGTCCTGCCGGCTCACCAGGTAGAGATACTTGTAGCGGCTGACCAGGTCCCCGAAGCTTTCGGCCGCGAACAGGGCCTGGAAGGTCCACATCTCGCCGCGCTTGTAGATCTCCGATAGTCGCCGCTCCAGCACCGCCCGTTTCTCGGCCAGCGCGTTCTGCGTGATGATCAGCTCAACAGTCAGCGTATCCAGCTGCCCGCGCATCGAGCCGATCTGCCGGTCCAGCTCGTTCACCAGCCGGCCGGTGACCCGCTTCTGGCCTTCGAGATTGATGATCTCACTGCTGAGGCTATGCACGCGGTTGCGGATCTGGTCCATGTCCTCCTGGAGCCGGTCCCGCTCGACCTTGATCTCTTCCAGCTTCTGCTGGTTGTCGCGAAGCTGGCGATCGACGGATTGGGCAGAGAGCGGAGCCGCGACGAGGGCGAGAGCACCAAGCAGGACGGCGCAGAGTCGAGTGGCCGAGGGGGAGGGTGAAGCGAACGCAGGTCCACGCAGCCACCGAGATAACTCACGCCGCGGAGAGTCGTGCGTGGACCGTTCCGTTCGCGAGCCCTTCTCCTCGGCCGCTCGACCACGCGCCGTCATTGGGGCCTGAAGCTCCGGAGATGCCTCGCCACGCTCACCCCGCTCGCGATCAGGCCGAGCAGCGTGCCGAAGCCCACGAGGATCAGCGCCTGCGCCGGAGCGAAGAAACTGGCGGGAAGAATGAACCGGTCGAGCGCGAGGTACGCGCCGTAGGAAAGCCCAACCGCCAGCAATCCGCCGAAAGTCCCCTTCAGGCTGCCCTCGAGAAGGAACGGCAGCCGGATGAATCCGTCGGTAGCGCCCACCAGCCGCATGATGGCGATCTCGCGACTGCGCTGGAGCACGGTCATGCGGATCGTCGTGCCGATGATGATGACGGATGCCCCGGCGAACGCGATGCCGATGACGAGCCCCACGATCGCCGCCATGTCCCGCAGGCGGTCGAGCTTCTCCACCCAGTCCCGTCCGTAGCGGACGTCTTCCACGAACCGGAATCCCTTCAGCCGTTCCGCGATGTCGCGGACGTGGTCGCTGTCACGGTAACCGGGCTTGAGCTTCACCTCGAGCGACGCGGGCAGGGGATTGGATACCAGGTCATCGAACACGCCCTGGAGCTCGGCCAGCTCGCCCCGGGCGCGCTCCAGCGCCTGGTCTTCCGTGACGTAGCCGACCCCGGCGACCTCGGGGAACCGCTCGACATCACCGATGGCGACGGTCACGATCTCCACCGGCGTGCCGCGCATCAGGTACGCCACGATCTCCACGCGGTCTTCGATCTGCACCAGCGCCCGCCGCAGGTTCACGGCGACCACGCCGAAGAGCCCCACCACGAACAGCGCGAATGCGATGGTCGTGATGGTGAGCGCCGAGAGGACCGGCGCGCGCCGGAAGGAGAGCAGGGCTTCGCGAAGCGCGAGCGGCATCAGCCTGCGGCCTCGGCTGCCGTGTCGGGCCGGTCGGTCGCCGAGTCGTAGACCACGGCGCCGTCCTGGATCTCGATGGTGCGGTAGGAGGTCCCGCGCACCAAGTCCAGGTCATGGGTCGCCATGAGCACCGCGGTGCCGGTGGCGTGGATGTCGCGCAGGAGCTGGAAACTCCCGCGGGTGGCGCGCTCGTCGAGGTTGCCGGTGGGCTCGTCCGCCAGCAGCACGAACGGGTCGTTCACCAGCGCCCGCGCGATGGCGACGCGCTGCTGCTCGCCGCCGGAAAGCTCGTTGGGATACGCCTTGGCCTTGGCCGCCAGTCCCACCTGCGTCAGCACGCGCGAGACCTTGGGCCCGATGACGTTCCGCTTTGCGCCCGTGACTTCAAGCGCGAACGCGATGTTCTCCTCAGCCGTGCGGTCCTGGAGAAGACGGAAGTCCTGGAAGATGACGCCCACGCGCCGGCGGATCCGCGGGATGTCCTTGGCGGCCATCGAGTGCGTCTGGAAACCGGAGACCTGCACCTGGCCCGACGTGGGCAGCTCTTCGACGAAGATCAGCTTGAGGACCGTGGATTTCCCGGCGCCGGAATGCCCGGTGAGAAAAACAAACTCGGCCTTGGCGACGTGGAACGACACGTCCTTGAGCGCGAGGGTGCCCTTGGGGTAGGCCTTGAAGACGTTCTTGAAGCGGATCACCGGCGGGTCACGCCAGCTGCGTGCGGTATCCGCCGTCGCTTTCGGACACGAGGCCGTGGTCGCGGAGCTCGCCGAGCAGCCGGGCCGCCTCGGTATCGGGCCCGATGAACTCGACCCGGCCGGTGCCGTCGGCGACGGAGACGACCGCGAGGTTGTGGCGCTCCAGGACCGGCCCGATCGCGTCCTTCTGTGACGGCGTGAGCCCGCGCAGGAAGAACCGCCAGCCGCCGTGCTGGAGCACGAGCTTGGCCACGATCTCGTCCGCGCAGGAATAGTCCAGGCAGCGGACATCCCCGAAATCAATGAAGGTGGGCTCGCCCTCCGTCCCGGCCAGCTCTTCCTCGATGCCGCCGCGGACGGCGACACCAGTGCGCCGGGTCACGAGGTCGGTATACCCGTCGCTGACCGTGCGCTGCAGAATGGCCCAGAGACTAATTGCTCTCACGGTCCCTTTGGTCCCTTTGGTACGTGGCTTTCCTGTTCCGGAATGATGAGCAATATCTGGCTTCCGGGAAAGGCCGGAAGGCCGTCGGTCAGCGGCGCGTCGTCGTCCCACGGCGGAACGATGGCGATGCGACCCGTGCCGCTGCGGATGCTGAGCTTGCCCGACCACCGCTTCACGTACCGCAGGATCCCCTGGAGCCCCTGCCCGCGGCCGGGGTCCCGGAACCGGCTCACGCCCTGGATCAGCGCCGCTTCCAGCGCGGTCGCATCGTTCCAGCGCTCGCCATATCGCTTGCCTTGGGTGGCTTCCAGTGAATGACGAAACCCCACGCCGGCGTCGGCCACTGCGATCACGACCACTCGCCGCCCGAGCTTCCGTCTCCAGTTGTAGGTCTGGACCGCAACCCACCCGCTGGTGCCCGCGTGCTCCACAATATTCTGACAGGCCTCCGAAAGCGCCATGGCAAAACCCATGGTCGCCTGCGCCTCGAGCTTCAGCTCCGACTGGAGAATGTGGGCCGCGCGCTCCTGGATCCGGTTCACCACCTCGTGGACATCGTCGGCGCCGCGCACGGGTGTCACCTCCAGCAGGACGTCCGATTCCGCCGCCGCAGTCGACCTCGGCACCTTCCCATGAAGCTGGAAACACTCGGCCGCGTACTTGAAGAACCCCGCGCGCGCCCAGTAGCTGGTGACGGTGCGATCTCCAGGAACGGTCAGTATTGGTTTTGCGCCGCCCCGTTCCACGATCTGGTGGCCGAGGGCGAGGAGGCCGACCAGGCCGTACGGTGACGCCCACTGTGTCGCGTGCGCGTCGAAGAGCGGCTTGTCGGCCGGGCCGGGTGACCCGCCGTCCGCTGAATATGCTTTTGCGAACAGGTCGAACGTGCGGTCGTCGAACTGGGCAGGGACCTCGACGACCCGCGTCACCGGAGCGCGATCCCGCCGCGGAGGCTGTGCATGAGACCGGTGGCGCCGTGGCAGGTCACGTTGCGGGAGGCGATGGCGTTTGCGTCGCGAATGCCTTCCTCCAGGCCCGCGCCGCTCACAAGCCGGGCGCAGAGCGTGGCGCCGAACGCGTCGCCGCAGCCAGTGGGATCGCGGTCCTCGAGTACCGTGGGAGCGGCGATGCGGGCGGTCTGGACGGGGCCATTGGCGGAACCCCGGCTGAAGTAGGCCGCGCCCCGCGCGCCAAGTGTCACCACCAGCGCGTTCACGCCGGCATTGAACGCGGTGGCAGCCTGCGCCAGGGGATCGGCGCCGAGGCGGTTCATCTCATCCTCGTTCACCTGGACGGTGTCGAAGCAGGAGAACCAGCCGGCCGCGTCGGCCAGCGGCTGCGGGATGCGCATGCCGCCATGGGCCACGCCGAGAAACAGGCTGTGGAGGTCGGCGTACATCGGGCCGCGGAAGCCGTGCCGCAGGGCGCGGGCGTTCTCCAGGTTCAGCTCGAAGCCGGAAATGAAGTTCACGTAGATCGCGTCGAGATCGCGCACCATCGGTCCCAGCTCGCTCCAGCCCCACCCCGGGATTCCGCCGTGGAGGCACTCGGTACGGCGCGTGGCATCCTCGTAATGGAGCACGACGCGATTGTTGGGGTGCGGGACTTCGACGAAGCGGGCGGTGGACGCCCGCTTCGTCAGCTCGGACAGGAACTCCGCCGCCTTCGGCGCGAGGTCGCGCCCCACCTTGATAAGGGGAACGATTTCCCAGCCCGGGCCGAGCGCGGCGTCCATGGCCACCAGGGAGTACGCGATCCCGCCCCACTCTTCGACCGCCGGCCCGGGGCCCCGGTGAATGGTGTCCCAGACCATGGTTCCGATCACGCCGATCCGTTTCACGCGTCGCCGCGCTCCTGGTTCCGGAACGCCGCGACGGCGCCGTACACGCCCGCGGTGCCGGTGAGCGAACCGGGCACGATCCGGCACGCCTCGACCGCGGGCTTAAACGCGCGCCGCGTCACTTCGCGACGTAAGGGAACGAACAACCGGTCGCCGGCGAGCGTGACGCCGCCGCAGACGACCACGACGTCCGGATTCAGCAGGTTGACGATGTTGGCGATGCCGGTGCCGAGGAAACGCGCCGTCTCGCGCACGACCTCCAGGGCGAACTCATCGCCATCCGCCGCCGCGGTATACACCGTCTCCGCGGTGATCGCGGACAGATCGCCTTTCACGTAGTCGGGGAGGCGCGACGGTGATCCCGACTCGATCCCCTCGGCCGCGCGCAACGCGATCGCCGGCCCGGAGGCGTAGGCCTCGAGGCAGCCGTAGTTGCCGCACTTGCAGCGCCGGCCGGTGGAGTCGATGGTCGTGTGCCCGATCTCACCCGCGACGTCCGATGCGCCGTGGAACAGCTCGCCGTTGATCACCAGGCCGCCACCGATGCCGGTGCCGATGGTGATGCCGACCACGAACTTCCCGCCCCGCGCGGCGCCGAGCCACCATTCGCCGAGCGTGGCGCAGTTGGCGTCGTTGTCGAGCGCACAGCGCAGGCCCACGGCCGCTTCCACGCGTCCCCGGAGCGGCATCTCGTGCCAGCCCAGGTTGGGTGCGAGGCGCACGATCCCGCGCTTCGTGTCGAGCGGGCCGGGCGCGCCGATGCCCACCCCCGCCACGTGGAATTCTCCCGGCACCGCCGTGCGGGCCTGCTCCATGGACGCGTGAATGAGGCGGGTAATGTGGTCTACGACCGCGTCCGGCCCCTGCTCGACGGGGGTCGGCCCGCTCAGGAGCCCGTAGATCTGGCTCCCGTCTTCGGCGACCGTACCGACCACGATGTTGGTCCCGCCCAGGTCTACGCCAATGACGTAGCGCATGCCGTGCTAGTCGTCGACCTGCAGCACCGCGAGGAAGGCTTCCTGCGGGATCTCGACTGAGCCGACCTGCTTCATCCGCCGTTTTCCTTCCTTTTGTTTCTCCAGCAGCTTCCGTTTCCGGCTGACGTCGCCGCCGTAGCACTTCGCGGTGACATCCTTCCGCAACGGCCGCACGTTTTCCCGCGCGATGATCTGGGATCCAATGGCCGCCTGGATCACCACCTCGAACAACTGCCTCGGGATCAACTCGCGCAGCTTCCCGGCAATCTTCTTGCCCCAGTCGCGCGCCTTGTCCTCGTGGATGATGACGCTGAATGCGTCGACGGCTTCGCCGTTCAGGAGCATGTCGAGCTTGACCAGATCATTGGGCCGGTAGCCCATGAAATCGTAGTCCATGCTCGCGTAGCCGCGGCTGATGGTCTTCAGACGGTCGTAGAAGTCGAGCACGATCTCGCCCAGCGGAAACTCCCACTCGAACTGCACCCGCACCGGGTCCAGGTAGTGCATGCCCAGGTAGACGCCGCGCCGCTCCTGTCCAAGCGTCATGATCCCGCCGATGTAGTCGGCCGGCGAGGTAATCCTCGTTTTCACGTACGGCTCTTCGATCCGCTCGACGGTGGAATCGGTGGGCATCCGGGTCGGGTTCTCGATGATCTCCATGGTGCTGTCGGTCCGGTACACGTGGTATTCCACGTTCGGCACGGTGGTGATCAGCGTGAGGCCGAACTCCCGCTCCAGCCGCTCGCGCACGATTTCCATGTGCAGGAGTCCCAGGAATCCGCACCGGAAGCCGAAGCCGAGCGCGATCGATGTCTCGGGCACGTAGTGGAGCGAGCCGTCGTTCAGCTGGAGCTTTTCCAGTGCGTCCCGGAGTTCCTCGTACTGGTTCGGCTCAGTGGGATAGAGGCCCGCGAAGACCATGGACTTGATGTCGCGATAGCCCGGCAGCATTTCCGTGGCCGGGTTCTCCGCATCGGTCACGGTGTCGCCCACGCGGGTATCCTGCACGCCCCGGGTATTCGCGACGACGTAGCCCACCTCGCCGGCCTCGAGCGTTTCGGTCTCACGCCGGCCAAGCTGGAGATAGCCCACCTCGGCGACTTCGTAGTGGTCGTCCCGGTGTGACCCGAACGCGATGTGCATGCCCGGCTTGAGGATCCCGTCGACCACCCGGATACTGGGAATGGCCCCGCGGTAACGGTCGTAATAGGAGTCGAAGATCAGCGCGCGCAGCGGAGCCGCGAGGTTGCCGCGCGGGGCGGGCACGCGCTTCACGATTTCCTCGAGCAGCTCGGGAACGCCCAACCCCTCCTTGGCGGAGATGCGCAGGATGTCTTCCGCCGGCGTGCCGACCAGGTCCTCGATCTCCTTGGCGCGCTTGTCGGGCTCGGCGGCGGGGAGGTCGATCTTATTGAGCACCGGAATGATTTCGAGACCGGCGTCGATGGCGAGGAAGAGGTTGCTGAGGGTCTGCGCCTCGATGCCCTGGCTCGCGTCCACGACCAGGATGGCACCCTCGCACGCGGCGAGTGAGCGCGAGACCTCGTAGGTGAAGTCCACGTGCCCGGGGGTATCGATGAGGTTCAGTTCGTACAGGTCGCCGCTCTTCGCGGAGTAGTTCATCCGCACGGCGTTCAGCTTGATCGTGATCCCGCGCTCGCGCTCGAGGTCCATGGTGTCGAGGACCTGCTCGCGCATCTGGCGCTTCTCGAGGGTCTTGGTGGCCTCGATGAGCCGGTCGGCGAGGGTGGATTTCCCATGATCGATGTGGGCAACGATGCAAAAATTGCGGATTCGGTCTTGGCGCATTGGGCCGAAATATAGGCGGGTAGGCGGGTAGGCGGGTTGGCGGGTAGATGCTCACCAACGTTATCTGCATCAAAATGATACGTTGCGCGTGAGAATGATTACCGGATCACACGAATCCGGGTGCAGTTTCGATCATGACACGCTACGAACGTTTTGACGCTTGGCGGCTCTGCCACGAGCTGACCTTGGAGATCTACCGCGTCACCCGGACATTTCCCGCCGATGAACGGTTCGGTCTGGTTTCCCAGTCCCGCCGGGCAGCATTCTCAGCGGCAGCCAACATTGCCGAAGGATCGGCCAAGCGGGGACCCAAGGAGTTCCGGCGTTACCTGGACATCTCAATCGGCTCGTTGAGCGAGCTCGGCTACGCCATACGACTGGCGATTGACCTCGACTATGTGCCGCACACGTCTCGAGAGAAGCTCGGCAAGTTGCACACCGATGCCAGCAAGACCACCTGGGCACTCTACGCCTCGATGGGTCGTCGCTAACTATCCGCCAACCCGCCAACCCGCCAACCCGCCTAAGGCGTAGGCTTCACGATCTCTCGATAACTCTGCGGATTCCACTTGGGCTTCTGATCAGCGTTGGCGAGCTCGAGCCCCAGGTAGAACACCAGCTTCAGGATGCGGGATTCCTTCTCCCCGTCGATCTTGTTCAGCTCGTCATCGCGACCGTGATAATCCGCGTGCGTCCCGTTGAAGAAGAAGAGAATCGGGACGCCCTTTCGCGCGAAGTTGTAGTGATCCGAGCGGGTGTAGAAACTCTCTTGCGGCCAGATGTCGTCGATCGCGGTCATCTTGAGCTCGGGATGGGCCTGGTTCACGCGGTTGAGCGTGGTGCCGAGGTCGGAGTGCTCCTTCCCGATGGCGACGATGGTGTCCTTCCAGTTGCGGCCGATCATGTCGGTGTTGAGGTCCGCGATGATCTGCTGCACCGGGACGGCCGGGTGTTCGGAGAAATACTCGCTGCCCCAGAGCCCGCGCTCCTCACCGCTGACGGTGAGAAAGATCAGGGAGCGCTTGGGACGCGGGCTGAGCCTGGCGAAGGCTTCCGCCATCTCGACCACGCCGATGGTGCCGGACGCATCGTCATCCGCGCCGTTGAAGATCGAGTCACCAGCCGCGTTGGGTGTACCGACGCCAACGTGGTCCATGTGCCCGCTGAAGACCACGTACTCGTTCTTGAGGGCCGGGTCGCTTCCCTCCAGGATGCCCACGACATTGGGTGCGCTGGTCTCGGCACCAGCGGAGGACTTGAGCACGATGGACGCGGTGAGATCCACCGGCGTGGACTTGACCGGCCCTGTCGCCGCTTCCAGCGCGGCGAGGTCCACGCCCTTCTGCTTCAGGGCCGGCTCGAGCGCCGCCTTCCGGAGCGCGATGATCGGCAGTCCTTCAGCGGGCTCGGCTTCCCAGCCGGGCCGCGGCTCCGGGTGCATCGTGCGGCCGGAGATCTGGTTCCAGACGGCGTCGCCCAGCGGGGTGAGCAGCACGACCGCGGCCGGCCGCCGCGCGGCCAGCATCCCGAAGTTCTGCATGATGGGGCTGTTGTTGCCGGACGGATCAATCGCGGGGAGCGGAATGAGTACTATCGCGCCGGCGATGTCCGCCACGGCCATCGACGCTTCCTCGGGCCTGGTCCCGCTGAGCAGGACCACTCTCCCCGAGACATTCGCCCGGCGAACCAGTCCCGCGGGAACGGCATCTCGCCCGAACCGGAGCGTGGGGCCGCCGGCGATCGTGATCGCCGAGCTGGAATCGATCATGCCATTCACGATCGGGTAGCGCTGGAGGAAACGCCCGCTATCCCCGCCCGGCTTGAGCCCGAACTTCCTGAACTCGCCGGCGATCCAGGTCGCCGTCTTCTCGAGCTCAGGGCTCGGCGTGTTCCGGCCTCGCATGGAGTCGTGGG
>CAMDCH010000077.1:0-10123 GCA_945889655.1 bacterium HR33
GCACCGCTGTTCGTTGAGAGCGTCAATCACCAAGGAGAGTTCATGGCCGATCCCCAGTTTGCCAAGCCAGCAGATGATCCCGAAGGTGCGAGACCGGCTCATGACCCGTGGGGGGTAAAGCGGGCGGAGAAGCTTCTCGCCAGCCTCCAGGGGGTGCTTTCGGCGCGCGCAGCGGGAAGACATACCCCCAAAATACGGGTCGGGGGCGTTTGTTGCCGGACGTGGCCCTTTTCCGCATCTTCGTGCATCTCAAACCGGCCAGGCCCATGGCTCACGCCGCCCGACCCGAGCACAAGCCCTTCGTTCCGGCATCCCAGTCGCCGCCGGAGTTCACCGCCAAGGCGATCATCCTCGGCATCATTTTCGGAGTCATCTTCGGCGCGTCCACCGTCTACCTCGCGTTGCGCGCCGGGCTCACGGTCTCCGCGTCCATTCCCATTGCCGTGCTCGCCATCGCGGTGTTCAAGAAGATCGGGAATTCGACCATCCTCGAGAACAACATCGTGCAGACGATCGGCTCGGCGGGCGAGTCGATCGCCGGCGGCATCGTGTTCACGATTCCCGCCCTGATCTTCCTCGCCAGCGGGCCGCAGTATTTCAACTATTTCACGATTCTCACGCTCGGCATCGTCGGCGGGATCCTGGGCGTGCTGTTCATGATCCCGCTCCGCCGCGCCCTGATTGTTCGCGAACATGAAAACCTCCCCTACCCGGAAGGCACCGCCTGCGCCGACGTGCTGGTGGCGGGCGAAAAGGGCGGGTCCTTCGCCGGGAAGGTCTTCGCCGGGCTCGGGATGGCTTTCCTTTATAAGGCGCTGATGAGCGTGGCTGGGCTATGGAAGGATGTCCCCGCCTGGGCCGCGTCGAAGACCTCCGCGTTTCCCAACGCCGAGGTGAGCGCGGAAATCACGCCTGAGTACCTCGGCGTGGGTTACATCATCGGCCCCAAGATCGCGGGCAACCTGGTGGCCGGCGGCGTGCTGGCATACCTGGTCCTGATCCCGCTCATCTACCTCGTCGGCGAGAACCTGCCCGCGGTCCTGCGGCCGGGCGCAGGCGACACGCTCATCCGCGACATGTCGCCCGGACAGCTGCGGGCCGGCTACGTGCGCTACATCGGCGCGGGCGCCGTGGCCGCCGCGGGCCTCATCACGCTGATCCGGACGCTGCCCACGATCGTGTCCGCGTTCCGCGAGAGCTTCGGGAGCATGAAAGGCGGCGGCGCGGCGGCAACCCAGGTGCGGACCGAGCGCGACATGCCCATCAGCTGGGTCATCGCGGGATCCTTGATCCTGGTCCTGGTCATCGCGATGCTGCCGCAGCTTCCCGGCACCTTCGGCGGCCGGATCGCAATGGGCATCCTGGTCGTGGTCTTCGGATTCTTCTTCGTCACGGTGAGCTCGCGCATCACGGGTATCATCGGGACGTCGTCGAATCCCATCTCGGGCATGACCATCGCCACGCTCATGGCCACGTGTCTCATCTTCGTAGCGCTCGGCATGACGGGCGAGGTGTACCAGTCGGTGGCGCTCTGCGTGGGCGGCATTGTCTGCATCTCGGCCGCCAATGGTGGCGCGACCAGCCAGGACCTGAAGACCGGATACCTCGTTGGCGCGACACCGTACTACCAGCAGCTCGGTCTCGTGATTGGTGTCGTCACCTCCGCGTTCGCGATCGGGTGGACGCTGCTGACGCTTGACCACTCGATGGCGTTCCAGGGCATTGAGCACGCCATCGGCACCGACCGCTACTCGGCGCCCCAGGCCACCCTGATGGCCACGATCATCAAGGGGCTGCTCGCGCAGGATCTCCCGTGGGGGCTCATCTTCGTCGGGATGTTCATCGCCGTAGTCATGGAGCTGTGCGGGGTGAATTCACTCTCGTTCGCGGTCGGGGCCTATCTCCCGCTCTCCACCACCTCGCCGATCTGGGTGGGGGGCATGATGCGCGTGCTGGTCGGCAAGCTCTCGGGACAGAAGGAGGAGTCCGAGCTGAGCTCCGGCATGCTCTACAGCACTGGGCTCGTCGCGGGCGGGTCGCTCACGGGCATCGTGATCGCGCTGCTGGCCGGTATTCCGACGAGAACGCTGGTGGACGGCGTGCTGGTGGAGGTATCGCTGGCCGACCGGTTCATGTCGTTGATTCACACCGGGACGCTGCACGCGCAGGGGACGTTCGCCGCGGCGACGCGGTACTGGGAAGGGATGGGTGCCCGCGCGGACCTCATCGGGATACTGATGTTCGGCGTGCTTTGTTTCTTCCTGGTGCGCGCGGCGAGGCAGAAGCTGGAAGTCTGATGCGATTGGACCTGCGGGTAACACCGCTGCTGTTCCTGTCTACCGCGGCAGGATGTGGCCGGCAACTTCACGATGCTGGTCCCGGTGCATCTCTACTTCCGCGACGGCACCGATGCGCTCATCCGTGTCAGGGTCGAGGGTCCCGTCACCAATCTCAGTGTCAACCTGCCCGGCCCGCTGTCGCGCGTGGTCTTTAACGACCGGGACGCGGTGCTGGCCGAGGTCAAGGAAACGCGATGGCGCTAATCGAGGATACGAGCCCAGTTTCGTGACCGGCTTCCGGGCGAAAGCAAAGACCTCGATTGTCCTTCTCTCCCTGGCTTCAGCCCCCCTGTCCGCGCAGGCGCCGCCGGACACGGGCGCCTTTGCGCTGATCACCCGGAACGATCTCATCTTCACTGCGGCGTTCATGGCCGCGTCCTACGGTGTTTCGCGTTTCGATCTTCGCGTCGCCCGGTTCCTCCAGGACAGCTCCAACCTGCCCAGCGGTTTTACCACCGGCTCGGCCCAGGCCTTCAACGCCATCGGGTTTCCGGGGGCGGTGGTCCTGACCGGCGGGATGTACCTGGCCGGCAAGATCACGGGGAGCGAGAGCCTGGCAGACGCGGGACTTCACGGTGGTGAAGCGGTCGTGCTCGCCGCGCTCGCGACCTACGCCGGCAAGATCGCCTTCGGACGAAAGCGGCCGACGCCCTGGGGTACCGGCGATCCCAACGATTTCAAGCTCGGGCGCGGGCTCCGCGGCGAAACCTACAGCTCGTTCCCGTCAGGGCACTCGGCGCTGGCGTTCGCGGCGGCCGGCGCGCTCACCACCGAGATCTCGAGTCGTTCGTCCGGCGTCGCTCCGTTTGCGGCGGTCCCCATCTTCGGCGCGGCGGCGCTGGTGGCATGGGCGCGTCTCGAGAGTAACAAGCACTGGATCAGCGACGTCTTCGTGGGCGCGGGGCTGGGGACGATGATCGGCATCAAGACGGTTCGCTGGAATCACAAGCATCCGGCGAACCGGCTGGACCGCGCGCTGCTGCGCGGGCAGGGAGGTGTTCTCGAATGGACGCCGGCGCTCGGCCTCGCGTGGACCTGGCGGCCGCGCTGGTTTACCGGACGGCCGGGCGCGATGAAGGTCGCGCCAGTCGTCAGGATGATGCCGAGGAGCCGCTAGTACCCGTAGCCGGTGTACACGTAGTACGCCGTGCGCTCCGGCGATCGAACTGCCACGACGTTGACGGTCGCGAAGCCCTGGATGCCGAACCACACTCCGCCGCCCGCGCCCCAGTGCCAGGTGCGGGACGACTCTCCGGTCAGGAAGACCCGGCCCGCATCCGCCACGCCGGTCACACCGAAATCAGCCGCGAGAAAGTCCAGCCTGCCCAGGCGGAGCCACGCAGCGGAGCCGCCGAACACGGCGGCATCGCCCGCGAACCTCTGGCGGTGGTAGCCACGAACCGTCGTCGAGCCGCCGACAAAGGCCGCTTCCTGGAAGGGGAAGTCTCCCCACAGCTTTGCGCCCCCGCCGCGAATCGCCAGCGTCGGGCGCAGTACGGGAATCGGAATCGTGACGCCAAGGCCGGCTTCGGCGCTCGTGCGCGCGAACCGCGCCCGGGTGCCGGAGATCGAATGCGCCAAGGTGCCGTCAATCGATCCGCGCGTGCTGAATCCGGACTTGCCGGCGTGCACACCCCCATCCCAGCCGATGCTGCCCCGCGCGCCTCCGAGGGTGAGCTTGCCCGTGCCCGCGGGAGTGGTGCGAGCGACGAATGTGCCCGGCCGCTGCTTCGTGTTCGCAAGCCTGAGAAAAGGCCCCACGCCAATCTTGAGACGCCTCCCGCCGGCGATGATCTGCGGATGGACGTCCAGCAGGTCCTGGTCCACGCGCGCCTGCTCTTTCGGCATCAGGGCGCTTCCGTTGCCGAATCCGTAGAAACGGGTGGCTTCGATCTGTGATCCTTCGATCGTCAGTCGCGCTCCCAGCGGTCCCACCGCCCCGATGCGTTCCGTGACCAGGATCGCCCGGCCTCCTCGTTCCTGCACGGCGTAGCCGGCGCTCGCCCTCACGAGGCTGCGGTATGGTGACGCGCGGAACCCATAGCGGAACCGCTCGACGCGAACGCCGAGTATGAGCCCCCAGTCCGACGTGTAGGAAGCGAGCGGCCAGTATTTCCACTGGCGCCCCCAGTTGATAGGCTGCGATGCGACCACCTTGTCCACGTCCCGGGCCGGGGGCGAAAACGATTCATCCCGGGCGACCGGCTTGTCGCCTTCTTCGCGAATGATCCGGACGCGAATGCCGCTGCTGCCTTCGAGGACGTCGACGGAATCGCCGCCCTGGTGAAGGAAAACACGTACCTCGCGGGTCTCGGCCGCGTCGAATTGGCGGCGGAAAGTCTCCGCGCCCGATTGCGGGCGGATCGTGACGCGCACTGCACCGTCTTCGTGCTCGACGTCGATCGTTTCGGTCGCGTCCGTGGCGTGAACGTCCACCTCGCCGGCCAGCAGCGCGTAGAACTCGGCGGCAGCCTCGGGGAGGTGGTCTCGCCGGTTGCGCAGGGCAGATTCGAGTCCCTTGCCGTCGTCCTTTGCAAGGAACGGCGCCGGCTGCGCCCGTACGGCGGCGGCGATGGCCTCATCGGTGAGCCGGCTGGTGAGGTCGATGGTGACGGAGTCCCAGGCGGAGCGGTCGAGTCGCGAGAGGATCCGCCGGTCGAGATCCTTCGCCTGCCAGGTCAGGTTCAGCATGGCCGGGTACTCCGGGCCGAATTCCACGAGCTGATGGTGAACCTGGCGGAGCAGGGGCGAGAAGAGCCGCCCACCGGCGCGGGAGAAGGCCCAGTCAAAGTCCTCGGGCACCGGGCGCCACGACCTGGTCCCGGCTGGCGCGGTGAACCGCGCCCACTGCCACTGGTCGGCGTGGCGATCCCAGTCGCCGACCAAGACGTCCATCAGCCTCGCGCGCAGGTACTCGCGCGCGTCCAGTGTCTGCGTGGGATCGCTCCGGAGAGTATCGAACAGCTCCCAGGTATCGACGAGGGCGTCGGAACCTTCGACGCGGGGCGCGTCTTCCTCGATTGTGCCCAGGAGTCCGGCGTATTCCGCTCGGAACTCGCCGAGGATCGGGTCATCGGGCAGGACGAAGAGGCTGGGTGTCGCGTGCAGGACACCGGCTGCCTCGTCGAGCTTGGTCACGATCATGGAGGCCGCAGGGTAGCCGCGGCTGAAGCGGTCCTGGAGGATCTCCTCGAAGAGGGAGCCCCGCATCGCCGCCGAGAGAGCGCCGCGTCCGTTCTTCTTGACCGAGCGAAAGTTGTATTCCACTCCGTCCCCGTTCCGGAGCCGGAGGCCGATCGTCTGCCCGCTCCCCGTCTTCTTCACGGGGGTAAGACCACCCGCCCAGGCCCCGAGGTCCAGGATGGGCGCCTCGATCGGCGTGGACCAGAGGTCCCGGTAGTTCGCGCCCATCACCAGGCGGCGCAACGGGCTGGCGTCGTACCCTTTGCCCGGAATCACCGTCACCGTGGCGGACTCCGGCGCGAGCGACGGGCCTGGCGTGGTTTGCGTTTGCGCCAAGCCCCTGGACGGGAGCAACGCCAGGATGATGAGCGCGCACGTAGTGAAGCGGAGCGCCGGACTCTCAGTCGGTCGCAACTAGAACCCGAACCCGGTGTACACTTGCACCACCCACCGCTCGGAGCGCGCGAGCGTGAGGTTGAGCATGATGAGTCCGGGCGCACCAGCCCAGATCCCGCCGCCGAGTGCGTGGTGCCAGGTGCTGGAGACTTCGCCGTCCAGGAACACGCGCCCCACGTCTGCCAGGGCCAGTACGCCCACGTCGTTCCCTTTGTACTCCGTCACGGGCACGCGGATTTCGCTTCCCGCATAGAGGGACGCGTCGCCCACGAAGCGTTGCTTGTCATAGCCCCGCAGCGTGCTCTGCCCGCCGAGGATCGCGCCTTCCTGGAACGGATACCGGCCCAAGGCGCGCTGTCCGCCTGCGCGCACCGCGAACACCGGGTTCCGGGGCAGCGGGAGTGACATGTACGCGGCGCCTTCCAGCCCGCCCCGTGCGAAACTCGCGCTGCTGTTGTTGATGGAGCGTCCGATGCGGCCGTCGAACCGGAGACGGGCGCCGGTTCCCGCTCCCATCGGCATGCCGACGTTCCACGTCGTGGTTGCGTCGAATCCCAGCAGGACCATCCGGTCCGTCCCGAGAGGGCGCACGGTTGCGAGAGGCGTTCCCGGCTCCTGCTGCGGGTTGGTGAGTGCCAGGTTGGGGCCCGCAGTGATCTGCCAGCGGTCGCCTGCGTAGAAAAAGGCGGGGGCGAACCGAATCATGTCCTGCAGCGCGCGCCCCACGTTGCCCGGGTTGGTTCGCGTACTCTCGTTCCCCCAGCCGTAAAACTTGATGACCTCGACCTTCGACACGCGGATGTCGATCCGGGCGCCGAGGTCGAACTTGCCGTCCATGGGCTGGAGGAACTGCCGGTCTTCCCAGGAGAGCTCGATCCGCGGACCCATGGCGCCGAAGGCCCATCCGGCCTTCAGCCTGGCCCTGGTGCGATACGGATTGGCGCGGAATCCATAGCCGAAGCGGTTTATTTCCCACCCGACCAGGACCCCCTGGCCCGGATGGTATGCGGCCCATGGCGACTGCACCCACCGGTGACCCCAGTCAACGGGCTGGGTCTCCAGGGTTGCTTCGCCACGTTCCATCGGTCCGAAGTGCTCTGCCTGCATGACCTCCGGGACTGAGGGGCCGCGATCGGCGAGCTCTTCCTTCACCTTTTCCGTCTTCGGTTCTTCCTTCTTCTCGGACACCTTCTTCGGCTCCGATTCCTTCTTTGCCGGCGCTTCCGGTTCGACCTTGTTCTCGATGCGGTCGGGATAGAGGCTGTGCCCCGAGTGGGTGGAATCCACCAGCCGGTCCCGCTCGCCCCCGATGATCCGCACGAGGATGTCGGACCGCGTGCCCCGCATCAGCGCGATGTCGTCGCCGCCATGCAGGTAGACCCGGATTTCCTTCGTCAGCGCGGGATCGAAAGTCCTGAGAAATGTGGTTCGGGGCATGTCGCGCCCACGGGTGCGAATGCTGATACGAACCGCGCCCTTCGCTTCATACTTCACGTCCACCACTTCCGTCGCGTCGGTGGCATGGATGTCAACGATCTGTGCCAGCAGGTCGTAGAACTCGGCTGCGGCCTCGTCCAGGTCGTTCCGCCGGTTCACCAGCGCCTCGCGCATCTCCTTGCCGGCAATGCGCTGGAAGGCGGCCGGCTGGTTGTTTACGGCCTTGGCGATCGCCGCGTCCGTGACCCGGCGCTGGACGTCGCTGACCACGGAATCCCACGCCGGGCGATCCAGTCCCGAGAGCAGCCGGCGGTCCAGGTCCTTTGCCGTCCACGTCAGGTCCAACATGGACGGGTAGTTCTTCTCGAAACCGATGGTCTGTGGGTAGTACTGGCGAACCATCGAAGCGATCGGCCCGTCCATTCGCGAAAACGCCCAGTCGCGATCTTCGGGTACGGCCAGCCAGCGGATATCGCCGGCCTCGGGGAACGAGGTCCATTGCCACTGGTCGGCGTGGCGGTCCCAGTCACCGACGAGGATGTCCACCAGCCGGGCGCGCAGGTACTCCCGCGCATCCACCCGCTGGTGCGGATCACGCGCGAGGGAGTCGAACAGCTCCTGGGTTTCCACGATGTCCCTGGCACCGGGAAACTTCGGGCGGTGTTCCTCGATGGTCCCCAGGAGGCCGGCGAAGTCTTTCCGGAATTCGCCCAGGCGCTCGTCGTCCGGCATCACGAAGATTGCCGGGTGGGGGTGCAGCACTCCGGCTGCGTCGAGGATCGACGACGCGATCAGCGTGGCGGCCGGGTACTGCGCGCTCATCTGGTCCTGGAAGACCTTCTCCACCGGGCTCTTCTTGAGCGACGGCGGCAGGGCATTGGCCGGCTCCTTGTCCACCGAGCGGAAGTTGTACTCCAGGCCGTTGCCTGCCTTGAAGCGGAGACCAATCGTCTGGCGGCTCCCGCCCCGCTTCACGGGCGTAAGTCCCCCGCGATAGGTGGCCAGGTTCAGGACCGGCACCTCGATCGGCGTGTTCCACAGCTCACGGTAGTGGGCGCCGAACACCATCTTGTGCAGCATGCCCTGGTTGTATTTGCCGGGAATGACGGTGTCGACCTTCGGGCCGCCCTCGGAGGGGCTCTCCGGCGGGTTGGTTGCTTGCCGGCTCTGTGCGCCGGCCGGCAGGGCCAGGACACAGGACAGGATCAGGAAAGTGCTAGTCCGCAATTTTCACATCCAGTTTCACGGGCTGTTCGACCAACCACTGGTCGAATGCCTCGGTTGATTTTCCGGTATTGTCGATGGTGAACACCGTGAGCCGGATTCGTCCGTCGGCCCAGGCGCGTACCCGCATGAAGCCGCTCTCAGCCGCGGCGTACCTGGTCGGGCGGGCGCGGCCAACCGCGCTCACGTGGCCGTAGATCCCCGTTCCGCTCACCAGCAGGAACCGGGGCGCTTCCTGGAAGGACATGACCTGCATGCTGTGTTCGTGGCCCGCCGCATAGACGAGCGGTTCGTCCTTCGTGAACGTGCCCATCAGCGACTGGACCAGCCTGATGTACTGCGGTGCCGTGAGGTCCTGCTCGGAGAGTCCCATCCGGCGCGCGGCCACGTAGACGGAGCCGACCATCGGCAGTGGCACCCGCAGCCAGTTCTTGAGGCTGGTGAGCGGGAAGATCTGGCTCTTGCCGCTGAAGTACCCGCCGTGCGTGCCCTGCGAAGCCAGCGGGTGGTGGGACATCACCAGCACGCGCCGCCCCCCGGTGTCCCGCAGGACTTTCTTCAGGGAGTCCAGCACACTCTTCTGCGAGACGAAGGCGCACGGCACCAGGTCCTTCTGTCCATTGGGGGGACGGGACCGGGCCAGCCACCACTGCGTGTCCAGCATCACGAGCCTGAGCCGGGTGCCCACGTCCTGCACCGCCGGACCGGGGCAGCCTGCCTCCGGCATCATGGACGAACCGGCGCCCTTCGCCGCGATGTAGGCCCCCTGCCGGCGGATCGCGAAGAAGCCGTTGCGACCGCTGATCCCGCCCCAGTCGTGGTTGCCCGCGATGAAGATCCCGCGCGACTTGCTGTTCTTCACGGCCTCGAGCTGGGCCTGGAGCCGCCGCTCCGCTTCCTTGCGGCCGACCGACACCGAGTCGGGCATCCCGTCCGGATAGATGTTGTCGCCCATGAAGACGGCGACCGAATGGCTGGGGTCCTCGTCGAGCATCTTCTCGAGCGCCTGGAGGACTGGCTCGTCCTTCACGGCGGGCGCGCCGGCATCGCCGATGAGATAGACGTTCATTTCCGGCTTGGTCGACTGGTCTTGCGCGACCGGTGCGGTCTTCGGCGCCTGTTTTTCCTGGGGGTACGACCAGAGCCGCTCGCCGGTGAGCCCGGCGGTGCCGAGTGCAACCGCGAGTACCAGCCAGCCTCCGGTCCGCCCGGTCACGCCGTGACCGCTTCCCGCAGGGCGCCCACCGCCTTCAGCTCGACACCCACCACTTCCTTCTGGTGCTGGATGCTGCTGAGGAACTTGGACTCGTTGGCGCTGGGACGGAGCCGCGCCAGGAACTCCAGCGTGCGGGTTCCGTTGCTGTACGGCACCTCGGAGACAAAGCGCCAGCGCTTGGCCGATTTGTCGAGCATGTTCTCGACCTCGTCACGCGTCGGCTTCGCCTTGTTGGTGTGCACCAGCAGCAGGTGGGTGAACCGGCTCTTCTGCTTGTGCGACTCGGCGTCGGTCTGGATGATCCGCTCCAGGCGGGCGGCTTCTTCCG
>CAMDCH010000078.1:0-10078 GCA_945889655.1 bacterium HR33
CGATGGCGTCGCCATCGGCAAGCTGGCACAGGTGTTGGCCTACGGCGGGCGCGCGGTGCTCGTGCGCGGTGACTTCGACGCGTGCCTCCGGCTCGTTGTGGAAGCCACCAACGAGCTGGGCGTCTACCTCCTCAATTCCATCAACCCGTTCCGCATCGAAGGCCAGAAGACCATCGTCCTGGAAATCCTTCAGCAGCTGGGCTGGGAAGCACCCGACTGGATCGCGCTGCCCGCCGGCAACCTCGGCAACACGGCGGCCTTCGGAAAAGCTCTGCGCGAAGCACTGGCGTGGGGCCTTATCGATACGCTGCCCCGCATCGCCGCCATCCAGGCCGCCGGCGCGGCGCCATTCGCGCACAGTTTCTCGGGCGGATTCCGAACCCGGGAGACGGTCCACGCGGAGACGGTCGCGAGCGCCATCCGCATCGGGAATCCGGCGTCATGGGACCGGGCGGTCGCCACGATCAACCAGACGAATGGCGTCGTCACCACCGTCACCGACGACGAGCTGCTCGAGGCCAAGGCGGTCATCGACGGCGCAGGCGTGGGATGCGAGCCCGCGAGTGCTGCCAGCGTCGCCGGCGTGCGGCGCCTCGTCCGCGAGGGCGTGATCGGAAAAGGCGAGCGGGTGGTGGCCGTCCTCACCGGCCACCTGCTCAAGGACCCGTCCACCGTGACGTGGTATCACACCGAGGCGGGCGCCCGACCGCGGGCGAATCCGCCGGTGGAGATAGAACCGCGGATCCAGGAGCTGACCCGGATTCTGCGGACGTAGACGGTCAGACGGTCAGACGGTCAGACGGTCAGACGGTCGAGGGTGGCAGGCGCCTGCCGATGACACAATGGTCGCAACAACTCAGCGATGTTACCTGCAAATCGGAATCGATGGCCTGACCGTCTAACCGTCTACCCGTCTCTTCCTACCGGAACACCTCGACGCTGGTCGCCTTGAAGGAGGCGTAGACCTCCCCCCCTTCGCGCAGGCCCAGGCTCGCCACGGCCTGCTCCGTCACCTCGGCCACGAGCGGCGGCCGGCTCCCGATGGCCACACGCACGCGCTCGCCGTTCGGCGGTTCCGGCGCCAGCTCCACGATCTTGCCCTGGAAACTGTTTCGCGCGCTTCCGCCGGGCCTTTCCCGGAATAGGGTGATGTCGCGCGGGTTCACCACCGCGAACACTTCGCCCTCTCCGCCCGGGTCCACCACCGAGACCTCGCCGTGCTCGGTTCGCACGCGCGCGGTCCCCGATTCCCGCCCAACGATGGGTCCCTGGAAGAGATTCACTCCGAGGAACGCCGCCACGTAGCGTGACCGGGGGTGCCGCAGCAGGTCCTCACGGGTGCCCACCTGCGTGAACCGGCCGTTCTCCAGGGCGGCGATACGGTCGCCGAACACCATCGCGTCCACCGGGTGATGGGTGACGAGAACCGTGGCGCACGAGAGCGTGGCGAGCAGTGCGCGCAGCTCGGCCCGCACCGCCTGGCGGGTCCGGAGATCCAGCGTGGAGAGGGGCTCGTCCAGGAGCAGGAGCGCGGGCTCGAGCACCAGTGCCCGGGCCAGCGCCACCCGCTGCTGCTGGCCGCCGGAGATGTGTCGCGGAAGCCGCGCTGCGAGCGCGCCAATCTCGAGCTGGCCGAGCACGGTATCAACCCGTCGCCCGATGTCTTCCCGTGCACGCGACTGCGCGCGCAACCCGAACGCCACGTTTTCGAAGACCGTGAGGTGCGGGAACAGCAGGTAGTCCTGCGGCACGAAGCCGATCGACCGCCGCCAGGCGGGCAGGTCAGTGTACGTCTCGGTGCCGAGCCGGATCGTTCCGGCATCGGGACTCTCGAGCCCGGCAAGCACGCGGAGCAGCGTGGACTTCCCCGCCCCGCTGTCGCCCACGACCACGAGCGTCTCGCCCTCGGCCACCTCCAGCTCCACGTCGAGCTGGAAGGAGTCGAAGCGCCTAGCGACGCGCGCCTGGAGGGCCAATCCGGGACACCGGCGGCCAGGGCAGGAGCCGCAGACCGATGAGGATGGTGAACGAGAGCACGACGAGGATGACGGACATGGCGACCGCCGCGTCGAGATCCTGCTGGAGCGCCGTATACACGGCGAGGGGAAGCGTCTGGGTCCGGCCTGGCAGGTTGCCGGCAAAGGTGATGGTCGCGCCGAACTCGCCCAGCGCGCGCGCCCACGCCATACCGGCGCCCGCCAGCACCGAGGGGAGCGCGAGCGGAAGGAGCACGCGGAAGAACTGGAACGCGGGAGGCGCCCGGAGCGTGGACGCCACCTCCAGGTAGCGCGGATCCACCGACGCAAAGCCCGCGCTCGCCGACGCCACGAAGAACGGGACCGAGACGAACAGCTGCGCGATGACCACCGCCAGGACGCTGAACGGAAGGGTGATGCCCAGCGCATTCAGCGCGCCGCCGGCCAGGCCTGCGCGACCAAACGCCAGCAGCAGCCCAACGCCCGCCACGGTGGGCGGGAGCACGATCGGGAGCTGGAGTACCGCTTCCACGATCCGCCGCCCGGGGAAATCGCGGGTCGCCAGCAGGTAGGCAACCGGAAGACCGAGCGCCACGACCACGATGGTCGACACGAGACTCGTCACCGCGCTCAACCGCAGCGCGGCGAGCACGGCCGGCTGCCCAAGGCGCGCGACGAGCTGGAGGGGAGACTGGTGGAACAGCAGGGCGAGCAGCGGCAGGGTCACCAGCAGCAGCAGGAGTGTCACGCCCGCGAGCTGCGCGATCCGGACGCCGAGGGCCTGGATCGGCCGTTGGGCGGGATTCAAATCGGCGGCGAGCGGAAGCCGTGCCGGATCAGGACCCGCTGCCCGTTCCCGGTCATCACGAGGTCCACGAATGCACGGGCCAGCGCGGGATCCTTCGCGCGCGTGAGCGCCGCGATGGGATACACGGCCACGATGCCGGCGTCCTCGGGAATCGGAATGCGCTTCACGCGCTCCCCGTCCGCCGCGGTGATGTCCGACTCGTAGACGACGCCGACGTCCGCTTCCCCGAGAGCGACCTTGGTGAGGACACCTTTCACGTTCTCCTCGTTCGACGCCACGTTGCGCAACACGCGTTTATCGAACTCCCGCGGCATGCCGTTGGTGTTGGCCAGCCGCTCGAAGACCTGCCGGGCATAGCGGCCGGCGGGAACGGTTTCTCCGGCCAGCACCAGCTTCAACCCCGGTCTCACAAGATCCTCGATTCTCTCGATGTGCCCGGGATTGGCGGCGGGGACAATGACCACCAGCGCGTTGTGCGCGAAGATCAGCGGGTTCCCTGCCACGTAGCCACTGTCGCGGGCGGCGGCCATCCAGGGCTGGTCGGCCGAGGCGAAGACATCCGCCTGCGCGCCCTGGACGAGCTGAAGCATCAGCGTGGGCGTGCCCGCGAAGTTGAACTGCACCTGCGTCCCGGGATGGTGGACGCGGAAGGTGTCGGCCATCTCCTCGAACGCGGCCGAGAGCGAGACGGCCGCGAACACGGTGAGCGATGGGGCCGGCGCCGCCCGGCAGGCCGGCAGTAGCAGCGCGATAGCGAGAAGCAGTCGCAAACGGCTAACGACTCGTCCGGAGGATATCCCGTATGGCGGTGACGACCAGCGCGGGACTCTGCCGATGGATCAGGGTGCCCACGCCGAGAGCGGTCTTCAGCTGGCCCTTGGGAGAGCGGGCCGCCAGGTCCTTCTGCATGACGTGCCACGTCGTCTCCAGCTGGCTGGCCTGGACCGGTGTGAGCGTGACGCCGGGCGGGACCGGATCGGGCGTCCCGTGCTCGAGCACCATCATCGGCCGGTCCGTGTGCCAGCTGGAGCGCTGCCCGCGGGGGAGCAGGCCCATCGGACCGAGCACCGCCGCCGCGTTCCAGTCCGGCCCGAACACGTGGGTGATCAGGTTCGGCGCGATCTCCGCAAAGCGCCACATCTGCTCTTCGTGGGACGAGTCAACGAAGACGAACGCCGCCACGCGCCCGGGAAACCGCGCCGCGAACCGGCGGGCCAGCACGCCGCCGGCATTGTGGCCCACCAGCACCACCGGCGTGGGACCCACCGTGCGCGAAAGGACGCGGTCGAGATCGTCCGCCATCTGGTCCATGGTCTGGCGGCGGCCGGGATCGCCGCGCTGCGCGCTGCCCGCGGGCTCATAGCTGCAGGCCCTGGTGAACCGGGCCACGCTGTCCTGGACCTTCTGCCACGATTCGATACTGCCATCGCCGCCCGGCAGCAGGATCACCACCGGCCCCGAGGGCTGGCCGGCGCAATCCAGCAGGTACTGGCGGCCGGAGATATCGATGATTTCCTGCGCGGAGAGCGCCTCCGCGACTGTGAACGCAAGGATGGCCAGGGAAAGATATGTGTGTCGGAGCATCAGGTCTTCGTCTCGAGCTCCTCGTGGAGGAACTGGAGGATCGTGATTTCGTCGCGGCGGAGCGACGCGCTCGGGCGGGACCGCCGGTGCCGCACGGGTTCGGGCGCCGGCGCCGCGATCCCCCGCTCGTATGCCTCGATGATCACGGGGTGCACGTAGTACTTGCGGCAGACCGCGCGGGTATTGCCGAGGCGCGCGGCCACCTGGTCGAGCGCCTTGTTCACATTGAGCTTCGCGATCCGCTGGTTGGCCGGAGGACCCAGGTCCCGCAGGGCGCGGGCGGCGAGCATCGTCCCGCTCCACGTGCGGAAATCCTTCGCGGTCACGTCCAGCCCGGTCACCTCGCGCAGGTACGCGTTGACGTCGTCCGAATCCACGCTCTGCCGGCGGCCATTCGCGTCCAGGTACTTGAACAGCTCCTGCCCCGGCAGATCCTGGAGCTCTGCGACGATTCCGGCGAGGCGCCGGTCGGTGACAGCGATGGTGTGCTCGATGCCGCTCTTGCCGCGGAACTGGAACCGGATCGTGTGACCCGAGACATCCACGTGGCGGCGGCGGAGCGTGGTGAGGCCGTACGACTGGTTGGCGCGGGCATACTCGTCGTTCCCCACGCGGATCAGCGTCTTGTCCAGGAACCGGACGACGGTGGCCAGCAGCTTCCGGCGCGAAAGGCCCGGCGCCAGCAGGTCCCGTTCGATCTGCTCGCGCAACGCGAGGAGCGCATTCGAGAAACTCAGCATCCGGCCGAACTTGGACTCATCGCGCAACGCGCGAAAACGAGGATGGTACCTGTACTGCTTGCGGCCCTTGGCATCCCGCGCCGTCGCCTGGATGTGTCCCGACGTGCTCGGGCAGATCCAGACCTCCGTCCACGCGGGCGGGATGGCCAGCTTCGCGAGCCGCTTGCGGAGGGCGCGATCGCGAATGAGCCGGCCGGCCGGGGTGTAGTACGCGAATCCGGCCCCTACGCGTTTCCGGCTCATCCCCGGCACGCTGTCGGTGACATAAGTCAGCCCCGCGGCATGGGCTGACGACATGTGGGACTCGCGAAGCGCGTTCGGCACGAGAGACAGTCTGCAAGCCCCGGCCCGGCGAGGGAAGGGGCCAGACCCGGATCGATCAGCGTCTATCAGCGCGTTTCAGCGTGATCAGCGGCTCCTCAATCCACGGGCAGGCCACTCGGCACGCGTACAGGCTTCAGCGATCCAAGCTCCCGCGCGGACGGATCGGTGAGTGCCTTGAGGAAGGCAACGAGATTCGCCTTCTGCTCGCCGGTCAGGTTCAGTGTAGAGCGAAGGCCGCTGTTGAGCGACACCAGTACGGCGTTGACGGTCGCGGCGTCACCGTGATACATGGCCCTTACCGGCGGCGCGAGCGACGAGGGATCGTACGACTTGAGCGAATTGGTCACGTCTTCGTAGTGGAGCACGACCGACTCCAGCGTCGGGAAGGCGCCGTTGTGCATGTAGGGCGCGGTCAGCTCCACGTTCCTGAGCGGCGGAACCCGGAACCCGAACCGGGACTTGGGGTTCGTGTCCTTCACCGCTGCCGCCCGGCCCCAGTCCAGCGGCGCGCCCGGCGTGGTGCCCGGTCCCACCTGCGGCACACCGGTATTCTCGAACCTGGTCCCCCCGAGCACCGCGCCCGTGTGACACTGCGCGCAACGCGCGGTACCGAAGAACAGCGCCCCGCCGCGTTTCTGCTCCACGGTCAGGGCGTTGTCGTCCCGGCGCAGGTACCGGTCAAAGGGCGAGTCGGCGCGGGTGTATGCGGACATCTCGAACGCCGCGATCGCCTGGGCGGCATGCTGGAATCCCAGCGAGGCCGCAGGCACCGCCGGGTACGCCGCCTTGAAGAGCTGGACATACTCCGGAATCGCGAGCAACCGGCCCATCACCGCCTGCCAGATCGCGGTGAACGCGGTATCCGCCAGCAGGGCCAGTTCGTTGGGATTGCCGAAGACGTCGACGTCGCCAGGGTTGCCGCGCATTTCCTCCCGGTTGGTCACCGGGAAGAGCGCCTGGGCCGCGAGGATGTTGCTGACCGGTGGCAGCACCGCGGCTTTCGCCGGCGTGGTGAAGGGGCCCTGGACTGAACCTGACACGCGCCCGTCCCAGAAGATGGACTGGGTGCGCATGCCCTGGTTCAGCAGCGAGGGTGCGTTACGGGGAATGAACTGCCGGCCCGCGCCCAGCGCGCGATCACTGCCGCGGCCGGTCCCGCCGGTTCCGACGGAGAGCGCCATTCCATCGGCGCCGGCGAGAGCGGGATCGTGACACGTCGCGCACGAGACGTCGCGGTTGCCGCTCAGGACCTTGTCGAACAGCAGCATCCGCCCAAGCTCCACCTGCGCCGCTGGCTGCTCAGGCAGGTCGCCCAGCATCACGACGTTCCACTGGCCGATAAGGGCCCGCAGCTGCAGGTCGGTCGCGGCGGTGTCGATCGGCGTTACCGGGATATCAGGCGTACACCCCGCGGAAACCAGCGCGAGCAGCAGGATGCCAGGACGCGCGTTCACGGGACCACCTTCGACGCGCGCATGCGCCACAGCGGCACGGTGATTGACAGCTGGTGCGTGAAGAGCGTGGCATCACCCATCGTCACCCCGCCGGCCGAGGGCGGCGAGACAATTGAGCCGCTCGCGATCCCACCGGCATCCGAAGCAGACTGGGCACGGTCTGCGATGGCAAAGTCCCCCCCGCACCCGCAGCCGGGCCGGCCCAGGCCGGTCACGGCCCGTCCCTGGTACGAGAGGTCGAACTCGGAGAAGTGGACCCGAAGACCCCACGTGGGCGTGATGGAGGACCAGCCGACATTCTGCTCGCGCCCCGCCACTTGCACGTGGTCCGTCTGCCAGAAGTGGTAGCTCACGGCATCCACGTGAAGGCCCGCCTGGAACGTGATCGCGTTATCGAGGTTCAAGAAGCTTCGTTCCGCTCCAAGCCGCGCCGATGCGTTCAGAAAGCGGAACCAGTTCTCTACCGTCCGCCCGCCCTCCGGGATCACCTGCCCCATCCGGTCCGTGAGCGGAACGGGGGTCTCGCCCCACGTATGGGTCCAGATGGGCTCGAGCACCACGTCCGCCGCGAAGCGCGCCGGTCCATCGACTTTTGATACGCCGAATCCGAGGTTGAACGCGTTGGTGTGTCCGGGGTCCCAGGGGATCGTGTTCACCTGGACCAGCCGGTACTCCGGGATCTTGGGATGCGACATCCGGTTGACGGTGAAGACCGCGCCGGCACGAGCACCCTGGGCGGATATGGGCCGCTCGTAGGCCATATGCAGGCCCCAGGTGTTCGTGTAGTCGAGATTGGTCTCGAGGCGGGCGCGAGTCTGGTTCGTCGCCAGCGACGGGTTGAAGAAGACTTCGCTGAACGTCACATCGTGGGTGGTTGCGAAGCGGCTGTGCAGGAGCACGGCCTCGAGTGACGCCGAGGAGGCCCACTCCTTGAGCGCGCCGATCCGCATGTCGAGTGCGTGACCATGCTGCCGGACGCTCTGGCTCCCGGCGTAGAGACGATCCACGCCGTCGATTGCGTGAATTCCGGCCCAGAACGCGCTGGCGCCAACCGACAGTCCGTCCGTTCCGACCGCACGGCCAAACGAAACGAAGCCGAACTGGTTGGCGCGGGACCCGTTGTCGGTGGGGACCGTAACCCCGCGCGCGTCGAGCGTGACCTGTGGTGCCGCGCCGCTTCCCGCCCCCTCCAGTCCCTGGAGCGCCGCGGAGAATGACCCGAACCACCGGCCCGAGCCCCGCACCGCACCCATGGGGATCGTGCGTCCAAGGTCAGAACCGTCCTTCACCTTGTAGAGGGACGGCGAGCTGAAGAACCGCATCTCGCGCAACCGCGCCCCTTTCGCCGGATTCGCGCCGACGTCCGCGATGGTGTCGTGGAGCGCGATGCCCACACCGCCCATCCCCGCGTTGCGGGACGGGAAGAGCTGGAACTGTTCGGCCTGGGCGATGGGAATGGTCTTGACGGAAATCGTCTGGGCAGCGGCCGAGGCCAGGGGCGCCAGCGGCAGGACGAGGCATAGCCACAACTGCGGTCGCATGTACCACCTCACTCGGGGACTGTGTGGGAATGAAACGAGTGAGATGGAAAGTTCTGACGCCCTCACCCCCCGGCCCCTCTCCCTGACGGGAGAGGGGAGATCGTCGGGCGAGATACGTGGGCTCGTACCCAGTCCTGGGTTCGAGCTTTTGGTTTATCGGGAGATTCCCCCTCTCCCGTCAGGGAGAGGGGACAGGGGTGAGGTCACATTTCAGCACCGCAAATGTGCTCGGCTTGGTGGGGCTTCCACCTTCTCCGACGAGGTAGACGGTCCCGTCATCCAGCAGCGCCACTCCTTCACCTTGCGGTTCCTTCAGGGAGGCGAGGTCGAACCGCGACGGCTCACCCGCTTTCCCGGCGGCTAGCCCGGCGGACGGATAGAAGAGCAACGCCGAGCTGGTACGCAGAACCACCCACTTCCCATCGGGCGAGATGCCGGCATCCGTGACCATGTCGCGGCGCTTCGGATCCTTGTCCGCCAGGGAGACGATCTTCTCGAGTTTCGACGTGTGCTTATTGCGGGCAGTCTTCGGGAACCGGTAGACCGATACGGACTTGGTTTCACCCTTGGTCACGATGTACACCTCGCGACGGTCGGTCACCCACATGGCCTCGGCGTCTTGCGCCCCGTCGGGATACTCCGCGTGAAATACCTGGGCAACGGCACTCTCCGAATCAGTCGGGAGCGGCTCGGTCACGCGATACACCGCAATGGATTTGCGCTTCCCGCCGTTGTCGCCGATATCGGCGACGTACAGGCAGGACCCCGCATCGCACTCCGCGACGGCGACCGCCTCCCAGTCCTTGGTGCCCGCGCCCCTGATCTTCACCTGGCCCGCAGGCTCGCCGGCCACCGACACGGCGTAGACGACCGGTTCCGGACCGTCCCCGTTCACCCAGAGCATGCCTTCCGTCCTCCGGCTCGCCGCCACGCCGCTGGCCTCCGGCACGCCGGCCAGGGTGCCGCCGGCGCTGTCCACCTGGCAGTCCACCGAAGGGGCCGGCGCAGCCGCCATGGGCCCCTGCGCCTCCTGCTCGGTGCTGCTGCCGGAAAGAAGGAGCGCCAGCACGATACCGGCGGCGACAACTACGTAGTTTCTATGACGTATGGTCAATCGCATGGTCCCATGCCAATGTGAAGGTCACCGCAGTACGGTTCAGCAAGAGATATTCCCCGGGCGGGGCACATTGGCTTTCGCGGGGTACCGAAGCGGGACGATGCAGGTCATCCGAACACACGGGAGGCAGTCATGGTGAAGAAGATCCTGGCCGTAGCGATGCTCGTCGCAGCGCCGCTCTCCGCGCAGGACAAGAAGCAGTCGGTGCGGGGCGAGGTCACGGTCGTCAATGAGTTCACCTGGCAGGTCACGGTAAAGACCACGCAGGTGCCGGGAATGGAAGGGAAAAACAGCAGCGTGGCGTTCGTGGTGAAGGACACCACGCAGCTCAAGAACTACAAGGTCGGCGACAAAGTGGTGGGCGACCTCGTGACCAAGGGCAGCGACACCTATCTCGAGAACGTGAAGGTGGAAAAGAAGTGAGTGGTAAGTGGTAAGTGGTAAGTGGTGAGTGGTGAGTGGTGGCATTCACTCACCACTCACCTCAGTACCCCTTCAGAGCGAAGTTAACCGACCAGTCTGCCTCGAACGCCC
>CAMDCH010000079.1:0-9978 GCA_945889655.1 bacterium HR33
CACTCTGGCGCCAGCCCGGCGCAACTGCGCTGCGACTGCTGCCAACCGGCGAGCGGCCCTGCGTGGCGCAACCACCGCGCTGGGTCAGGAACAGGCGCGGTCCGTGAGGACGGAGGCGCGGCCTGCCAATGGTGCCTACCGCACGAACCCCGCCCTCGGCGGCTCGGACCAGTGGATTGTCGGGCGGTTGGACCTTGGGCGGCGCTCGGGACCCAACCGTGCGGGCGTGAGCCTGGAGATCGGATCTCCGCAACTGAGGCGCTTCTACGGCCGCATTCGAGCGGAGGGGGATCTGACGGTGCCGGCCGGGCCTCTATCTGTACGCGTCAGCGGATGGGCCGGGGCCGCCTCGAACCGTCTTCCCCGGCACCGGCCGTTCGTGCTCGGCGGCCGCGGCACGCTTCCGGGGGAAGGATTCCGGGAGTGGGGCGGCAGGTATGCGGCGCTGGGCCGCCTCGATCTCAGGTTTCCGGTGCCATTTATTCCCATCCCGCTGGGTTCGTTCGGGTCAACCGGAGACCGGGCCCGGGGGAGCCTGTTCGTGACGGCCGGGGGGGCTGGCGGCGCCATCGCGGGCGCACCCTGGCGGCCGAGTGACGGGGTGCGGCCGGTCGTCGGCGGGGTGCTCGAGATCTTCCAGGACCTTCTGCGAGCGGAGCTGGGTTATAGTCTGCGGGACCGCCGATTCGGCTTCAGCGTCGACGTGCAACGCGCATTCTGGCCCATCCTCTAGGCGCTTTTGGTTGGCCCCCGCCAGCCGGTCCGCTTAATTTCCCAAGCTTCCTGGCGCACGTCCAAGTCATGATGAATAGCGAAGGAACACGATAGCGGTGGCAGACAAGACGTTTAACGACGAGTGGCTGGTCCCACCCTCACCGAGCTCCTGGGCGCGGAGAAGGTGGCGGAGCTGCGCGCCGTGGAAGGCGCCAAGGATTCCATCTGGGAAACAGTCGTGGCCACGAGCGTGGCGACCGATGCGCAGGTGATTGAAGCGCTGTCCACCCGTTTCCGGATCAAGGTGACGGATTGCCAGGATGCGGAGCGCTCGGCCCGGGAGATCGTGCCCGAGGCCACCGCCCGCAGGTATGGCATCCTGCCGCTGCGCGTGACGGACTCGTACCTGGAAATCGCGACCGCCAATCCCTTCGATCTCGACAGCGAGAAGACGCTCTCGTTCGCCACCGGGCGCGAGGTCCGCATTCTCCTCTGCAGCCCGACCAAGATCAAGGAGAAGATCGAGGAGCTGTACCGCCCCGAGAACGTGATCGACAACCTGCTCGCGGGCATGGAGTCGGACGCGGAAGTGACGCAGCTCGAGGACCAGGTCGAAGCGGAAGAGCTGAAGATCTCCGAGGCCGAGGCCTCGCAGCGTCCCGTCGTCCGGCTGGTGGACCTGATCCTGTCCGAGGGCATTCTCTCCCGCTGCTCCGACATTCACATCGAGCCGGAAGAGGGCGGCGTCGCCGTCCGGTACCGTATCGACGGCGTGCTCCGCCAGGTCATGAAGGTGCCGCGCGCGGCCGGCCTCCCGCTGGTCTCCCGCATCAAGATCATCTCCAGCATGGATATCGCGGACCGCCTGCGGCCGCAGGACGGCCGCGCGCGCGTGGCGGTCAACGGCGTCCCGGTGGACCTGCGCGTGTCCACCCTGCCGGCCGCGCTGGGCGAGAAGGTCGTGATCCGCGTGCTGGACCAGCGGCGGACGGTGCTGTCGCTGGACTCGATCGGCCTGGCGGCCAACGAGCTCGTTGCCATCCGGTCCCTGCTGGAGAACAAGGACGGAATGATCCTGGTCACCGGGCCCACCGGCTCCGGCAAGACCACCACGCTCTACTCGTGCATCCGGCACGTGCAGAGCGAAGGGGTCAACATCGTCACCGTCGAAGACCCGGTCGAATACCGGCTCGCGGGCATCGTCCAGGTGCAGGTGAACGAGAAGGCGGGGCTGACCTTCGGCTCGGCACTGCGCTCCATTCTCCGACAGGACCCGGACGTCGTGCTGGTCGGCGAAATCCGTGACAAGGAGACGGCACAGATCGCCGTCCAGGCGTCGCTTACGGGCCACCTGGTGCTCTCGACACTTCACACCAACGACGCTCCCAACGCGGTCACCCGCCTCACCGACATCGGCGTCGAGGGCTACAAGATCGCTACCGCCCTCCGCGGGGTCATCGCGCAGCGCCTCATGCGCCGCCTCTGTGCCACCTGCAAGGAAGTGTGGGTCGAGGCGATCCCGGCGAAGCTGCACCAGTGGCTGCCGCCGGACACCCCCGTTTATCGCGCGGCGGGCTGCTCCGAATGTTCCCAGACGGGCTACCGGGGCCGGTTCTCGATCGTGGAAGTCATGCCGAACACGGCCGAAGTCGAGCGCCGCATCGGCGCGGGCGAAACGGCCGACCGCATCGCCGAGGCCGCGAAGGCCGGCGGAATGAAGTCGCTCTGGGACAGCGGACTGGCCCACGTGCTCAAGGGTGAGAGCACGATCGATGAGCTGCTCCGCGTAGTGGACGTTCCCCAGGAAGATGACGACCGTGACTCGAGCCCCCCGCCGAAGGCGCCACCCCGTCACTCCGATCCGCGGGTGGGCCGGGCCAGCAGCGCGACCGCGGCCCCCGGGGCGCGTGCTGCTGTGGACATCCTCCCGGTCCCCGCCGAAGAGATGGCCCACAAGTTCGACCTGATCGAGGCCCCCAAGCCTCCAGAGGTGACCCGGGGCGGCCGCGAACCCTCCGCCACCGTGCTCCTGGTGGACGACGAGGACCAGCTCCGACGCGTCATGCGGGACCTGCTGGAACGGGAGGGCTACCGGGTGGCCGAAGCCCAGAACGGGATCGAGGCGCTGGACCAGGTGGACCGCCACGCACCCGACATCATCGTGCTCGACCTGAACCTGCCCGGACTGGATGGCTACGGGGTGCTGTCACACCTGCGGTCCCGGCCGGCCACGGCCAAAATCCCGGTGGTGGTGCTGACCGCCCGCGGAGACGAGGACAACGAGGTAAGGGTGCTGGAATTGGGGGCCGACGACTTCCTGAGCAAGCCCTTCCGCGCCCGGGCGCTCTCGGCTCGACTCAAGAGCATCCTGGGCAGACGCTATGGCGGGCGATCTCCCCACTAGGGCCAAATGCTCCCAAGGCCCGCCGGGAGCACATTAGACTAGCCCCCAGGTGCTCCCAACGCTGCAATCCGTGCCGCCGCTTCCTTCAATTCCCCAATCCTGAACGGTTTCTGGAAGTAGGAGCATCCCAGCGCCTTGAGCCACTGATGAGTCTCAGGCCTTACGTCCGCTGTGATCAGGATGGTGCGGGACCGGAGCGCGGGCCACCGGCTAAGGAGCACGTCGGCGAAGGTCTCGCCAGCGGAGACCGCCACCCGCGCGTCCGCAATGATCAGGTCAAATGTCCCGGTCTCCAGCTGGCGCACCGCATCGGCAGCGTTGGTGGGCGTCTCGACCTTCTGGCCGTCGCGGGAAAAGAGGGCGCGGATGGTCCGGCGCACGGCGGGATCATCGTCTACCAGCAAGACTCGTTGCGGCAATGCTCCCTCGGCCAGGTCGAGGACTTTCGCGCCCTCCGCCGTCAGGGATGGTTGACTGGATGCTTCGCTGGCTGACCCCTCACGTGCCACCGGAATCGCGATAACGAACACCGCTCCGCCGATGCCTCCCCGCTCAACCGACAGCTTCCCGCCGTGCCGTTCGATGATCCCGAAGGAAATGGAAAGGCCCAGCCCCGTGCCATGGCCGGCCTCCTTGGTCGTGAAGAAGGGGCTGAAGAGCTGGGCTGCGTGCTCCGGGGCTACCCCGGTGCCCGAATCGGCCACACGGACGACCACCTGGCCGCCGGCCAGCTCGCTGTTGAGCAGGATTCGGCGGGGCCGGTCCTCCGGGTTGTCGGTGACCGCGTGGACCGCGTTGGTGAGGAGGTTCAGGACCACCTGCTGGAGCTCGTAGCGGTCGCCGCGAACCGGGGGTAGCTCCGGGGCCAGCTTCGTTTCAAGCTGGATTTCCCGGAGCTTGAGCTCGTAACCCATCAGCTGGACCGTGCGCTGGACGATGTCGTTCAGGTCCACGTCCCCCATGCCCGCCGGCCCCTTGCGGGCAAAGGTCAGCAGGTTGCGGACGATCCGGCTGGCCCGTTCGGCCTGCTCCTGGATCACCTTCAGGTGCTCGCGCTCACGGTCCGGGGTGGCGGCCTGTTCCAGCAGGAACTCGGACAGCCCGTGAATGGATGTCAGGGGGTTGTTCAGCTCGTGCGCCACGCCAGAGACGAGCTGGCCCACGGCGACCATCTTCTCGTTCTGGATGAGCTGGGTTTCCATCGCCTTCTGCTCCGTCACGTCTTCCACCAGGGCCACCACCCATCCCTCCGATTCGGGCCCGGTCAGGGACGCGGCTGTGATCCGCACGATCCGCCCCAGCGGTTGCGACTCGATGGTGATCCCGGTATGCACGGCGCCAGTCTGCACGGCGAAGAACTTCGCCATCTCCGGGGTCTGGCCCAGGAGCGCCTCGGCCAGGTCCACCCCGATCAGGGCGGGGATCGGGCGCTGGAGCAGCTCGGCCATGGCGCGGTTCGCGCGCCGGATGCGCCCGTTGGCGTCCACCACCGCGATGCCCTCGGTGAGGGCGTCGAAGGTGGTCTCCCACTGTTCCTTGCCGGCGCGGATGAGGTCGAAGAAGCGCGCGTTGGCGAGCACGATCGCCGCGTGCGTGGCCACGGTGGACAGGAGCCGCAGGTCTTCATCGCTGAAGGGATGGCCGGCGCGGTTCACCACCGCGAGCGCGCCGACCGTGACGCCGTGGGCGCGGAGCGGGGCTGCCGCGGCGCGCTGCACGTCCACCCCCGCGATTTGCAGTGTGTCGCCGGCATCACCGGCGTCACCGACCTGGAGCTTTTCCAGCCCGATGGCCGTGCCGATGAGCCCCGCCTCCCGTTCCGAGAGCTGCCGGGCCGTGGCGGGCGAGAGGATCCCTTCGGCGGCCACGATCCTGATCGGCCCGCCGGCGTCGCCGGTGAGCGCCACGGCCGAGCCGTCGACGTGAAGGAACCGCGTGACGTATTTCGCCACCTGCGTCACGATGCGGTCGAGCTGGAGGGATTCCGAGAGGAGGTAGGCCAGCTCCTGGAGCGTGAACAGCTCGCTGAGGCGCCTGGCCAGCTCGGAGCGGATGGTTGCCAGCTCGGTGGCGGTGCGGCGCGACGCGCGGCGGTGCAACCAAGCCGCGACGGCGGCGGTGGCCGCCACGGAGAGCAGCACCGCGACGGCGATCGCGATCATGTCAGTTGAGCCGAGGGGCGGCGGCCGCCCGGGAGTAGACGCGCGACCGCTCGACATCCAGTGCGCGCACCGACTGCTCCCACTGCGGCGACGTGACCGCCCCGTATGCGACCAGGAGCGGCTGGGACAGCGCGATGCCCTCTTCCATCAGGTAGATCGCACTGGCCGTCTCCCGCTGGGCCAGCCGCAGGTCGCCCCATTGCGCCGAGATCGGCAGGATGCCGACGGGGCGGAAGAGGCGGTTCTGGCTGGTGATCACGATCTCGTCCGGGGCGAATTCCGAGAGCGGCTGGAGGCCGAAGAACGTGACGAGGAACAGCTGCGGCCGCCGGAGCGCGTGCTGTGCGGCCATGCGGTCGATGTCGCCCGCGCGCGCGGCCAACAGCTGGTGCAGCGCCGCGTACGTGTCGGTGGCGAGCAGGCGGATGACCCGCTCGTCGAGCGGCAGCACCCGCACCTGCAGGTTGGTGGTGGCGAATCGTACCGCGACGTCATCCTGCCGCAGCGTGCCGAAACCGGCGGGGGGAAGATCGGCGCTGTCGGCGGGAGCCTGGGCCTGGAGGGGTGAGACCAGAACCGCGAGGAGCAGGACGGGCAGGCGGGCAGACGGGCAGACGGGCAACGGCATTGCTATTCGTCCGCCCGTCCGCCCGTCCGAACGCCCGCCCGTCCAGACACGAGTGCCAGGATCGAATCCCGCAGATCCTCGATCCCCTCCCCACTCAACGAGCTCGTGAGAATCGCCTGCTCCTCGGCCACGCCCGCTGCCCGGGCGATCTCACGGATACGCGGTTTGCGGTGCGTGAGCGTGACCTTGTCGGCCTTCGTGATGGCAGCGAGGAGGGGCACGCCCGTCTCGGCAAAGCGGTCGCCCATCGCCAGATCCTCCTCGGACGGATCGCGGCGGATATCGAGCAGCCATACGACACCCACGAGATGCTGCCGGGAGGCGAGGTACGCCTTCACCAGCTCGCCGAATGCGGCGCGGTCGGCATGGGAAGCCTTGGCGAACCCATATCCCGGAAGATCCACCAGGTACCAGGTGCCGTCCACGTCGTAGAGGTTGCAGGCGCGTGTCTTCCCGGGCGTCTTGCTGACGCGCGCGAGGCCGCGAGCTTCGAGCACCGAGTTGATGAGTGATGACTTGCCGACATTGGAACGGCCGAAGAACGCGACTTCGGGGAGGCGGGCGGGCGTCTGGAAGTCGGCAGCGGGGAAGCTGCCGACGAAGGTAGCGCGGGTCAGGCCTCTTTCTTGGCGCGTACGCGCTCAGTGACGAGCAGCGGCGCCCGGCCTTCCGTGACGGATTCCTTGGTGAGGACCACTTCGCGCACGTCGTCGCGGGTGGGCAGCTCGAACATGATGTCGGTCATGATCTCTTCGAGGATCGCCCGCAGGCCGCGCGCGCCGGTGCCGCGCTTGATGGCGCGCTTGGCGACTTCCTTGAGCGCCTCGGGATCGAACGTGAGCCCCACGTTCTCCAGCCCGAAGAGCTTCTTGTACTGCTTGGTGAGCGCGTTCTTGGGCTCGAGCAGGATCTGCACGAGCGACGCCTCGTCCAGCGCCTCGAGCGATACGACCACCGGCAGGCGGCCGATGAGCTCGGGGATCAGGCCGTAACGGAGCAGGTCATCGGGCTCGACTTCGTTGTAGGGGTTGCGCTTGATCTCGTCGAGCTTGCCCTCCGCCATTTCTTCCTTGCTGAACCCGATCTGCCGGCGCCCGGTGCGCGCCTCGATGATCTTCTCGAGCCCGTCGAACGCACCGCCACAGATGAACAGGATGTCCTTGGTGTTGATCTGGATGTATTCCTGCTGCGGGTGCTTGCGGCCGCCCTGGGGCGGGACGGAAGCCACCGTCCCCTCGAGGATCTTGAGCAGGGCCTGTTGCACGCCCTCGCCCGAGACGTCGCGGGTGATGCTGGGGTTCTCGCTCTTGCGCGCGATCTTGTCGATTTCGTCGATGTAGACGATGCCGTGCTCGCACTCGGTGACGTTGAAGTCACCGGCCTGGAGGAGGCGGACGAGAATGTTCTCGACATCCTCGCCGACGTACCCGGCCTCGGTGAGCGTCGTGGCGTCGGCAATCGTGAAGGGCACGTCCAGGATCCGGGCGAGCGTCTGGGCCAGCAGCGTCTTGCCGACGCCGGTGGGGCCGAGGAGCAGGATGTTGGACTTTTCCAGCTCGACGTCGTTGTCCCGGATGGACTGCGAATTGATGCGCTTGTAGTGGCTGTAGACGGCGACCGCGAGGGTGCGCTTGGCGCGTTCCTGGCCTACGACGTACTGGTCCAGCACCGCCTTGATCTCGGAGGGGGTGGGGACCTGGGTGATGGCTTCAGCAACTTCGCGCTCTTCGTCCTCCGCCAGGATCTCGTTGCAGAGGGCGATGCATTCGTTGCAAATGTAGACCGACGGCCCGGAAATGAACTTCCGGACCGAGTCCTTCGATTTGCCGCAGAACGAGCAGCGGAGATGCTTATCGTGTGCCATGTCGATAGGTGCCTAGGCTTTTAGTATGGTCCCCTGCCGAGCCAGCGTCAAGCAGGTTTTTTACCATCCTTCACTTCCGCGGGACGGCTCTGGATCACCTTGTCAATAATGCCGTAGGTCACGGCCTCCGCCGCCGACATGAAGCGGTCCCGGTCCATGTCCCTTTCGATCTGCTCCGCGGTCTGGCCGGTGTGCAGCGCGTAGAGCTCGTTGAGCTTCCCGCGCAGGTACAGGATCTCGCGCGCCTGGATCTCGATGTCCGCGGCGGTGCCCTGGGCGCCGCCGGACGGCTGGTGCATCATGACCCGCGCATGGGGCAACGCGGCCCGCTTGCCCTTGGTGCCCGCCGCCAGCAGGAACGATCCCATGGAGGCCGCCATGCCCATGCAGATGGTGTTCACCGGGGCCCGCAGGAACTGGAGCGTGTCGTAGATCGCCATGCCGCTGGAGATGATGCCGCCGGGCGAGTTGATGTAGAGCCAGATGTCGCGTTCCGGATTGTCCGCATCCAGGAACAGCAGCTGGGCGATGATGATGTTGGCCACGTCGTCGTTGATGGGCGCACCGAGAAAGACGATGCGGTCCATGAGCAGGCGGGAGAAGATGTCGTACGTCCGCTCCCCGCGGCTCGAACGCTCGATGATATACGGTGGATAGAGGGTCGCCATGCTCATCAGGTATCGGTCACGGTAGAGAGCGAGAGAAGGTGTGCGAAGATCTTTTCTTCGGTGATCGTCCGCTTGAGCTCGTTGAGGCGATTGGCCTTCTGGAGCTGCGCGTAGAGCTGGCCGGTTTCCATTTTCCGCCGCGCCGCCAGGTCGGCGACGCGTTCGTCCATTTCCTGCTCGGTCGCCCGCAGGTTTTCCTTTTCCGCCACGTAGTCCAGCACCAGGTCGCGCTTGACCTGCGCCTCGGCCACCGGCCCGAATTCCTGCGCGAACTGGTCGAGCCGGTCTTCGGGAACCTCGTAAGCCTGGACGTAGGCGCGCAGGACGCGCTCAACCAGCGGGCGGGGGGCGGTGACGCCGTTGGCGGCGACGACCTGGTCGATGACCTGGCGCCGGATCCCGGCGTCAGCCTCGCGCGCCGATTCCAGCTCCAGGTCCTGGCGGACGACCTTCTTCAGGTCGGCGATCGATTCGAAGTCGCCCATCTCCCGCGCGAAGTCGTCGTTCAGCTCCTGTAGCGCCCGGCGCTTGACCTCGTGCAGGGTGAGGCGGACGCCGCGGTTCTGGCCGCGCTTGGTCTCGTCCGGGAAATCGTCGGGGAAGCGGACCTGGGTGTCGGTGGTCTCGCCCGGCCCCATCGCCATGATCCGGTCTTCGAGATCCGGGATGGCGCGGCCTTCGCCGAGGACGATCTGGTACGGCTTGGGGTCCTTCGCCTCGCCGTCTTCGAGCGTGGCGAGCGTTACCTGGACCATGTCGTCGTTGGCCGGCCGGCCCTCGGTCACCGGGGCCCAGGGGGCCTTCTGTTTCCGCATCGCGTCGACCTGCTGGTCCACGATGTCGTCGGTGATCTTCGTGGCCTGCCGGTTGAGCGTGAACCCGCCGAGTGTGCCCAGGTTCAGGTCCGGCTTGACCTCGATGTGGAACTCGAAGGTGATCGGCTGGCCGTCGTCGAACTTGAGGTGATGGATGTGCGGGTCGGCGATGGGCTTGAGGTTCTGCTGCTCGAGCGCTGCCTTCCAGCTTTCATCTATCAGCTCGCGGAGGAGCTGCTCCTTGATGGCGTCCTTGAAGCGCTTGCGGATGACCTCGACGGGCGCCTTGCCGGCCCGGAACCCGGGGAGGCGGACCCGCCGGGCGAGCACGGACGTGGCCTTTTTCTCGGCCTCCGAGACGCGCTCGACCGGGATTTCGACCTTCAGGCTCTTCTCGCCCGGGCCTTCGCCGGCGGGGGAGATACGTATTTCTGTGGATATGGCGGTCATTGGATTGTGAATGGAAATGTAATCGGGGGCTGGAGATCACGCTGAGGGTTGGGGCGCCGAGCGGGGTGAGGAGGGCGCCACTCCGGACATCTTCCGCTCGGGGATATCGGCCGGCGCCCGCCGGCTCCGGTCGGGCCTCGAATTCGCTTGGCGCTGGCCGAGACCCCTTCGCTTCAGATTGTCCTTCGCGGCGCCCTCCCCATCCCGCTCGGCGCCCCCCCAGGTTGAGGAACTGAAGCCTTTCATATACATCAGTTGGTGATGCCGTCAGCC
>CAMDCH010000080.1:0-9932 GCA_945889655.1 bacterium HR33
GGGTACTTGAGGAAGCACCTGCTGATCGCCTACGGATCAGCAGTGGAAACAACCGACCTGCTTGAGCTAATGCTTGAACGTTCGATTCTACCGAGCGAGAATACGGTGCAGATGGTCCATGTGTCTCGTGAGAGCCAGGCTTTGATCCTGGGCCTACTAAGGCGGCCCGGTTCGTAATCAGTCTTCAGTTCCTTCTCACTTCTCACTTCTCACTTCTCACTTCTCACTTCTCACTTCTCACTTCTCACTTCTCACTTCTACGGAGCTTTCACTACCTCCGTACCCTGGGCGATCATGCCCGTCAGCTTCCGGCTGGAAATCGCCGTGTCATCCCCGATCATTGATGCCTCAATCGTCGAGTCGATCACCTTCGAATGCTCGCCGATAACCGAGTCACGCACCACGCTCTTCCGGATCACCGTTCCACTGCCGATCGAAACATTGGGACCGACCGTGCAGTCTTCCAGTTCGACGCCTTCGGCGATACAGACCGGATCCACGATCTTCACCTGCGGCTTCACGTCCGGGTGTCGCGAGTGCCCGTGCTCGAGCAGGTGGCGGTTGGTTTCGAGCACCGTGTCCACCTTGCCGCAGTCATACCAGCCCCCCACCGGAGCCGCGAGCAGCCGCTTGCCGTGGTCCACCATGTACTGGAAGGCGTCGGTGAGGAAGTATTCGCCCTTGTGGGGCGGCTGCTGCCGCGTCCAGGCAATGCCGTCGAACAGCGTCTTCCAGTCCCTGATGTAGTAGAGCCCGATGTTCGCGAGCTTCGAGATCGGTTCACTCGGCTTCTCGACGATCTTCTTCATGTGGCCGCGCTCGTCCGTGACCACCACGCCAAAGCGCTGGTAGTCTTCGACCTCCTTCACCCAGATGATGCCGTCCGCATCCACGCGGCGGATCATGCCGAGGTCGGCGTCGAAGAGCGTGTCGACGAAGATGATCAGCACAGGGCCGTCGACGTACGGCCGGGCCAGGTCGATCGCGCTCGCGGTCCCGTCCTGCACCTTCTGCTCGATGAACCGCGCCGGTACCGGGTACCGGGTCCGGATGTGCTGCTCGACCTTGTCCTTCAGGTGCCCGGTGATGATGAGGAGCTCTTCGACGTCCAGGTTCTGCACCTCGTCCATCACGTAGTCCATCACCGGGCGGTTCGCAACCCGGACCAGTGGCTTGGGAACCACTTTCGTAATCGGAAGGAGCCGGGTGCCCTTCCCGGCGAGCGGGATGATGACCTTCATCAGGTCCGGCCGTAGCGGTCGCTGAGCCTGACCACGTCGTCCACTTCGGGCGTGGAGGCCTCGAGAATATCCGTCGCGGAAACCGCTTCCATCTGGTGCACCGTGGGCGGCGTGATGTGAAAGCTTTCGCCTTCCTTCATCCGGCGCTCGGTCAGCTTCCCGTCTATCTGCACCCGGAAGATGATTTCGCCCTTCAGGATGTGGATGGTTTCATCCTTCTTGTTGTGATACTGCAGGCTGAGCACGTGGCCCGGCTCGATGTGCAGCACCTTACCGACATAGCGATCCGTCCGCGCCCATACCAGTTCGTACCCCCAGGGCTTGTTCACCCGGTACGGGGGCTTCGCGTCTTTCGCTGATGGATGTTCTGGCATGCCGGAAAAGTAGCGGGGGAGTTACAAGGGAGAATACGTAAAGGTGATTGCGCTGACCCTTCAGCGAATCATGCGACTACAGCATCAAGGGCTTCATGCATCTGTACAGCTGACTGCCAGCGCTCTTCGCGCTTCTTGGCGAGTGCCTTCAGCACGATCGCCGCGAGCGCTGCCGGCACGTCGGGCACGATCTCGCGCGGATCCCTCGGCTGCTCCTCGATGTGCTTCACCATCAGGGCGGTCACCGTCGGCGCGTTGAACACCGGCTGGCCGGTGATGCACTCGTAGAGCACCGCGCCGGCGGAGTAGAGGTCGGCACGGACGTCCAGCTCCTCGCCCATCAGCTGCTCGGGTGGCATGTATTCGGGCGTCCCGATCGCCACGCCGGCGGCGGTGAGTCCCTTGTTCTCCTGCTGCTTGGACTCCGTCAGTCGCGCAATTCCGAAATCCATCACCTTCAGGAAGCCGCCGGCATCCACCACCATGTTCTGCGGCTTGATGTCGCGGTGGATCACGCCTTCTTCGTGCGCCACTTCCAGCGCGCGGCAGAGCTGCTTGCCGACGGTCAGGACCACGCCCGCCGGCAGGTGGCCGCGCTTCTTGATGAGATCCTTCAGCGCCGTGCCTTCCACGAACTCCATGGTGATGTAGTACATCCCGTTCACTTCACCCAGGTCGTGCGTGCGGACCACGTTGCGGTGCGTGATGCGGCGGGCGAGCCGGATCTCCTGCTTGAACCGCTCCAGGCTCGTCCCGTCCGCCTGGATGCTGTCCGGCTTGAGGGTCTTGATGGCCACCGGCTCATCCAGCTCACGGTCCTGCGCGCGATAGACGATCCCCATCCCGCCCACGCCCAGGATCTTCTTGATCTCGTACCGGTTGTCGAGCACGCTGCCCACGTTGAGCATCATCGCCTGCTGCGTGGTAGACACGTTGCGGACCGTGGCACCACCGACGAGCGTCGCCTCGGGATCGCTGGCCATCGTCATGGTCTTCATGCCCTGGCTGCCGCTCATGAACTCGATCAGGCTCTGTTTGTCCTTCAGCTCCTGGAGCATCTTCTGGAAGGATGCCGCGAGCTGGCCGATCTCGTCGCGCGACGTCACCTGGATGTCGCCGGTATACTGGCCTTCGCCCACGCGCCGCGTGGCCGCCACCAGCTGCTGCACCGGCCGCGTGATCTGGCGGGCGAGCACGATCGAGGAGAGAATCGCGAGCACGATCCCGCCCGCGAACGCGATCGCGATGGTGTCGCGCAAGCGGGTGAAAAAGGCCAGCTCACGGCTCCGCGACCTCAGGCCGACATAGGCACCGACGGGACTACCGGCGGCCGTGTTCAGCGGACCTACGACACCGATCAGCTCCTCACCATCCACCGACCAGGGCACGTGCGTGCCGGGCTCAAGGCCACCGAGCGCCGCGTCCATGCTCGCGCCCGCGATGGCCCGGTCGACAGAAGCCTTCGGCAGCGTGGTGACCGCAACGTGCGGCATGTTGAGCGTGTCCAGCGACAGTATCACCACGTCCGAGTTTGTGTTTCGCTTGATCTCGGCGACGAACCCGCTGTCGAGCGGCACCGCGGCCACCAGGACGCCGTACGGGGCGGTGCCACTCGGACCGAGGATCGGCACGCCGACCGCCTGGTAGAGCTGGTCGCCATCTGCAGTGGAATCGCTCCAGATGCCACTGGCCTGCTCACCACCCAGCGGCAGCCCCACCAGCGAGCCCTCGGAGAGATCGGTCCCGAATGCGTCGCGCCGGTTGGTGCGCGCCTTGAGCACGCCCACGTTGTCGGTCAGGAGCACCCACTCGGCCTTGACCTGGTCTCGGAACTCGTCCGCCTGGTCGAGCAGGTCGGAACGATTGTCACGCTTCAGCGCTTCACCGATGCGCGCCACGTACTGCGGCACGCGGGCAAGAACAGCCGAAGCGTTGCCCAGGTTCTCGGTGCGGTGCGCGAGCGCCGCATCGACCGCGGACTGCGTGGCGGCGAGCGCCTTGTTGATGGAATCGTCGGCGGCCTGGTTCGCGCGTTGCGCCGTGATCAGCAGCGCGCCGCCCAGGACCACGATTACCACCAGCGCCGTGGCCAGGAAGATCTTGGCCGACAGTCCGAACCGCACCCGGTTGCTAATAGCGCGCTCCGCCCTTGGAGTAGGGTTGCCCGAACTTGTTGAGATGCTGGACGAACTTGTAGCCGCGGCCGTCGAACTGGAGATCAAGATTGGTGATGCCCTGCGCCCCCACGTCGACCTCGCGGCTGATCTGCGGCGCCCGCTCGTGCCAGGCGCGCAGGGTGTACTTGCCGGGCGGCACGCCGGCGATGCTGAACGTCCCGTCCGCGGAGGGCTGCGCGTACCAGGCGTTGTCGAGGACCACCACGAAGGCGGCCATGGTCGCGTGCACGTTGCAGTAGAGCCGGATCACGCCGGGACGGGTGAACTTGGTCGCCTTCGCCTGCCCGCGGCCGTACAGCCCGAGGTCGAACATGCCTTCCTCGGACAGCGAGAACACGTTGTGATTGAAGGGGTCGTTATTGGGGAACGTGATGCTGGATCCGGCGGGAATGACGCTCACCCGGGGCCGGAACTCCTTCCCCTCGGTGAAAACCGATGCGGCCTTCGGCGCAGGCGCCTTGGCCCCCACCGCTTCCAGCCACACCACGGCCTGGCCGATGTCAGTGCCGGGCTTGTTGCCGCGCTCGACGATCGTCACCCGCCCCCCCACGGTCGCCACCGGCTGCGAGGCGGGCGCGGAGGCCAGCCCGGCCAGTGCGACCCAGATCACAGCGTGGCTGGGGAGGGAGCCCTGCATTAGTCTTGGCACGGCAAAGACGTTAAGTGCCGGTACGTCAGCGCGTCAACAAGTTCAGCGTGCATTTACGGGGAGTCCCATGAGCAGATCTGCCACGAGTTTCCTGATGCTGTTCGCGCTTGGCGCCGCGCCGCTCGCGGGCCAGCAACCCGCCGCGACCGACACGTCGCTCGCCGCCCGCCTCGAACGGGCCGAGCGAATGATCGCCATCCTCCAGGAACAGGTCGCCGAGCAGGCGCGGGCCCCCGTCACCCCGCGCGCCGGCAACAAGGTGGAGCTGGGCGGGCTGGTCCTCACCAACGGCTTCTATAACAACGCCAGGGTCAACAGCAGCGACCTGCCCACTTTCGTGCTGTCGCCGGACCCCGCGAGCCCGTACACGGCCTCTGCGCTGGGCGGTACCGCGCGCCAGACCGAGCTCACGTTCAGCACCAGCGCCTCGAACGTCCTCGGCGCCTCCTTCACCGGCGAGATAGACGCGGATTTCTACGGCGGACAGCAGGCCTTTGCCCGCCTGTTTCCGCTGCTGCACCTCAAGCGCAGCAAGGCAGAGCTGAGGTGGCCGCACGCGTGGGTGATGGTCGGCGCGGACGCACCGCCTATCTCGGGCGTAAATCCTTCGAGCTTCAGCGCCCGCAGCATTCCGGGATTCACCAGCGCAGGCAACCTCTGGTTCTGGCTCCCGCAGGTTCGCCTGGGCGCCGAAGTGGGGTCGGCCGTCAGGCTCGGTCTCGAAGCATCGGCGCTCGCGCCAACTTCCAACGAAGGGCCCACGGCTTTCCAGCCCGAAGCCAGCCGGGCGGAGCACAGCAAGCGCCCGTTCGTCGAGGCGCGGCTCATTGGCCGGTGGGAGAATCCCCAATCATCGGGCGAGATCAGCGTCGGCGGCCACTACGGCTGGTACGCCACGGCGTCAGTCGACACGATGCGCGTGACCCGCGCGGTCGGTGCGACCGCACGTTTCAATGTCACGCCGTATGTCGAAGTGCGGGGCGAGGCGTTCCTGGGCCAGGCGCTGGCGAGCCTGGGGGGGGGCGGGATCGGACAGGACTTCGGGCTCGCGGATGTGCCGGTGCGGACGCGGGGTGGCTGGGCACAGCTGAATGTCCTGCCGATACCACAAGTCGAGATCGGTGGCGGCTACGGCTTCGATGACCCCACCGATGCCGACCTCATCCTGGCGACCGCGCGGCTCAAGAACGTCGCGTTCGAGGGCCATCTGCACCTGAAGCCCGGTCCGGTGATTCTGGCACTGGAGTTTCGGAGAATCGAAACGACCTACCCGGCTCCCCGCGGCAAGCTGTACGTGAACCACATCAACGTAGGGACGGGATTTCGATTCTAGTGCGCGCAAGCCGCCGAGCAGGGAGGTGGGCGCCGACTCAGGTCATTCTCCGCGGGTGGGATCTCGACCGGCGCCGAGAGCACCGAAATGAAACCAGGGATTCGTTTGTGCCGGCCGGGACCCACCCGCTTCGAATGCCCCTCGCGGAGCCCACCTCCCCGCTCGGCTAGCTCGCGCGCACCGATCGTTGGGCATCGATCCACCAGCCCCACGGCACGATCAACCACTGCAGCAATGCAGCCCACGCCAACGTTCGTGCATCCCCCGGCGGTGGACCCAGCAGACTGGCGAAGTAGGCCAGGCCGAATAACACCACGAAACCCCAGAGCGCCCACTGACCCTGCGGTCCTTTGGCAACCGTCGTCCGCAGGTAGACCGCGATTCCCGCACCGAATACCACCACCTCGAGACCGATAGTCAGCGCCACGGAGTTCCAGGCACCGAGGCCAAGCATCGGGCCTCCGGGATAGACCGGGAGATCCGGTCGGTGCATCAGCAGGTCGAGAAACCAGTGACTGACCACCAGCCAGGCAATCACGCGCGCGCCGAGAGCGTCGCGATTGAGCGCGAAGTAGAGGCCCGCGGCCAGCAATCCCCAGCCGACACCGGTGGCGAGGCTATGGGTGATCGGGTAGTCGTAGAAGTCGAGAGGATTCGCGGCCATGAGGCCGGGCCAGATGCGAACATGCTCGAGCCCGAGCAGAAGGAACACCGGCCAGATCAGGTCCACCGCGACCGCAGCCGCGAGCAGCCAGCCGAGGCACGCGCGCGGCGCGAGACGCTTCGCCGCCAGTGCGACACCATAATGACCGAGAACCATCTGAAAACCTCTAAGTCGGAGCCACTACGCACTTGCACGCAGTTTACCCTGAGCGAAGCGAAGGGCACTTCTCGAAACCAGCCGGCCGACGGGGCGTAGTATGTTTCCACAAACATGCTCGCGCTATCGCTTCTTCTCGCGCTTCAGCTGCAGATCCCGGCCCCGACGGGGTACGTCAACGATTTCGCCGGGATCATCAGCGACGGCGCGCGGCAATCGTTGCTTGCGGTCATCGACGAAGTCCGGCAGAAGTCCGGTGGTGAGATCGTGGTCGTGACACTCGCCGACCTCGGCGGCCGCCCTTCGATCGATGTCGGGCGCGACCTCATCCGCCAATGGAAGATCGGCGGCGCGGGAGGCGCGGGTGATCGCGCGCGCAATGCGTCGGTCGTGATCCTGCTCAAGCCGGGTCAGCGCCCCGGTGACGGCCAGGCGGAGATCGCGGTATCCACCGGCACGGGCGCGGAAGGCTTCGTCACTGATGCGGCCGCGGGCCGCATCCGCGATGCCATCGGTGCCGCAGCCGTGGACGCGGGGCGCTACGATGCGGGCCTGGTGGCCGGGGTCCAGGCGGTCGGTACGCTGTACGCGCGGGAGTTTGGCTTCGAGTTCACCGGTGTCGCAGCGCCGCCGCCAAGCGCGAGGAGAGCACCGGCGGCGGGAAGATTTCTGTCGATCCTGGTGTTCATTATTCTGATGATCATCATCAGCCGGCGGCGGCGGCGGGGCGGGCTGGTCCAGGCGCTGATCTGGAACGCGCTGTGGAGCAGCGGGAGCCGGCGCGGCGGCGGGTGGGGTGGCGGTGGCCGCGGTGGGTGGGGTGGCAGCGGAGGCGGGTTTGGTGGTTTCGGTGGCGGAGGCGGGTCGATGGGCGGCGGCGCGTCGGGGAGGTTCTAGTGACGGATTTCGAACCGAAGATCGAGAAGTTCGCTTCAGCCGCGGAATCCGCGCTGGGGGCCAACCTTGCGTCGCTCGTGCTTTATGGCTCGGCCGCACGCGCCCAGCACATCGAGGGCCGGTCGGACCTGAACCTGATGATCCTCGTGAAGGACGCGTCCACCGGTGCCCTGCGCCCCGCCGCGGGGTTCCTCGGCGACTGGCTGCGCTCGGGCAATTCCCCGCCGCTGCTGTTTTCGGAAGCTGAGTGGCGTGCTTCGGCGGACGTCTTCCCGCTCGAGATCGAGGACATGCGCGATGCCCACCGCGTCCTGCGCGGCCGTGACCCGCTGGACGGCATGGTCACCGACCGCGCGAGCCTCCGCCAGCAGCTCGAGCGGGAGGTGCGCGGCAAGCTGCTCCACCTGCGGACGGAGTACGCCGCGATCGCGAAGGATCCCGCGGCGCTCTCCCGGCTCCTCGAAAACTCCTTGAGCACTTTTCTCGTATTCTTTCGTGCGACCTTGCGACTCAAGGGCATGACCCCTCCCGGCGATTCGCTTGAGCTGATCCGGGAGACCTGCAAGGCGACGGGAGTACCCGCCCTGCCGTTCGAATGGGCGCTGGCGGCGCGGATGAATCGAGCGCCAAACGCGTTGCGGGATTTCGATCCGCTCGCGGGACAGTACGTGGATGCCGTCGAGCGACTGGCCCACGTCGTGAACTCGCTGTGAAAGGAGCACTGAACATGCGTTGGACCGTGGTTGCCCTGGGTGCGCTTCTCCTCACGGGCTGCGGCTACAACCGCATTCAGACGCTGGATGAGCAGGCCAGCGGGTACAAGAGCCAGATCGAAGTACAGCTTCAGCGCCGCGCCGACCTGATACCGAACCTGGTCGAGACGGTGAAGGGATACGCGAAGCACGAGGAGACCGTCTTCACCGAGGTCACCGAGGCCCGCGCGAAGCTGGGTGGCGCCATCCAGAGCGGCAACCTCGAGCAGATGGCCACGGCCAACCAGGGCCTGACCGGTGCGCTCGGCCGCCTCATCGCGGTCTCGGAGGCGTATCCCCAGCTCAAGGCCAACGAGAATTTCAGGGACCTGCAGAACCAGCTGGAAGGCACTGAGAACCGGATCGCCACCGCGAGGCAGGATTACAACACGGCGGTCCAGACCTATAACGGCTACATCCGGCAGTTTCCCCAGGTGCTGACCGCGAAGGCCACCGGCAAGGGCCCGCGCGAGTACTTCGAGGTCACGGGAGCAGACAAGGCAGAGCCTCCGGCGGTGAAGTTCAACTAGCCGGTCTTCCCACTGCCGCGCACGTCCCGCCCGCGTAACTTTGGGGCGCCGTGGCGCCCGACCGCACACCTGCCGACGAATCATCCTTGCCCGGGGTCACAAGCCCCGGGCAAGGCGCTTCCTCCCGACTGACCCAGCTTCTCGAGACCGCCGGCGGGCCCGTGCCCGCGCTGGTCGCCACCTGGATCGCTGCGCTGGTCCTCGCCATCGCCGAGTCTCCCGCGCACGCGCTCTGGATCCTCCTCGGTTTCCTCGGCGCCGTCTTCTCCGGCATGTTCGGGATCGGCGTCGTGCTCACCGTTCCCCTGCTCCTGTACGTCCCGCCCCTCCTGGGCCGCGAGGCGCTGCCGATCCACATCGTCACGGGAACCGCCACCGTCCAGGTCGCCGTCGTCGGCCTCGTCGGGGCCCTTTCGAACGTGCGCGACGGCCGGGTGCGGTGGGACCTCATTCCCCTGGTGGGTGGCGGAATGGCCCCGGCGGCCCTCGTGGGCGCCGTGCTATCCAGCCGGCTGAGCGGCCGGACACTCGAGGCCATCTTCGCCGTCCTCATCGTTGCCGCCGCCGTTGCCCTGTTCGTCGGACGCGCCCCGGAGAAGGCGGCCATGAACAAGGCGACCTCCGCCAATCGCACGCTCGCCTTCGTAATGGGCGCCGTGCTGGGACTGGTGGTCGGCATCGTGGGACTCGGCGGGGGGTTCCTGCTCGTGCCTCTCCTGGTGTACCTGCTGGACGTGCCGCTCCGCGTGGCGGTCGGTTCTTCGCTCGGCATTCTCGCGGTGACGGGGCTGGCCAGCATGGTGGGCAAGGCTGCCACCAGCCAGATCGATTGGCTGTTCGCCGCGGCGCTCGTGGCAGGCGCCCTGCCCGGCGTGCGGCTCGGGACGTGGCTCGGCGCGCGGGTCAACGTGCGCCAGCTATCCGTAGGACTCGGCCTGCTGCTCACCGGGCTCGCCGCGAAGATGTGGTGGGACATCCTGCGCGCATGACCAGGTACGCGTGGGTCATCGACCAGAGCACGTGCATCGGCTGCCACGCCTGCACCACCGCCTGCAAAGCGGAAAACGACGTCCCACTCGGCGTGTTCCGCACCTGGGTGAAGAACGTCGAGGTCGGCACCTTCCCGTCGGCCAAGCGGCATTTCGCGGTGCTCCGGTGC
>CAMDCH010000081.1:0-9912 GCA_945889655.1 bacterium HR33
GTGTGCGGCATGGTCATGAGCAGCAGTCCTGCCGCGAGTGCAATGGAGCCCACCCGCATCACCCCGGTCTCGCCCACCCGCTCCACTGTAGGCCCGAGCACCATCGCCCGCATCACAATCGAAAGCGCGCCGATGTAGAAGTAGAAATACCCGATCGACGCCTCGGTGACGCCGAACTGGGCATTGAGAAACAGCGCGAGCACGCCGTTCATCGAATTGAAGCCGAGCATCCCAACCGCGTAAATCCAGATCAGCCGCGAGACATCACTGCGCGGGTGCCGGATGACCTCCCACACCGCCTGCCCCACCGGCCGGCGGCTCGGGCTCGGCGCGTTCGCCGCCGCGCCCGCGGCAGGGGCGCTCGTTCTCGACTCCGTGAGCCAGCGCCAGGCAAAGAGGACGTTGGCAAAGCAGATCACCGCAGCGATGAGCCCCGGCGCTTCGTAGGAAATCCGGCTCGCGAACGATCCGATGGCCGGCCCGATCATGACACCGGCGTTGGTCGACGCGGAAATCCATCCGAGCGCGCGGGCGCGGTCCTTCCGCTCGACCGCGTCCCCCACGTAGGCCTGCACCACTCCGGTCGTGCCCCCGCCCGCTCCCTGCACCGCCCGCGCCAGCAGCAGGACCCACAAGTGCCCCGCATAGGCGAACACGATGAACGAGATCCCGGACGCGGCCAGTCCGATGAGCAACGCCGGCCGGCGGCCGTAGCGGTCCGAGAACCGGCCCCACAGCGGCGACGCCGCCAACTGCGCAATCGAGAATGACGCGATGATCCAGCCGACCATCCACGGATCGGCCTTCAGCCGGAGCGCGTAGAACGGGACGAGCGGGAAGACGATCGCGACGCCGAGCATGTCCACGAACGCGATGGCCATGAGGACCGACAGCTTCTTCATGGCGGGATTCACCGGCGGGTCCCCACAGCCATGGCTCCGGCCGAGACGAGCATGAGGATGACGCCATAGGCCGCGGCGACGCCGATGTCATTCTGCCGGACCATCGAGAGGACTTCGATGGCGATGGGCCGCGTGTTGTAGCTGTAGAGCAGGATGGACGTGACGAAGTCACCGACACCAGTGGCAAAGGCGAGCGCCGCGCTGGCGAGAATGGCGGGACGCAGGAGCGGGATGGTGACTCGGCGCAACGTTGACCACCGTCCTGCTCCGAGCGACGCGGCCGCCTCATCGAGTCCCGGATCAAGCTGCCGGAACCCGGCCACGATGGCCCCTCCCGTCATCGGGAGACTCCGGATGAAATACGCGAGCGGAAGAATGACCAGCGTGCCCACCAGCACGAACCGCCCGAACCAGGGCTGGTTCACGCTGAACGTGGTGGCGAGCGCGATCGCGAGGACCGTCCCCGGGACCGCCCACGGCACGCTGAGCAGGGTGTCGATCACTCCCGCCAGGGCGACCCGCCGGCGCACGATGAGCCGGCCGGCCCATAGCGCCACAAAGACAGCCGCCACGGTGCTCACCGACGCCATCCAGAGGGAGTTGACGAGCGGGCGGAGCCGCTCAGGCTCCGAGAACAGCAAACCGTAGTTCCCCACCGTGTACTCGGGCGGGAAGATCTGGGTTGTCCAGGTGCGGATCGGGATGAACGACACCAGGATGAGCGTGAAATGCGGGAGGAGCACGAAGACCGCCAGCGACCAGCCCAGCGCGGCCGCCAGTCCGCGTGCCACCGGCTGCTGGAGAGCGCGCGCCGGCGCCGCACCCTTCCCCACCGCGGCTACCGAGCGGTCGCCACTGGTGCGTCGGAACAGGACCAGGCCGATCATGGCGACGATGGCGAGGGCAACGGTTTCCACCATCGCCGCCGAGTCGTTGCCGTTGAGCTTGGTCGAGACGATCTGGGTGGTCATCACCCGGAACCCGCCGCCGAACATGTAGGGCGCGCTGAATGAGCCGAGGGAGGTCATGAAGGTGAGCAGCGCGGCCGCAATGATCTGCGGCCGGAGAAGCGGCAGGGTCACGCGGCGGAGCGCGGTCCACCGCCCGGCGCCGAGCGACTGCGCAGCCTCGAGCATCGAGCTGTCCACCCGTGCCAGCCCGGCCCGCGTGAACAGGTAGAAGTAGACGTACATCGAATAGGCGTGCACCAGCAGGATGGCAAACGCCCCGTTGAGCCGCCAGGGCGATTCATCGAGTCCAAAGGCCAGCCGGGTCAGCCGCGCGACGAATCCGCTCTCGCCGTAGAGAAACAGGAAGGCAATGACGCCCACGAGTGGCGGGAGAACGGCCGGCAGAGCGATGAGCGCGCCGAGCAGGCGGCGGCCGGGAAAATCGAACCGCTCGAAGACGAACGCGAGGGGTATGCCGATCGCGGCCGACGCAACGACGCTCGCTGCCGATATCCAGATGCTGCCCCAGAGCGCCTGCCACTCCTCCGGCGTCCGCGCAAACTCGGCGATGTGCGCGAAGGTCCAGCCGGCGGGTCCACGAAACGCGTCCAGCACGACAAGTGCGAGCGGGAATACCACCAGCCACACCAGCAGCAGCGTGAGACCCAGCCCCTTCGGCCGGCCAGCCATCAACCCGCCATGGGAAAGGCGCGGGCACGCTGGGCAACGAGGTGCACCGCCTGCCCCGGTTCGGCCTCGTCGGCCACACCCTCGACTTCAACCGAGGCACCCGCCGCGTCCACCTCGAAGAGTGTCCGCGCCCCAGCGTAACGCCGTGACCGGACGGTGCCCGAAAGGCCCTGGCCGGCGAACGCCAACAATTCCGGCCGCACCACGACGTCCACGCGCTGCCCGGGAGCAATCGGCGCCGGACTGCTCACGGTCCACTCGGCTCCACCGTCGAGGCGTGCTCGTTCCGCCGTCACCATGGTGCCCGGCAGCACGCTCGCCCGCCCCACGAACGTGGCGACGAACCGCGTCATGGGGCTCTCGTACAGCTCCCGCGCCGTTCCCACCTGCTCGAGGCGCCCATCGTGGAGCACGGCAATCCGGTCGGCCAGCGCGAAGGCCTCGTCCTGCTCGTGCGTGACAAAGACGGTCGTGACACCGCTCTTCACGAGAACCTCGCGAAGCTCACGGCGGGTCCGCTCGCGGAGCGACGGATCGAGGTTGGAGAGCGGCTCGTCGAGGAGGAGCACGGTCGGCTCGGGCGCGAGCGCACGCGCGACCGCCACGCGCTGCTGCTGTCCGCCCGACAGCTCACCCACCTTGCGGCGCTCGAAGCCCTCAAGATCAACCATCGCCAGGACCGTGGCGACACGCGTCGCCCGCGCGGACGCATCTTTCTGCGCCAGCCCGAACGCGATGTTCTCGCCGACATCGAGGTGTGGGAAGAGGGCGTAATGCTGAAAGACCATCCCGAAGCGACGCTCGACCGGCGACTGGCCGGTGACGTCCAGCTCGTCGATCTGGATCTTGCCGGCATCGGGCTGCTCGAAACCCGCCAGCAGGCGCAGCGTGGTGGTCTTGCCGCTGCCGCTGGGCCCGAGCAACGCGAGGATCGAGCCGCACGGGACGCCCAGCGTGAGATCGCGAACGGCGACGTGATCGCCGAAGCGCTTGGTGAGATCGGTGACCTGGAGGAAACAGCGCCGGATCACTTGGCGGCGGCAGTCTTCCCGCGACCGCGCACATTGCGGTCCCAGTAGGTCATCCACTCGGCACCCTTCTCGGCCAGCATCGCCCAGTCCATGTCCACGACCTTCATGCGGGTGCGCACGTCGCGCACCCAGTCGGGAACGGAGTCATTGGGCAAATCGAGCCGGGCGGGCAGGCGCATCATCTCGCGCGCGGTGAGGAGCACGGTTCCCTGTGACCCGACCCACTCGATCCATCGCTTCGCGGCCTCGGGGTTCTTCGCCCCGCGGATGAGGGCGATAGCGTCTTCGATCACTGCCGTACCACTGGTGGGGAAGACGAAACCAAGTGGGCTGCCTTTGCGCTGTTCCTGGAGCACATCCGGCAGGTCCCAGAGCGACAGCAGGCCTTCCTGCCGCACCAGCTTCTGGTCGAGAAGCGCCGGGTTGATCGCGTACTCCTTCGTCTGCCCATCGAGGCGGCGCAGCCAGGCGAAGCCGGGACCGGTATCGCCCGGCGTCTTCATCTGGCGCTGGATGATCATCCCCCAGATCACCCGCATCGTTCCGGACGCGAACGGGTCGCGGATTAGCACCTTGTTCTTCCACTTGGGCGCCAGCACCTCGTCCCAGTCCTTCGGGGCGTCAGCCGCCTTGATCGCGTCCGTGTTGTACATGATCACCACGGGCGTTTCGTAGACCGCGTGGTAGAACCCATTCGGATCCCGGGCGCGCTCCGCCAGGGCACCCGCCCACGTCGGCTTGAAGGACGAGAGCAGCGAGTCCCCCGCGGCGCGCAGGAAGAGCGTGGACGGCCCGCCGAACCACACATCGCCTTGGGGATTGGCGCGCTCCGACCGCACGCGGTCGAACGCATCCTGCGATCCCATGTCCAGCCAGCGGATGTCGATGTCGGGATTCGCGGCTTCGAACGTCTTCTCCATCAGCGTGAGCTGGTCGCGGCCATGGGGGCTGTAGACGACCACCGGTGTTGGCCCTGACGCTCCGGAACAAGCCGAGATGACGGAGGCTGCGAGTAAGAAGACGGTTAGACGGTTAGACGGGTAGACGGTTGAAGAGCCGCGAAGCCAACCGTCCAACCGTCTAACCGTCCAACCGTCTGTTTCAGCTGGCATCTTTCGCATTCAAGGAGAGAAGGTTGAAGAAGAGCTTGTAGGCCCCCGGCACGCCCGCGGGCAGATACCGGAAGAACGCGAGTCCCGCATAAACGTACGTCCCCTGCCCGTATTTCCCGACCAGCAGCCCGCCCTTGAGCGGATCCATTCCAGGATCATTCATCTGGAGCAGCGGCTTGTATGCCGGATCCCAATCATGCGCGAAATACAAACCGCGTTCCTGTGGCCAGTTGTTCCAGTCACTCGGCGTGATCTCGTTCGGCCGGTGGAAGGACCGATCAGCGGGATCGAGAATCGTGACGGGCGCGGTTTCGTCGGTGACGCGGTCGTGCGGGGTCGCGATGGTGAGCGGGAGCGGTGCGTACTTGCCCCGGACGTACGCATACTGCTGGTACTGGACGATCACCAGGCCGCCACGCCTGGCGTAGTCGAGGACGCGATCATTGTGGCGCATGAGGGCCGAGTCCGTCTCGTAGGCGCGACTGCCGATCACCAGCACATCGAACCGGGCCAGGTCCGTGCTCGCAAGGTCATCGCCAGTCAGCACGGTCAGCGGGAGGCCGACCGCGGCGAGCGCTTCGGGCACGCGGTCCGACGCGCCGCGGACGTAGCCGATGCTGCGGGCCTGCGCAAGCTTGAGCGGTGCGACGCGGATCTCGCTCTCGGCCTTCACTACATATGGCGTCGGGCGGATGTGCGGGTAGTCGATGACCACGACCCCTTCGCTCCACGACCTTCCGTCGTCGGTCTCGGCAACGGCGCGCACCTTCACTGTCGAATCGCGCAAGGCGCGCGGCCGGGTGAGCGTCAGCGCGAACGCATGGCTCTCACCGGAACGCTCGAGCACGAAGCGGACGGGCGCACCCGCGCGCCAGCCCGGCGCGTCGAGGCGGACGATGCCCTGCTGCTTCCCCGTGCCGTTGTGAGCCAGCGTCACCGTGAACGTGCGGGTCGTGTCCCCGTCCGCGGCCCAGACCACGCGGCCAGGATTGAGCTGAACGTCTACGGCCGGGACGACGCGCACCGCTCGGCGCACCTCGCCGGTGGCCTGGTCGTTTTCGCGCAGCGTGACCTCGCGGTCGAGCCCCACGCGCGCGGCGGCCACGCGGGTGACGATCCGGGCCGAGAGCACGGGCGGCTGGAACGGCAGGCCGCGCACGGCGGCCGGCGCGGCGCTCCAGTCGTACATCGCGCCGCTGAGGGGCTTCTCGAGGAAATACGGCTGCGTGGGGCGAGCCGAGTCGGAGACAGTGAGCGTGAACTTCCGGCTGGCGAGCTGCCCGGCGGGAACGACCGTGGGCATGTCGCCCGGCTCGATTTTCCACCCCGCGGGCGCCGTCACCGACATCGAATCCACGGTGACCGCTGAGGATGCGGTGTTGTAGAGCGACACGTCCACTTCGAGCCGCTGGCCGGCAATCACTTCCGCATCGCTCGCGGTCGCGTCCATGACGAGACCCGAGGCCACGGCGAGCGCGCGCTCCGCAGTAGCGCGGATGGTTGGATGGTTGGATGGCGGGATGGTACGTAACACCGCGGCGATCGGCTTCGCTGCGTCGGCGAGGCGCGACGGCGACAACACTCCTCGCAGGGAGTCGGCGATTCGCGCCACGCCGGGATTCTCGAGCGGAATCCCGTCGAAGATGGTCGCTTCCTTCTGCCCAGGAGCGATGCCCGTGTTCACCTTCGACTCGACCAGGATGAGTCCCGTCCGGCTCGGCCCGATGCGCTGGATCTGCCCCATGTCCTGCGAGCGGTGGCGGCTGCGACTCGCCATCGCGACCTGCGAATAGGATCGCCCGGTCCGGGGATCCAGCTGACCCGTCTCGAGATCGATAGTGGATGCCTGCGGGTTGAAGCGCGCACTGCGATAAAGCTTGAGGGGCTGCCAGGCGTCGAGGCCTTCTTCGCGCTTCAGCTCGGCGAATCGCGCGGGGTCGCCGGCAGCGGCAAACGCGAGAGGGGTTACCCAGCCGGCATCCTGGTGCTGCCCGTGATCATCACGCGGAGTGCCGGTGAAAATCGCGACCACCACGTGGGGCTTGAAGCGCCGGATGATGCGGACGACATCCTTCAGGACCGAATCGTTCGGCCAGAACTTCTGCGCTTCCGCCAGCGTCCGGGAGAAACCGTAGTCGAAGGTCCGGGTGAAGAACTGGGTCGCGCCATCGATTTCCCGGGCGGCCATCAGCTCTTGCGTGCGGATGATGCCGAGTCCCGGTCCCAGCTCGCGGCCGATGAGGTTCTGGCCGCCTTCGCCGCGGTTCAGCGAGAGATAGGCCGCCTGCGCGCCGTATCCCAGCGAGAGGAGTGACAGCAGCTGCGTGTCTTCGTCATCGGGGTGCGCGGCCACCACCAGCACGCGCCGCTGCTCGACAAGATTCTGGAGGAGGCGGTCGAGTGCGACGACACCGCCGGTGGACGGAGGGGTGAGTTGTGCGGCAGCCGGGGTTGTGAGGAGGGCGATAAGAAAGAGACTGCCCGCCCACCCGCCTACCCGCCTGCCCGCCTCAGGCAGCCTGTCTCGCCACGACAATGCTGCGGAGTCTCTCTGCACTGGGATCATCGGGATCACCGAACGGCCGAGCGTGGCCGGTCGCATCCATCAGCACCGATGGACTCACGAAATCGAGCTTGCGCGCGCGGACGCGTTCCTGGACCGGCTGGGTGCTCACCGGTGCCGCGATCGCGATGCGGTTGGCGCCGGCCTTGCGGGCCACCTCCGCCGCCGCGAGCGCTTTCCACGGCGACGTGATCTGGCCGTCCACGATGATGACGTTGGCGCCTTCGAGCGACCGGAGCTGGCGCTGACCGCGGAAGAGGAGCCGCTCCGCCTTGATGGCACGGCGCGCCCGGTCGATGGCCTCGTTCAACACATCCATCATCGAGAAACTGGGAGCGAAATCGGGATCGATGACCGCGTCGCCGTCCTCAGCCACTGCCCCGATCACCTTGTCATCCACGCGGATGTGCGCGCCGATGATGACGTCAAAATGCGCGCTCATGGCCTTGGCCGCGGCAGCCGCGACTTCCACCCCCGTGGGGGCAAGACCGAGGATGACGACGGGCGGCTGGAAACGGGAGTACAACTGCCGGCCCAGGAAGGAGCCGGCACCCGTGCGGGTGGGATACAGTGCCTCGGGGGGCGCCGCGGAGGCATTCATGTCTGGGTAAGTATACGGTGTCCGTCTCCGTCAGGGCACCGGCACCTGCAAGTATTTCCCCAGCCAGTCCCGAACCTCGGTATTCCAGCGGACCTGGTTCTGCGGCCGGCTGATCCAGTGGCCTTCGTCGGGGAACATGAGCAGCCGGGCCGGAACACCCTGGCGGCGCAGCGCCGTGAACACCTGCAGCCCCTCCGTATATGGAACACGGAAGTCCTGCTCGCCATGAATCACCAGCATCGGGGTCTTGAACTGGCCGGCAAACCGGTGCGGCGACCACTTCTGGTAGTCCGCCTGTGAGCCCCACATCGGTCCGCCGAATTCCCATTCGGTGAACCAGAGCTCCTCGGTCGCGCCGCCCATCGATTCCAGGTTGAACACGCCGGCGTGATTGATGAGGGTCTTGAAGCGGTTCGTGTGACCCTCCATCCAGTTCACCATGTAGCCGCCGTACGACCCCCCCGCTGCCGCCATGCGGGTCGAGTCCACGAACGGGAGCCGGGCGACGGCGTCCACCCCGGTCATGATGTCGGCGTAGGCGCGCCCGCCCCAGTCGCGCGAGACCTCGTCGAGGAATTGCTGTCCGAAGCCGGTGGATCCCCGCGGGTTCGGCAGGAAGACCACATACCCGGGCGCGGCGAACATCTGCGCGTTCCAGCGCCCGTGGAACTGGTCGAGCCACGCGCCCTGGGGCCCCCCATGCACCAGCACGACCAGCGGATACTTCCGGCCTTCCTGGAACTGGGGCGGCTTGACCAGCAGCCCGTAGACCGTGTCCCCCTCCGCGCCTCTCCACTTGATCTCGTCAGCCGGGTTCATCGCGATGGACCGCAGCTTCTCGGCGTTGAGGCTCGTCACGGCTTTCGGCCGGGCGACGTGATCCACCAGCCAGGTGTACACGTTCCCCGGGTTCGCGATGTCGTCGCTCATGAAGGTCAGCATCGGGATCTCACCCGCCATGCCCGCCGAGAGCTGGCCGGGATTCAGGCTGTCTTCGCGAAGCACGTGGTGGACGTCACCCGCCGCGGTGATGTGAAGGATCTCGTGGCGCTGGCGGTCCTCCGTGATCGCGAAGAAATCGCTGCCGGCCCACATGTATTCGCCGATGGACCGATCATAGCCCTTCGGGATTTCACGCACCGCACCGGTCTGGCGGTCGCGAACCATGAGGCGTACACGGTCGGATTCGAATCCCGCGCGTTCCTGCGAGAGAAAGGCCATCAGCTTGCCGTCGGGTGAATAGGCCGGCGTCTGCTCGGTGCCTTTCATGGATGCGGTCAGGTTGACCGGCTCGCCGCCGGTGACCGGCACGGCGTAGATGTCGTTGTTGGTCGTCCAGGCCTGGTCGGTGCCGATCCTCGTGGTGAACGCCATCTCCTTGCCGTCGGGAGAAAACGCGTAGTCCGCGGATCCACCGAAAGGCGGGACGGGGGTGTCGTAGTCCTTCCCCTGGGTGAGGTCCTTTGCGGCTCCGCCCGCCACCGGGACAACGAACAGGTGACTCCGCAGGCCGTCCTCCCACTGCGTCCAGTGACGGAACAGCAACTCGTCGTAGGCGCGAGCCCGGCTGGGGTTTTTCTCGTCTTCGTCGGCGCGGTGGATGTTGCAGGCGTCGTCGGTGCACGCGGGGTAGACCATTACGAACGCCGCGGCCGGTACGGTCAGCGGATCGGGCACGCTGAACGTTGGGAGCGTGACGTTCAACCAGGCGGGAACGATCGAGCCGGGCGGCGCGGGAACCGTGGGAACGCTGACGATCACCGGACCCGTCAACTTCCTGGGCACGTCGGTGGTGAACATTGACTGGGTCAGCAGCGGGTCTTACGACATCCTGGCCATTAGCGGTGCTGCTACGCTGAATGGCGAGATCCACACGAACTTTGTGAACACCGCGATCCTGACCACCTACAACCCGATCACGTGGGGCTCGCGCAGCGGCACGTTCGCGACGGTGACGGGTGGCGGGCTCCTCGGGAGCCTGAACTTGGGTAGTCCGACCTACAACGCGCTGAACCTGCTGCTTACCGTCATCATCTAGCGGCGGGGACGAGCGGGGTGGCGGG
>CAMDCH010000082.1:0-9879 GCA_945889655.1 bacterium HR33
ACTTCTCACTTCTTACTTCTCACTTCTTACTTCTCACTTCTTACTTTCTTCCCGCAGCGCCGATGCCAGCCGACTTTCCCGTCGCCCACGCCCAGAGAAAGTTGTATCCGCCAATCGGGCCGAAGGCGTCCAGAATCTCCCCGCAGAGAAACAGTCCCGGCAGCTTGCGGCTCTCCATCGTTCGCGGGTCCACCTCCGCCAGGTCCACGCCGCCACCGGTGACCTCCGCCTTCTGGTATCCCGCATCCCCGGTCCAGGGCAGGGGAGCACGCACCAGCATCTCGATGAGCCGCAGGCGTTCCTCGCGCTTGAGCTGGGCGAGATAACGACCTGGGTCCACGCCGGCGGCCGCGAGCAGCGCGTCGGCGAGACGGTCCGGGACCTGCTCCCGCACGACCGTGCGCACGATGCGTGTGCCGTCCGGCTTGAGCAGCGCCTCCCAGCCCTTGTCGTCCAGCGTCGTCCACCGGACTCGCACCTGCGCGGGCGACGGCGCCGCGGAGCGCACGGCAACGTGCGAGATGTCCAGGACAGACGGTCCGCTGTATCCATGATGCGTGAACAGGAATCCGCCTGTGGCCGTGGTCTTCCGGTCGCCATCGCGCGCGGACAGCGTCACCGTGAGCGATACGCCTGACAGCTCGGCGAACGGTGCGGGGTCCGCGATGAGTGGCGTGAGTGCCGCGTAGGTCTGGCGGATCGTATGACCCAGGCGTTCCACGATGCCGAGCCCGATTCCATCGCTTCCCGTGTTGGGAACGGACAGGCCGCCGGTCGCAATCACGACGGCGTCGGCATCGACGATCTCGCCTTCATCGACCACCACCCGCCACCCGCTACCCGCCACCCTGATATCCCGTACCGTCGAATTGAAACGCAGTGTTGCCCCCGCCTCACGCGCGACCCGCAGCAATCCGTCCCGGATGTCCCGCGCCTTGTTCGAGACCGGAAACATCTTCTGCGATTCCTCTTCGACCTTGAGAGGGATCCCGACTTCGTCTTCGAAGAACGCGACCTGTTCCCGCAGCGGCCACGAGCGGAGCATGTTGCGGAGCGAATGCGGGGACGAGTCGGTGACGAACCGCGCCTCGTCGAGCCGCGCGGGCAGCACGTTGCACCGCCCACCGCCGCTGATCATGATCTTCTTCCCACCTTCGGCGGTGCGCTCGATCAGCAGTGTTTCCGCCCCGGCGCGTGCCGCAAAGATGGCTGCCATCGAGCCGGCGGCCCCCGCGCCGATTACGGTTACGCGGCGTCGCACAGGGGGCCGATAAAGTCAATTGGCATGATATTTAGGCTTGGCATTGCACCCTTTACGTTACCATGTACGTCAACTAGTGTAGTGCCAGCAGGATGTGCCCCCCACCAACAATGTCGAAGGAGCAGACCCTTATGACCGACCTCCGCGATTTCCTGGAGATCCCGTACGAGAAACTCGAAGAAATGAACCTCGCTGCCAAGAAGCAGCGAACCGATCGGGTGGCTCCGGACAAGATCCAGGAAGAGCGGATGAAGTATCTGAAGGACACCAAGGGCATCAAGGCCGTGACATTGTGCTTCACGGACCTCGAAGGCCGCTTCCAGATGCTCGACTACGACAAGAAGTTCCTGCTCGACTCGGCCGACAACCTCACCTTCGACGGCTCGTCGATCCGCGGCTTCTCGCGCCAGCAGGAGTCCGATCTTCGCCTCGGCATCGATTGGGGCGCGTTCTATTCGCTTCCCTCGGACGTTTTCGGCGCCGGCAAGGTCCTGGTGATGGGCGAGGTGCTCGAGCGTGATGGCGAGCCGTATGCCGCCGACATGCGCGCCCGGCTCAAGCAGTATGGCGACAAGCTGTTCAAGAAAGATGGTACCGTGATGTTTGCCGCGAACGAGATCGAAGGCTTCCTGTTCAAGGGACAGGATGCGGAGCGGCATTACCACGAGACCGGCAAGTTCGAGTTCATCTCCACCGGCGGCTACTACCACTCGCTGCCCGGCGACTCGCTGCGGGGCTTCATCGACACCGCCGCCGAGGTCCAGCGGGCGATGGGGTTCAACAACGAGAAGGATCACCCCGAGGTGGCGCCGTCGCAGTTCGAGATGAACTACAGCTATTCCGAGGCGGTCATCGCGGCCGACCAGGTCCAGCTCTACAAGCTGCTCTCGCGACAGGTGGCCGCGCGCATGGGCCTGACGGCCAGCTTCCTCCCCAAGCCGATGACCGGCATCAACGGTAACGGCATGCACACCAACGTCTCGGTGGCAAAGAAGGGGAAGAACCAGTTCTGGGACAAGGACGGCCAGGACGAGCTCTCGGTGTCCGGCTGGGAGTTCATCCGCCGGATTCTCTCGAACGGCGCCGAGCTCTGCCTGGTGATGAACTCCAGCGTGAACTCCTATCGCCGTCTCGATCCGCACTTCGAGGCACCGAACCAGATCAAGGCGTCGCCCATCGATCGCGGCTCCATGATCCGGATTCCGCTGGGGAATGAGCGGTCCAAGCGGGTCGAGGTCCGCTCGATCGCGCCCGATGCGAACCCCTACATGGCGATCTACTCGATCTTCCGCACCGGCCTCGAGGGCCCGCAGCAGGAGGAGGACGAGAACAAGCGCAGCCGCACCCGGTTCCTGTCCGACAACATTTACGACGCGATCCGGCTGTTCAAGGGCAGCTCGTTCCTCAAGGAGATCCTGGGCGAGGACGTGCACAGCAAGTTCGCCGACCTCAAGCAGGCGCAGGCCGACCGCTGCCCGAAGGCCCTGGGCACGATGGTGAAGCCGGCCGAGATCCAGTTCCATCACGAGGTGACCAACCAGTACCTCTGGACTCAATTCTAGGCCGACGCTGCGGTTGAAGTGAGAAGTAAGAAGTGAGAAGGCGCTGCGGGTCGAACCCACAGCGCCTTTTCACACCCATCCACTTCTCACTTCTCACTTCTCACTGCATCTTGTAAGAGCGCCCCTCAAGGACGGTCACATGCGATGCCCAATATTGGCGATGACCTTCACGTTGTTAGTTGCCGCCTCGCGCCCTGCGTCGGCGCAGCGCGTGATGCTCGACTCGATTGCCACCGCGGATACCTCGTTGCACCACGAGGTCCGCACGCGCGACGGTTCGCGATTCGTCGGCCGCGTGGTCAGCGTGTCACCCGACAGCATCGGCATGGTACTGCGGTCGGGGCCCGTTACGCTGGCGCGCGGCCAGGTCAGGGAAGTTCGGCAGTTTGGTGCTGCGAGCCTGCACAACGGCGAGTACTGGGCGGAGAATCCCAATCCGACACGGCTGCTCTTTTCGGCGACGGCCTATTCCCTCAGGCGCGGCAGCGGATACTACTGGAACTCGTGGATACTGTTGCACGGATTCGCGGTTGGTGTGACCGATCGGTTAACCCTCGGGGGCGGCTTTTCGCTCGTGCCGGGCATTGGTATCGAGAACAACTTCTTCTTTGTCACCCACAAATTGACGCTCACCGGCGGCACCGGTCCGCAGGTCGCCGTGGGCGCACTCGCCGGTTTCTTCCCTGGTATAGGCTCGAACGGCGATGGAGGGTCGCTCGGGATACTGTACGGCGTTTCATCTCTCGGAACGCGCGAGAACAACCTCAGCCTGGGCCTGGGGTGGGGATACGTCGAGAGCAACATTGCCGATAGACCTGTGATTATGGTGGGCGGGCAGGCGCGCGTGTCACGCCGCCTGGCGCTTATCTCGGAAAACTGGTTTGTGCCTGGGGACGGGTACAATGGCGTGCTCTCGTACGGGTTCCGCTTCCTCGGTGACAAACTGAGCGTCGATCTGGCTTTCATCAACTCGCTGGAGAACGCGATATTCCCCGGAATTCCGTGGCTTGGTTTCGCCGTGAAGTTCTGACCTCACCCCTGTCCCCGCTCCCTTCCGGGAGCGGGGGACGGCAACGCAACCTTTGAGTTCTGCGACTGCAAAACGGGCCCGGGATCTATCCCGGGCCTTTTCTTGTTGGGTCTCGCTCGCAGAACTCTGACTCGGTTAACGTGCCCCGCTCCCGAAAGGGAGCGGGGACAGGGGTGAGGGCAAACGCTCCCGTCAGGGAGAGGCGATAGCGGTGAGGTTCAACACCTCTTCTATCCCGTCAAACACCCGGTGCACTTCGTCATTTGTGATGATGTATGGTGGCATAACGTAGATCACGTTGCCGAGCGGGCGGAGCAGGATATCCCGCGCCAGGAACTCCCGATACAGCTTCGGCCCGAGCTCGCTCAGGTAGCCGCCACCCGCGTCCAGCTCGATGGCGGCAATCCCACCGATTCCCCGTGCTTCCCGCACCCCATTTGTGCCGCGCAAGTCATCCAGCCGTTCGTTGAAGACCTGCTGAAGTTCCGCAACACGCGCGAGGCGTTTCTCTTCGTCGAAGAGCCGCAGGCTCTCCAGGGCAACCGCACAGGAGAGCGCATTCCCGGTGAACGAGTGGCCGTGAAAGAGCGTCTTGTCGCGGTCTTCACTGAGAAACGCCTGATAGATACGCTCGGTGCAGAGTGTGGCGCCGAGGGGGAGGTACCCCCCGGTCAGCGCCTTGGAGAGACACATGATGTCGGGCGAAACCAGCGCGTGCTCGCAGGCGAACATCTTGCCCGTCCGGCCGAACCCCGTCATCACCTCGTCGGCGATGAGCGGGATGCCCAGCTTGGCGGTCACCTCGCGGACGTGCCGCAAGTACGCAGCCGGCCAGATCCGCATGCCGCCGGCTCCCTGGACCATCGGCTCGATGATCACCGCCGCGACGCGGTCCCCTTCATCGCGCAGAATCTGCTCGATGCTGGCGGTGCATTTCGACCCCGGGCTTGCGCCTGGGGTTGGCGACAAGTCCGCATCGACCCGGCATTCGGGCACGAGGGTTCCTACCGGACTCCCGTCTTCGTAGTGGGCATGGGCGAACCGCACCTCGAAGAGGAGCTCACGGAACTTCGCGTTGAATGCCGAGGTGCCGCTTGCAGCCATCGCGCCGAACGTGTCGCCGTGGTAACCCTGTTCGAGTGCGACGAAGAGCGTCCGGTTGGTCTCGCCGCGGTTCTTCCAGTACTGCCACGCCATCTTGAGCGCGACCTCCACCGCGGTCGAGCCGTCGTCCGAGTAGAAGACGCGGTCGAGGCCGGCGGGCGCGCGCCGGGACAGCTCGGCCGCGAGCAGCGCCGCCGGCTCGTGGGTGAAGCCGGCGAAGATCGCCTGGGAGAGTCGCGCACCCTGCGCCGCACGTGCCTGGTTGAGCCGGGGATGGTTGTGCCCGTGGATGTTCACCCACCACGAGGAGATGGCGTCGAGAATCTTTCGCCCACCGGTGGTGTGCAGGTAGACGCCCTGGGCCCCCGCCAGTGGAGTCGGCGGCGGCGCCGTGAGCATCTGGGTATACGGGTGCCAGACATGCGCGCGGTCGAGCGCGACCCAGCCGGGTTCCTTCACGAGAGGTGACGGCGGAGGTGGCCCGCGCGGTCGAAATCCTTTGCGGTCCGCGCGAGGTTTCTGCGTGTCAGTGCCTTCAGCGGCTCCACTTCGGCAATGACCGGCACTCGCCCCAGCACTTCGATGGCCTGCCTGTTTTCCGGGTTGCGAGGTCCGTTCATCACGACGCCGGCTATGGGGACCCGTCGCTCCCGCAGGGCTTCCAGCGTGAGCAGCGTGTGGTTGATGGTGCCCAGTGTGCTGCGGGCGACCACGAGGGCAGGGAGACGAAGGTCGCGCGCGAAATCGGCGAAGAAGTAGCCCCGCTCGTTGAACGGAACCATGACGCCGCCGATGCCCTCAACCACGATGGGGCCCGGTACGGTCTCCTGCACGATCTTCCAGGCGCCCGTCAAGGCGGGACGTGTGATGTGCTCACCAGCGAGTCGGGCCGCGAGATGCGGTGAGACGGGCTGCCGGTACACGCGAAATTCGGGCAGCGCCGGTCGGCCAGTCCAGCGCTCAATATCAGCCGTATCGCGTCCATCGACGGAGCCGGTTGCCACGGGCTTCCAGTAGGTCGCTGTGGAGTAGCGCAGGAGCAGCAGCGCACCGACGACGGTCTTTCCGACTTCGGTGTCGGTTCCGGTGACGAGCAGACTCATCGGTGCGGGGTCTGTGAGGGGTGCGAGGTGCGAGGTGCGAGGTGCGAGGTGGCGGTAATGACGGCTTTCGCCAACGTCTCTATCTCCGACTCAGAATGGTCAGCGTGGATGGAGATACGAAGTCTCGCGGTGCCCGGATCAACCGTCGGGGGCCGGATGGCGCGGACATCGAAGCCGGCCTTCTGAACGTCGGCGGCTACCGCCAGTGCGGTCTCACTCTCCCCCAGGATCACCGGCACGATCGGGCCGACGCTGCCGCCGACGTCGAGTCCCGCCTCGCGGAGTCGAGCCCGAAGCTGGTCGGCGCGCGACATTACCGTTCTCCGTTTCGTGTCGCCTCCCGCTGCTAGCGCGTCGAGTGACCCTTCCCAGGCCGCGACGAGGATCGGCGCGGGGGCGGTCGAGAACACGAAGGGCCGTGCCTTATTCACCAGGAAATCAATGAACACGCGCGATCCCGCCACGAACGCCCCGTGCAGACCCAGCGCCTTGCCGAACGTGGACATGATCGCGAGTGCCCGGCGCTCGATGGCGAAATGCTCAGCCAGGCCGGAACCCCGCTTGCCATAGAGTCCTGTGGCGTGAGCGTCATCCACGATCAGGGAGGCGTCGTACGTCTCGGCGAGGTCAGCGTAGCGGTCGAGCGGCGCGATATCACCGTCCATGCTGAATAGCGATTCGGTGATGAGGAACGTGCGGCCGTTCGCGTGCGGCTCCATCAATGCCCCCTCGATCGCCGTGACGTCGAGATGCGGGACGATCACCTTGCGAGGCCGGGCGAGCTTCAGCGCGTCGATGATGCTCGCGTGGTTCAGCCGGTCCGTGATCACCCGGTCACGCGGCGTCACGAGGGCCGAGATCACCGCGAGATTCGCCTGGTAGCCGCTGGGGAAGAGCAGGGCGGCTTCCGTCCCCTTGAACTCGGCCAGCCGGCTTTCGAGTTGAACGTGTTCGGCGGTGTTGCCGCGCAGCAGCCGCGAGGACGGGGCCCCCGCCGGCGCGCCGAGAGCGGCGCGCACCCGCTCAGCGATGAGCGGATCGGACGCGAGGCCCAGGTAGTCGTTGGAGGAGAAGTCCCGCCCGGCGGGCGAGGTCAGCGTGCGGCGAAGGGAACGGCTGTCGAGCTCGCGGAGGCGGGCCGCGAGCTCGTCCTGGATGTCGCTCACACCTCGCTCAGCGCCGTCATCCCGAGCTTGTCGAGCAGCATCGCGTCGTGGTCCCGGCCCGGATTGGGGGTGGTCAGCAGCTTTTCGCCGGTGAAGATCGAGTTGGCACCGGCCAGGAAGCAGAGCGCCTGGCACTCATCGGACATCTCGGTCCGCCCGGCGGAAAGGCGCACGCGGGACAGCGGCAGCGCGATGCGCGCGGTCGCGATCATGCGGACCATCTCGATCGGATCGAGATCGGGCGCGTCTTCCAGCGGGGTGCCTGCGACACGCACCAGCGCGTTGATCGGCACGCTCTCGGGGTGCGGCTCGAGGCTCGAGAGCACGCGGATGAGGTCGAGCCGGTCCTCCAGCGCTTCACCCATCCCTACGATTCCGCCGCAGCAGACGGTGATCCCGGCATCGCGCACGTGCTGGAGCGTATCCAGCCGTTCCTGGTAGGTGCGCGTGTGGATGATTTCCTTGTAGTAGTCGGGGCCGGTGTCGAGGTTGTGGTTGTAGGCGGTGAGCCCGGCTTCGCCGAGCTGCTGCGCCTGGTCGGCGGTCAGCATGCCGAGCGTGCAGCACGCCTCCATTCCCAGCTCGCGCACGCCTTTCACCATGTCCAGCACCTGGGTGAACTGCTTGTTGCCGGGCGCCTGGCGCCACGCGGCGCCCATGCAGAACCGCGTCGAGCCATTGGACTTTGCCGCCCGCGCGGCCGCGAGCACCTGTGGCACGTCGAGAAGGCCTTCGGCCGAGACGCCGGTCTCGTAGTGCGCGCTCTGGGGGCAATAGGCGCAATCTTCGGGGCAGGCGCCGGTCTTGATGCTGAGCAGCGTGCAGAGCTGTACGCTGTTCGGGTCGTTGTGCTGGCGGTGGACCGTCTGCGCGCGGAAGACCAGCTCGGGGATCGGGAGGTCGTGGATCGCGCGGAGCTCCGCGGTGGTCCAGTCATGGCGCAGGTCGGTGGTCGACGTAGCGAGTGTCATGGCGCGGAATATAGGGTGCCACTCTTGGGGCGGGCCAGCTACTATAGATGTATGTCTTCCCCGCTCACTGGACTTTCGGTCGCCTCGCGTACACCCGCTCCCCAGCGGATGGACGACGCGACCATCTACGCCTTCGTCACCGATCTCTTCCGTGAACAGATCAATCCGGCGGTCGCCAAGCACGGTGGCCAGGTGGAGCTGATCGACGTGCAGGACCGCACGGTCGTGGTTCGCATGAAGGGTGGCTGCCAGGGGTGCGGCATGGCGACCGTGACACTGCGGCAGGGAATCGAAGCCAACCTGAAGCGGATGATTCCTGACCTGGCTGGCATCCGTGACATCACCGACCATGCGGCCGGTGACAAGCCCTTCTACACTGTACCGCAGTAGCCTCCCCGCGCCGGGCTAGCCCGGCATCGAGGGGCGTTTTCGGCCTTTCGCAATTAGAGCCTGTACTTCACCGACCAGGACCCCGGTGTCCACGGGCTTGGCCAGCACCACCTGCCCGGTCTGGTCGAGAAAGCCCCGGATTTTTGGATCGTCGGCGTAGGCGGTTACGAAGACCACGCGTCGTGTCACTTCGGGAAACAGTTCTTCGAGCTGCTCGAAGAACCCTTCGCCCCCCAGTTCCGGCATCTTGTAGTCGCAGACCACGGCGTCAAATTCCCGCTGCCCCAGCTCCCGGAGTCCCAGCACGCCATTTTCGACCGCGGTTACGTCCATCCCCGCGTGCTTCAGCACACGAGCGAAAGCGTCCCGTACGGCCTTATCATCGTCGACGATGAGGACCGATGGCATAGACCTCCATTTTGGAACGGCAAACGGGGCGCGAGCACAATATTGGGAATGGCGGGATGCTTCACAACATGCCGCGGATGGTTGGATGGTTTGATGGTTGGATGGTCGGAAGTGTCCCAACCATCCAACGGTCCAGCCAACCAACCATCCAGCTTGACCACGCTATTTTCCCCGTCTAAGTTGCGAAGCTTGGTGCAGTTACAGTGCCTGCCCTGGTGGTGAAATTGGTAGACACGCCGTCTTGAGGGGGCGGTGGGGCAACCCGTCGCGGTTCGAGTCCGCGCCAGGGCATTGGCCACAGATTGCGCAGATACGGCAGACGATGCCGCAGTCTTCAGCGGCAGTGTCAGCGTCATCAGCGCCATCTGTGGCTGCCACCGTAGCTCAGAGGTAGAGCTCTCGATTCGTAATCGAGTGGTCGTCGGTTCAATTCCGACCGGTGGCTCTAGGAAGATCGTGGTGGGGTAACTCGATCGATGATGCTCGGCGTTCTCACCTCAGATATCGACTGACCGCAAACAACAGCTCCTGAAGATCCAGCGGCTTGCGCAGCACGGGCGTGTTGGGCAGACCCAGTCGCTGCCGTGGATTGGCCCCCGTCACCACTATGACCGGGATGGCCTCGAAACGGACGTCTTCGCGGATGCGTCTCAGAAATTCGAAGCCATCCATGCCCGGCATGAACAGATCGAGCAGAACCAGCGAGGGCTGGCTGTTCTCGAGCAGCTCGAGCGCCTCGGAGCCGTCCGACGCCGGTATCGCCCGGTACCCCGCCATTTCCAACGCGTCGCTGATGACCGCCTGCAGGCCCTCGTCGTTTTCCACCACCAGGACGGGACCGGTTTGTTCCGACCGCTCGCCGGCATGTGGATGTAACATGTGAT
>CAMDCH010000083.1:0-9851 GCA_945889655.1 bacterium HR33
GGGCCGCCTGCTGGGCAGCCGACATGGCCTGGAAGTGCGTCCGGATCTGCGCGACGTCCGGGGTCGCCTGTTCCATGATCTTCTGCAGCTCTTCGCGGTGCGGCTTGACGTCGTTCTCGGCCTTTTCGCGGGCCGCCCGGGCCTCGTTCTCCAGATTCGAGAGCCTGGTCACCTGGTCGGCGGTGAGGTTGAGCTGAGCACGCCGCTCAAGCAGCGCGGTAGGAGAGAATGGCACACCGGGACCGAAGCCGCGCGGGCCCATCTCCGCCGGCGCGCCGGGAGCACCGGGGCCGCCCATCATTCCCCTGCGGCCGCCGCCGAATCCCGGGGGACCCTGGCGTTCGGGGCCGGCTTCTGCCGGGGGTGGGTTGCCCGGTGGGGGCTGCTGGCGCGGCTGGGTGGGGGCCGGCTGCTGCGCCATGAGGGCGCTACCCGCCAACATTGCGGCGAGGACAGCCAGGTGAATGACCTTCTTCATTGGGTTGCTCCTAGGGTGAACGGTGTTCGACCGACTCTCTCGCAACCGCGAGTCTCCATCTATTACTACGACAGACACCCCGCAGACGTTAAAACCTCATGCAGGGGCGCGCGATGCGTGGCGGAGGGAAAGGGTCGCAAAGAGGTGCGAGGGACGAGGTGCGAGGTGTGAGGGTGCTCGGGAGCGGCTGTCAGCAACCCTCGCACCTCGAACCTCGCACCTCCACTTGCCAGACATGTGCCAAGCGCCGAACTTATCCGCAGTTTCCCATCGCCATTCCCCCTGGAGGATTGCAATGCAAGGCATTCTGCGCGCGATTGGCTGCTACTGGTTCGGTTTCGTGCTCATATCACTGATCTGGAGCACGTCCATCGAGTCCATACGCGAGCACATCAGCGGCACTACCCTTGTGCCTTACCTCCTCGTCTGGTTCGTCATCATGGTCCCTGGAGCCCTGATCCTGTACGCCGCGGAGAAGATGGCGCCGGCGAAAGCGCACTAGCTGACAAGTGAGAAGTAAGAAGTGAGAAGTAACTGATCAGAACTGGAGACATCGAAGGGAGAAGCGGGTCTACGCATTGACCCTGCTTCTCCCTTCTTACTTCTTACTTCTCACTTCTCACTATGACCGAGACCCCCATTACAACCGACCGCCTGCGCGCCCGCCCCGCGGTCGAAGGACTGCGCGCCTCGCGCATCCGCGACATCGTCAACGCCGGGATGGGACGGACCGACGTCGTGACCTTCTGGCTCGGCGAGCCGGACGAGGTCACGCCGGATTTCATCCGCAAGGCGGGCATCGAGTCACTGGAGCGGGGGGAGACGTTCTACTCTCACAACCTCGGGATCCCCGAGCTGCGAGACGCGCTGGCCAAGTATGAGACCGGGCTGCACCGACCCACCACCGCCGGGCAGGTCTCGGTGACGAGCTCGGGGATGGAAGCACTGATCCTGGTGACGCAGGCGCTGCTGGAACCGGGCGACCGGACGGTGGTGGTGACGCCGGTGTGGCCTAACGTGGTCGAGATCCCCAAGATCATGGGCGCGAGCGTCGAAACCGTTCCGCTGACCTACGCCTCCGCCACGTGGTCGCTGGACGTGGATCGCCTGCTGTCGGCGGTCACGCCCGACACCCGGATCCTGTTCCTGAATTCTCCGAACAACCCCACCGGCTGGACCATGGATGTCGCGACCCGCGATGCGATCCTCGAGCATTGCCGGCGGCTGGGCGTGTGGATCGTGTCGGATGACGCCTACGAGCGCCTCTACTACCGCGGCGACCGCCGGGCCGCGCCATCGTTCCTGGATGCCGCGGCGGCGGAGGACCGGGTCGTCAGCGCCAACACGTTCTCCAAGGCGTGGCTGATGACCGGCTGGCGCCTGGGCTGGCTGGTCAGCCCGGAAGAGCTGGTGCCGAGCCTCGGGAAGCTGATCGAGTTCAACACGTCGTGCTCCCCGGTCTTCGTGCAGAAGGCGGGCGTCGCGGCGGTGACCCAGGGCGAGCCCGCGATTGCCCACACGGTCAAGCGGTTCATCCGCGCGCGCGACCTGCTGGCGGCGCACCTCAAACGTCTCCCGCAGGTCGAAGTCCCCCTGCCCGAGGGAGCGATGTACATCTTCTTCAAGGTCGCGGGTGTCACGGACAGCGTGGCCTTCTGCAAGAAGCTCATAGCGACCGTAGGCCTGGGTCTCGCGCCCGGGAGCGCTTTCGGGGCGGAGGGCGAAGGTTTCGTGCGGTGGTGTTTTGCCGCGTCCGAGGCGAAGCTGGCCGACGGCGTCCGCCGCCTGAAACAGGCGCTCGCTTCCGCTACGTAGGGGAAGCATGAGCCCCCCAGTTACTCCTTCATCTCCGTTCAAGGCGCGCGCCGACGACGCAGAACGCCAGGCGCGGCTCACCAAGATGAAAAGGCTGGCCACCGGACTACTCGCCCTTTCGGGCGTGGTCTTCGTGGTGGCCAGCATTTACGAATCGCGCTACCCGTGGCTCGGGTACATCCGCGCGACCGCGGAGGCATCGCTGGTCGGCGGGCTGGCGGACTGGTTCGCGGTCACCGCGCTCTTCCGCCGCCCGCTCGGCCTACCGATTCCCCACACGGCGATCGTGGCCACGCAAAAGGAAAGAATCGGCCGGATCCTCGGCAACTTTGTCCAGAATCACTTCCTCTCACGTGAGGTGATCGCGACACGGCTGCGCGGGGTCACGCCGGCGGAGCGGATCGCGCGGTGGCTGTCGCAACCGGACAACGCACGCCGGGTAGCGCAGCAGTTCGCGAGCGGCCTGGCGAAGATGGTCGAGTCGCTGCCGGCGGACGACATGCAGGAGCTGGTGCGCGAGGCCGTGCGGGCGCGGGTGCGCGCCACGCGGGTGGGACCCGCGCTCGGCAAAACGCTCTCACTGGTGGTCCAGGGCAACCGCCACCAGGAGCTGGTGGACCGTGCGGTGGACCTGGCGGCGAAAACGGTGCACGAGAACCGCGAGATGATCCGCTCGCAGGTAAGAGCCGAGACCCCGTGGTGGGTGCCCGGCGCGATCGACGACAAGATCTACCAGAAGATCCTGGGCGCGATCGAGAACCTGTTGCGCGAGATGGGATCGACGCCGTACCACCCGGTACGGCAGGCATTCGACCGCGCGATCTTCGATTTCGTGGACCGCCTGCAACATTCGCCGGAGATGATCGAGCGCGCCGAGTCACTCAAGGCGGAATGGCTGGACGACCCCGCGGTGGACGAGCTGGGCGAGAAGCTGTGGGACGCCGCGCGCAAGGCGATCGTGGCGTATGCCGAGAAGCAAGGCACGCAGACCGCGACCACTGGATCAACCGAGCTGACGGGTCTAGCAAAAGGAATCGCGTCGTTCGGCAACTCGCTGCTCGGCAACACCTCGTTGCTCGCCGAGCTGGACGACCAGATCGTCGAGGTGACGGTCACCGTGGCCGAGCAGAACCGGCAGGAGGTGGCTGACATCATCGCGCAAACGATCGCGTCCTGGGACCCCGATGCCACGGTGCAGCGAATCGAGCTGGCGGTGGGGCGGGACCTGCAGTTCGTGAGAATTAATGGAACGCTGGTGGGTGGGCTGGTCGGACTGATCATCTATACGATCTATCAGTTCACGCGTTAACCTCACCCCGGGCCGCCCACTCCCCTGTCCCCTCTCCCTGGAGCCTGCCCCGAGCGAAGCGAGAGGGGAGAGGGGAACCAGAACCGAAACCATGGTTCTGCGGGCGTTGACAGAAGCCGCAAAGACGCCGCAACACTTTGGTCGGAGCGAACGTCCCCCGCTCCCGGAAGGGAGCGGGGACAGGGGTGAGGGCGGGTGAGGCTAGGTGGGGATGAACATCGACGTCCCGATCGAAACCTGCGTGCTCGACCGGGAGTTCCAGCGACGCACCGGCTGCCGCACTCCAACCTTGAGTTGGGTACGCCCTTTCCGATAGACGAATCCTGGTGCGACGGCGAGCCAGCCCGACCCATCCTCCTCGAGATGCCCTAGTCCCTCGAAGAAGAACGCAAGGCCGGGGCCGCCGGTGGCGCCTGGCGCGACCGGCTTCAGGCGCCAGCTGAACGCGGCGCCCGCGGTCCCCGAGAAGCTGTCCCCTCCCGGATGCTCGTCCCTCGTGATGTTGGCGGCTCCGACGAACGCGGTGCGGCGGTTGGCGTGTGAGGCGCTCAGATTAGCCGACAGTCGTGCCACCCCGTTCTGCCGCGCGACGTCATGCACCGCTTCACCCAGGGGCAAGGCCCATCCGATGCTCGAACCAACGATCGTGCGGCGGCCTTCTTCGGCCTTCTGGTAGAAACGATACCTGAGCTGCACCTGCACGCGGCCGAGGCGAAATGGCTGGCCGGTGTTTTCGATCATCGTCCCGCCGAATCCGATCGAGATGTTGGATCGCAAGCCATACGACGCCTGGAGGTTAAGATCAGTCGAGCCGCGCTTGTTCACATACGTGAAGGACGGCGAGACGGTGTGCAGGGGTGTCGTGTTCGGGGGCGACAGGAAGACGGGTCCCTGTTCGGCCACGAGCGGTGTCGAGGCCAACACCAGCAGTATCAGGGCTTTCTTCACGGCGAGAATATACGTCAATTAAAGTCTCTCTCTTCGGAGGCTCGCATGGGATTCCTGGATCGTTTGCAGATCGGATATGCAGCGCTGCCGCTCAGGCTCGGACTGGGGATCGTCTTCCTGATCCACGGCATCGCGAAGGTGAACATGGGACTCGCAGGTGTCAGCGGGTTCTTTGGGTCCATCGGGATCCCCATGCCGGCGGTCGGTGCGGCGATCGTGATCGCAATGGAGACGCTCGGCGCAGCCTGTCTCATTCTCGGCGTGTTCACGCGGTACGTCGCGGCGGCGTTCGCGTTCCAGATGCTGGTCGCGATTCTAATGGCGAACATTCCCGCGAACCGCAACTTTGAGCTGGAAGGCCTGCTCCTGGCTGGCGCCCTTTCGCTGGTCGTGCTGGGTGACGGCGCGCTCTCCGTAGGGTCGCGGATGAAGAAGTAGCTGCCAATGAAGAGTCGCCGGCTCGGTCCCGGAGCATCCGAGGTGTCGATCATCGGCTACGGCGGGATGATGGTATCCATCCAGGGCCGGCCACCGGAGGAGCACGGCGTTCGCGCCATCCTCGCAGCACTCGACTCCGGCTGCACTTTTATCGACACCGCGAACGTGTACTGTCTCGACGACAACGACATCGGGCACAATGAGCGCCTGATCGCCCGCGCGTTGAAGGAATGGGATGGGGCGGCTCACGTCACGGTCGCGACCAAGGGTGGTTTGACGCGCCCGGATGGTCACTGGGAGCGCAATGCGCGCCCCGAGTTCCTGAAACGCTCCTGCGAGCAGTCGCTGAAGGCGCTCGGCGTGGAGCAGATCGAGCTCTACCAGCTCCACGCCCCCGACGACAAGGTGCGCTTCGCGGACAGCGTCGGCGCACTCGCCGAGCTTCAGAAGGCCGGCAAGATCAGGTGGATCGGTCTCTCGAACGTTTCCGTGAAGCAGATCGAGCAGGCGCGCGAGACGATCGAGGTGGTCACGGTGCAGAACCGGCTGAGCCCGTTCTTCAAGGAAGCCACCAGGGGCGGCCTGTTCGGCGACAGCGTGGTGGATCACTGCGCCAAGCTCGGGATAGGATTCCTGGCGTACAGCCCGGTGGGTGGCGGACGGCTGAACCAGAGGCTGCCGAATCACCCGGTGCTGGAGCCGATCGCGAAGCGCCTCGGCGCAACCCCACATGCGGTCGTGATCACATGGGTGCTGGCGAAGGGATCAACAGTGATTCCGATTCCTGCCGGCCGGAACCCGGATCACGTGAGAGACTCCATGGGGGCGGGTGACCTCCAGCTGTCGGCCGCGGATATCGTGGCCATCGACCGCGCGGATTTCTCCAGAGCATAGTTATCCTCCAGGCATGGCAGACACCGACAAGGCGCCCACGTGGAAGACACTGGGCGCCTTTGCCATCATCTACTTCGTCTGGGGCTCCACCTTCCTCGCGATCCGGTTCGGCGTCGAGGAGGTCCCGCCATTCCTGCTTGCCGCCATCCGGTTCACTCTCGCTGGAGCGATGCTCTTCGGCTGGGCACTTGCCCGGCGAGAGCGCTGGCCGAGCCGGCGGGAGTGGGGGTCGGCGCTCCTGCTCGGTGTTTTCGTCTTCGTGGTGGACTACGGCCTGGTCTTCTGGGCTGAGCGGCGAGTCCCGTCGGGCATCACTGCAGTCCTGATGGCGACCATTCCGTCGTTCATGGCCATCTCGGAAATCCTCATCCTCAGGACACAGCGGTTCACGCTTCGCCTCGTGCTGGCGCTGCTCGTGGGCCTGGCGGGCGTCGCGGTTCTCGTGGCCCCCTGGCCCAACCTCCACGACGAGCCGGTTGATCGGGCTGGCGCGGTGGCGCTGGTATTCGCGGCCATGGGCTGGTCGGTCGGAGCGGTGCTCACAAAGAAGCTTCCGCTTCCGGCCTCCAAGGTGATGAGCTCCGGTTCGCAGATGCTTGCGGGCGGCCTGCTGCTTGCGCTGACCGCACTCGCGCTGGGCGAACACCACGGATTCAGTCCAGCCGCTGTTTCCTCACGCGCCTGGCTCTCGCTGGCGTATCTCGTGATCCCCGGGTCGATCATCGCCTACACGGTGTTCCTCTGGCTCATTCAGCATGAGACGCCCACCAGGGTCGGCACGTACGCGTACGTGAACCCGGTGGTGGCGGTGCTGCTGGGCTATTTCGCCGGAGGGGAGCCACTCGGATTGCGTACACTCCTGGGCACAATGCTCGTGCTCGTGAGCGTGGTGTTGATCACCGTCAGGTCGACGGGTAAACCCGCCACTCGGCTGAGGGCCGCCAAGGCGGCCTGGATCGAGCCCGGGAATAGTCGCTTCAGCGACTCTTAGCCGAGAGGCGGCTTTAGCCGTCGGTTGCCGGCGCCAAGCAGGCCGCACAGCTTATGAACTCGACAATCTCTCAACTGAACGGACGGATCGCATGCTTCTCGCATTCCGGATTTTTCATATCCTCGCCGGCGTCCTCTGGGTGGGCGCGGTCATCTTCGTCGCGATGTTTCTCATGCCGTCGCTGCGCGCGGCAGGACCGGCGGGCGGTCCCGTCATGAGCCAGCTCACGCAACGGAAGATGCCGATCTACATGATGGCGATGGCCATCATCACGATCCTGTCCGGCACCGGGCTCATCTGGATCAATTCCGCGGGGTATCCGGGGAGCTGGATGCAGACGAGCATGGGCCGCACCTATGGATGGGGCGGCCTGCTCGCCATCCTTGCCGCGATTGTCGGCATGGCGATGAGCTCGCCGGCGGTACGGAAGATGGGCGCCATCGCGCAGGGCATCGCGAAGCGCGGCGGGCCTCCCACTCCCGAGGAGAGCGCCGAGATGCAGCGTCTCCAGGGGCGTATGGCGCTGTCCATCAAGATCGTGTCGGTGCTGGTGCTGCTCGCGACCACTGCGATGGCGGTCGCGCGGTACTTGCCCTGAATCATCGCGTCGATCGTGCGACGCTTCTCGCGTTCATGCGGGGTGAGCGCCACGCGGTAGAGGCGTCCGCATCCAGTGGGGAGCCGCAGGCGGCGGTTGTAGGCATCGTGGTCACGGATGCGTTCGAGATCTTTTTCGATACGCTCGACACCAGCCGCAAGGCCGTGAATCTCCGAAAGAGTCCCTCGGTGGCATTCGTCATTGGTAGCACGGGCGCCGGTGCCGAACGAACGGTCCAGTACGCGGGAACGGTGGATGAGCCGAGGGGCGAAGACCTGGCGTCGCTGAAGCGGGTGTACTTCGGGAAGTTTGCTGATGGGCGGGAGCGCGAGACACTGGAGGGCATCACATACTTCCGCGCCCGGCCGGCCTGGCTGCGATACAGTGATTACGGGAAGAACCCGCCAGCGATCGTCGAGTTGAACGCGCATGACCTGGCGGCATTGAGATAGGGCCGGAGAGACCCACATGCCTCACGGAAAGATCTGCTATCTCGGCCTGTACGAGGAACCGGGCCGCTAGTCGTGGCCGAAGCGTGGCTGAGCGGCCCCGTTCCCGGGATCCCGTCCCTGCTGGTACCGGTCGCGCATTCCCTGATCCAGGTGCGTGACGACATTCCTCCGATCTTGCAGGGGCTCACGCCCGAACAGCTCTGGGCTCGGCCCGGTGGCTCGGCTGCGATCGGCTATCACGCGGTTCATCTCGCGGGCGCCCTGTCGCGCCTCTTCACGTACGCGCGAGACGACATCCTCAACGATGCGCAGCAGGCCGAGCTGAAGCTGGAGCTGCGAATACACGACGAGCGCCCTGATGCGAATCGGGTCACCAATATCCTGGAGGCCGCCCTCGCCGAGGCGCTCGCGTCATTGCCATCTTTTGGAGAGGACGCGCTGCTTGCACCGCGGGAAGTCGGTAAGAGGAGACTCCCGTCAAACGTATTCGGGCTCCTTTTTCATGCGGCTGAGCACTCCACCAGGCACGCAGGTCAGATCCAGACGCTGATCCGGGTCATCCGGGGCGCGGGCGACTGAGCACCTTCACACCGGGGCTCCAGCTACGGACGCTCTTCGTCCTCGACGGCCGCGGCCGCATCGTTTCAACCCGCGAGCCAAACCCTGGACGGGGGCCGGCGTTCTCGCTCATTCGGGGGACATCCGACTGTGCCTGGGCGGTTCACGCGGACATTTCCGAGCCGATCGCGGCGCAGCTCGAGACTCGCGCGCGCACCGAGCCACCGGTCACAGATTTCCAGCGGGAACCGCGACACGCGGGGCACTACCGGTCGCTGCTGGCTGGCGAGGTCGATGCAGGCCCGGTGTTTGTCTTCCCCGAGCGCATCGAGGACGCGGAGGGCGTGGTCCGGGTCGCGCGGCTCGACCAGCTCACGCGATACTTCCGCGGCTGGAGCGCCAATGAGCTGCCGGGGTGCGCCCCGATCATGGCCGTAATGGAGGGTGAGGCAGCGATCAGCGTGTGCTTCAGCGCACGCCTGACGGACGATGCCGCCGAGGCTGGCGCGGCAACCGCCGAGGCCTTTCGCGGACGGGGATTGGCAGCGCAGGTGACGAGCGCGTGGGCGGCGGCTATCCGGGCGTCGGGCCAGCTGCCGATGTATAGCACGTCATGGACCAACAACGCGTCGCTGGCGGTTGCGCGCCGGTTGGGCTTGCAGATCGTGGGATGTGACTGGAATCTCAATCGCCAGGACCGCCACGGCTAACGGGGACACTTTGCAACAAGCCTCCGGGGAGAAGATGACCTGATGGACGGCGCCGTCGATATCGCCGGTTTCCGCGAATGGCTGGTCGACGCCGGCGCCGAAGCGATGCTCGGCGATTTTCTCGCCACGTTCCGCACCGACGCTCCCAACCGGCTACAGGCGCTCGAACAGGCGGCCGCGTCCCGGGACGCAAAGGCGATCGAGCGGGCCGCGCACAAGTACCGGTCGGCAGCGGTGACAGTGTTCGCGGTGACGCTGGGTGATCTGCTCGGCCAGGTGGAGGTCGCGGCGGCGCGCGGCGACCTCCCGGCAGCGTCCGCGGTCCTGGACGCCGTGCGGTTGGAACACGGCCGCGTGATGGCGTGGCTGTCCTCGTCACAGCTCGACGGCACCCGGTGAAGCCGGCTCAATTGATTGCCTGCGTGGGGCTCGGCGCCGCATGGGGCGCCCTCGCCTACATGATCGGCGCGAAGGCCTTCGGCGCGACAATCTGGGCGGGTGTGGCGCTGGGCCCGTTGATCGGAGGATCTGTCGGCGTGCTGATGCAACACCGTTTCCAGCAAACGGGCTGGAGATGGCTCACGGCACTCGGGACGCTGTACGTATCAGCTTCAGCCTTTGGACTCGCGGCCGGCGTGTACGAGCTGTGGACTCACCCCG
>CAMDCH010000084.1:0-9706 GCA_945889655.1 bacterium HR33
CGCGTCACCGCGTCATGCTCGGGCGCCTGGAGCAGGCGCTGGACTCGCTGTCCGCGCTCGGCATCGAGCCGGTGATCCTCAAGGGGCTCCACACCGCGCCGGCCTACTTCGAAGACCCGGGGACGAGGCCGGCCGGGGACATCGACCTCCTCGTGCGACCCGACGAGATGGCGGCGGCCGCGGGTGCCATGCGGGCGGCTGGCTTAGTGGAAGTCGCCATCCACTCGCGGCCCGAGCGTGAGTCATGGGGCCCCGGCCGAGACATGGCGATCCAGTCCATCGAGCTGACCCACGCCGACAATCCCTGGGCGATCGATCTTCACCAGACCCTCGACCGCACCTATTTCCCTGGGCTGACCGCCGGGCTCGGAACGCCCGACGCCACGATGATCACCGCCGCGCCCATCGGCGGCCGTCGCGCGAAGGTGCTCGCCCAGCCGGCCCTGGCTGCGTTCCTCGCGTTGCACGCGGCGTCGGACCTCCCGGAAATCCAGCTCATCCGCATCGTTGAGCTGGTCCTCGTACTTCGGCGCGATTTCGCGAGCGATGGTGGCGCATGGCGCGCGCTGGGCGACCTCTTCGCACGGACCCGTACGCTGCGGCTCGCCTACCCCGCCCTGCGCATGGCCGACGCGCTCGCGCCCGGTTCGGTGGACGCGCGGATCCTCGCGGACGCGACCCGGGACGCTACGCCCAGGATGCGACGCTCGGTCAGTGAGGCCACGACCACTTTGCCCTATCACCTTTCCCACCGGTCGATCGAAGCGCGGATGGTCTGGGCGAAAGGATGGGACCAGGTGGGACGCACCGCTCTCGACTGGATCTTTCCGCGGAATCCATCCCTCACCGTCCGCGGGCGTCTGCGCGTCATGGGACGACGCGCCGCGCTGCTCTTGAGTGGCCGGCTCGCGTGGCGTCCGCGTCGCCTGGCCGACAGCTCCCGTATCGAGGACCGCGGCGACCGTCGCGGGGGCGAATGAGCCGCCTTCCGACTTTCATTCTCGCCGGGGTCCCCAAGTCCGGAACGACGTCTCTCTATCACTACCTGGGCCAGCACCCGGCGATCTACCTGAGTCCCATCAAGGAGCCGACGTTCTTCGGCGCCCCTGACGTGCTGGCGCTCACGAAAACGCCGGACGACGAACGGCGGATCCGCGCCAACGTCGAGCGGACGCGCGCCTTCCTGTCGGGGCCGATGCGCGAACCGCGCGACCTCGGCCTGGTCACCGAGTGGGACGACTATGTCCGGCTCTTCCGCGGCGCCGGAACCGCACCCGCCGTGGGAGAGGGAAGCGTGGGTTACTGGTGGCTGCCCGGCGCCGCGGGTGCGATACGCTCGCGCCTGCCGGACGTCCGACTCGTTTTTCTCCTCCGGGACCCAGCGGAACGACTCTTCTCGCATTACCTGGGTGGCGCGTGGGAAAAACCGGGGAGGTCATTCGCCAGTGCCTTCCAGGACGGACTCAAGGACGGCGGGGACTGGTCACGGGCCATTCGTGTCGGTTGCTACCACGACCACCTGGAGCGGTTTTTCTCGATGTTTCCGCGCGAACAGACCCAGGTTCATCTCTACGACGATTTCCGTCGTGAGCCGGCATCGGTCATGCGGGCCGTCTTCGGTTTTCTCGGCGTGGACGAGTCGCAGGCCATCGATTTCACGATCCGCATGCGCCAGCCTGCTGTTCCGCGATTCCCCCTGCTTCACCGCGCGGCACGATCGTTCTCGTGGATATTCCGGGGACTCCCAGGTGGATGGCGGAACGCGCTCCGGCGGGTGGCCGCGCGGCCGCGTGGAGAGATTCACCTCGATCCAGCGGACCGCCGCGTGGTGACGGAGCACTATCGCGACCAGGTGGAGCGCACCGCCGCGCTCATCGGCCGCGACCTCAGCGCCTGGCTGCGGTGACCTCCCGGTAGAGCTCTTCGAAGCGCGTCGCGGTCCAGTCGGCGTCCTGCGCCAGCGCGCGGCGCTGCGCCTCGGCCGCCATCCGCATCCGGCGACTCTCATCTCCCAGCAGCGCCAGGGTCTCCCGCGCCAGGGCGTCGTCATCTCCCACCGGCACCGCTACCGCCGCCAGCGGCACCCATTCGGCGACGTGGCCGACGGCAGTACCCACCGCCGGCACGCCCACCACCGCCGCCTCGAGGACCGACAGCGGGCCCGTTTCGTACCGGGACGTGTGCAGCATCAGGTCGGCCTGGGCGACGAGCGCGTGCAGGCGGTCGTGCGGGAGGTACCCCATGAACCGGACGCGCGAGGACAGGCCCATCCGCTCGACGAGCGCCTGGATCTCGCCGCCGAGCGTATCGGGACCTGCGATGTCCAATGTGAAATTCACCCCCGCATCCAGCAGGCGCCTGGCAGCCCGGATCAGCGTCGGCTGGTCCTTCACGCGATTCAGCGTGGCCACCTGGATCAGCCGCGCGGGCCGGCCCGGGGTACGCGGGCGCGGCGCCACCGCGGGCCAGTGGTCCAGCGCCACGCCCAGCGGGACACGCTCGGCACGCGCTCCGCGGCGCGCCAGGTCCTTCACCACGCCGTCGCTCGCCCCAGTCACCACCGCGCACGACCCGATCGCGAAGCGCGCCCACAGGCGCCCTTTCCAATAGAGCTGGTGGCCGAAGTTCGCATCCGGGATCCCGGCCAACTCACCGCCACCGATGTGGCCCAGCAGCGGGCGCCCGGTGATGCGCGCGGCCGCCGCCGCGATCGCGCCGCCGGGCACGAGCCAGAACGCGTGCAGCACGTCGAAAGACCCGCGACGATGCTCGCCGATGATCGCGCTGAGAGTGCGCCACGCCCGCCCACGGCTGCCCGCGTGATGCACGGTGGCACCGAGAAGCGGATAGCGGTCGGGGCGGCGCGCGCCGAACAGCGTGAAGGCGTGAACCTCGTGGCGGCGGGCAAGCCGCTCCACCAGCCACTGGATGGCGGGGATCGAACCGTCGGAAGGATCGCGGGACAGTCCGCCCACCAGCACCAGGCCCAGCTTCATGAGGAGGGCACCGCCAGGCGGGCCAGGCGCCGCCGCTCGGCCGCGCCTACGCGGAACGCGAGCGGATCGGTCCACGGGAGCCGCCGCAATCCGCGGAACGTTTCCACCAGCGGGCGCGGCGGCTCCTCGGCGTGCAGCGCAGCATAGCTCGACGCGGGGATCGCCCAGAACTCCTCCGCGATCCCAGGAAGATGATGGGCGCGCGCGGCGTACTGGCGGAGCCGCAGGCAGGCACGCAGTGACCCCTCCTGCGAGCCGTATATGGCCGAGAGGTGTCGCATTTCGTTCAGGACCGGCAATCCTGGTGTCACCAGGTTCACGAGCGCGCGCGTGAGCGGAACTTGCACCTGGTAGACGCGCACTTCCAGGTTGCGGGGGCGCGTCGGCCGTCGAAGCACTTCGGCGGCCGCAAGCGCCACCTTGTAGTGCTCGGGGTGAAAGTCCACCCGCGACGGCGCGTAAATCATGGTGGGCTGCGTTTCGTTCATAAGTCGGTCGAGCGGCGCCACCAGGTCACCCGGGACCCATTCTCCCTCGCGCAACCCGACCCACTCGAATCGTGCACCGAGCGTCGCCGCGCTCTCCCGCGCCTCTGCGTGGCGCCGGCGGGCCATCGCATCGCCGTCGAGGCCGGCGGAGCGGGACCGCCGGCCATCGGTGATGTAGCAGATCGTGATCTGGTCGCCCGCGCGCCGGTGGAGCGTCAGCGTGGCGCCGCAGCCGGCCACCTCGTCGTCGGGGTGTGGCGCGAGGACCAGGACGCGTTCGCGCCCGGTCGAACGCCAGGCCAGCCCCGGCGCGAGCGCTGAGCCGGCAACCCAGCGTTCGGCGCCCCACGCCCCGGTAAGCGCGGCATCAATGGCGCGGCGAACCAGCGTCCTAAACGACATCAAAATCACCTGCCATCATCCAGCAGCCCGCCGGGTTCTCGAGGGCCGCCGAATCAATCGATTCATCCAGCCTCACGTGCTCAACATCAAAGGAATGACGGCTGCGGAAAAACCCGAGCGCACGCCAGCGCTCGAACGGAATGCTCCCCGGGACCGCGAGGGTTCGGACGACATCCACGCCGTTGCTCGCGAGGCGGTCCAGCACCGTGCGGCCAAGTGCGTCGAATGCGTCCCGGTCATCGGGGGCGGTCCAAACCTCGGCGATGACCGCGCTGCGCGAGACGCCCCAGTCATGCACCCGGTACGCGGCGTAGCCGCAGACACGATCGGCGCGCCGGGCAATGAGCAGCTCGTAGCGGACGTCCGGTGACTCGAGGTAGCGCCACGAGACCCAGGCGCGATCCCGCGCGATGGAAAAAGGGAGCGCGCCTCCGGCCTGTTGCCACAGATCGTCCAGATCGGCGGGTGCCGACCGTGCATCGGCGATCGCCAGGTCGGCAGGGACGCGGCCGGCCCACCTTCGTCGCCAGGCGGAGCTGACGAACGACAGCCGGCCGATGGCGGGAACCCCGACGCGCCGCGCGACCAGGCGCTCGGGCGCCAGCGGCAAGACGAGCCATGACAGCGGAGACAGCGGCCGCCAGCCGAGCGCGCGCGTGCGCGAACCCCACTGCTGGTTGGGCAGGCCAAGCACCAGCGAGACGCCGGCGTCCTTCCAGTATCCGAACAATCGTGGCAGATGGGTGGAGAGCAGACCCTGCCGGCGGGACGCGGGGGATGTCATGCCGTCCACGGCGATCATGACCCAGCGCTCGGCACCCTGTATCCTGGCGCGGCACGGAACGCCTCCGAGATGGAACGCCGCGCGTCCGTCGTCCCCGAACACCACGGTGGCGCGATCGGCCGGCGTGGGACGGGTGGCGAGTTTCCAGGCGTAGTGACGAGCGGAAAACGAGCGGTGGAAAGCGGCCTGGAAGAGATCGAGAATCGCGGGGATATCCTCGGCACGCGGCGTCCGCGGTTCCTGGAACGTCATGCCGACCCGCGCACCGACCGGTAGGCCTGCGCGAGCTGGCCGCCGATCGCGTCGAAACTGAGCGCGCGTTCGAAATGCGCGCGCGCACGCCGCCGCAACTCGACGCGCTCCTTCGGGCTCCAGTCGCGCAGGGCCGCGGCCATCGCCGCCGAATCGCCCACCGGGACCAGGGCGCCGAATGCTCCATCGCCCGTGATCCGGCGGAACGACGGGATGTCCGTCACGAGGGGTGGAGTCCCGCACGCCAGCGCCTCGATGATGCCGTAACCGCTCCCTTCGTCGTGACTCGCCTGTACCAGGATATCTGCCGCACGAAAACATTCCTGGATCGCGGGATAGCCGATTCCTCCCCGCAGCACGACGCGATCTGCCAGTCCGAGGCGCGCGATACGATCCCGGACCTCGGACAGCAGCGGCGCGTGCCGATAGAACATGTGCAGGCGCGCCTTTGGGAGCGGCGCGCGCGCGAGCGCTTCCAGTACGGTGAGCGGATCCTTGTTCGGATCCAGGTTGCCCACCCAGAGCAGACAGGGGTCGCCGTCCATTCCCGTGGTCGCCCGCGCGGCGGCCTGGTCACCCGGCGTGAAGGGCGTTGATCCTTCGACTACCGGGTAAACCGGTAGTGCCGGGGACAGAATCCCGGCGGCGTGATACGGATCCGCCTGCTCTCTCGCGGTAAACGTCACGGCGTCCAGGCCGGAGAATCCCCAGCGCCAGAGATGGCGTCGCCAGCCGCGCGGGGCCTTGCTGCCATGGTCCTGGGCGACCATCGGTGTGGATGGGAATCGGCGCGCGAGGGCGTGCGCCAGCCGGGGATGTATCAGGCCTTCGTAGTGAATGACATCCGGTGCGAAGCGTTGCACCTGCGCGAACAGTCGCTTGGGGAGGCGACGGATGGTCCCGACGCGAGGCACGCTGATGAAGGGCGATGCTTCGCGCACGAAGTGGCACGGCACACCATCGATCTCCGTACGTCCGTCTTCCCATGCCGATTGTACGATCGTGACGCGTATGCCGTGGCGTGCCGCGGCGGCGGTCACCCGGCCGAAATCGCGCCAGCCGCGCACCATTTCGAGAGGGGGGCGCCGCGGGGAATCGAGAAAAACGCCGACCACCACGACATGTAGTCCAGCCGCTTCGCGCGCCATGGCTAGCAAGGGTCACACCAGTTAGGGTTAAAGGGTAGTGTTGAACGCCGTGATCGCCGGTTGAATCTCTAATTCCAGGATTTCCTACCACGTCCATAGGCTTGACGAGTACCACGCGCCGCGAGGCGTCGTACGGCTTGCCGCGTGATGGCATTCGGCTGCGCAGCAACGACCCCCGCATCATGGCGATGGCCGATCGACTGTGGACGACCGGTCCCGCTCGGCGGCTGCCACGCGCGCCTATCTCGTTCTCGATCGACACCGACGACCGAGCCGTTTCGTCGTCCAATCCCCTGGCCGAGGAGTGGTCGGTCGGCGTGGACGACGTCGAGTTCGCGCTCTCGGACGCGCTCGAAGGACGGATCGCCTGCCGCCGGGGCCAGCTCACGGCCCGCGTCGCCGCCAGCCTGGTGGACGCAAACCCGTCGCTGGTGGCCCGCATGCTACTGGAGACGCCCGCGGCCGTGCTGCTCGCCAGGCGGGCGTACGCGGTGGTGCACGCGGGCGCGGTCACGGGGCCGGGCGGCGCGGTCGTCATCCGTGGAGCCCCGGGCGCCGGGAAGTCCACGCTGGTGGCCGCCGCGCACCGCGCCGGCCTGGGCGTGATGGGCGACGAAACGGTGCTGGTCGCGCGCGAGTATCCGGACGAGCTGGTGGCCGCCGTGCGGGACGTGACCCTGCTGCCGGACGCCGCGCAGTTGCTCGCGCTGAAGGAGACGCTCCAGCCGGCCGGGAATACGCGCGAGGAAAAACTGCGGCTCGACCTCTTCGCTGCCTCGCAGCCTGACCAGCGATGGGCCCGCCGCGTGGCCACCGTGGTCATCGGCTCCCGTAACGGCGGGCCGGCGCGCCTCGAGGCACTGGAGCCGGCGTCCTTCCTCGAGGAATTCGAGCGCGGGCAGATCGCCCAGGAACACTGGAGCGGGACGCCGGACAGCATCGCGAAATACTGGGCCGCGCGCGGCGCCTACCGGCTCGCAGGCGCGGCCGATCTCGACGGCGCGGTCGCGTTGCTCGCGGAGATGGTGGCATGAAGCGAGGTACCGCGGAACGCGCGCCGGTCCTGCTGGGGCACTCGTACTACCTGCGCTACGACCCCAAGCAGACGCGGAAGATGAAGCCGTACCCGCCCCTGTCCACGCTGGTGACGGCCGGCGTGCTGCGGCAGGAAGGCATCCCGTTCAGCTTCTTCGATTCAATGCTCGCCGGCGGCGTAGGCGATTTTGCCAACCGGCTCCGCGACGTCCGGCCGAAGGTGGTGGGCATCCTCGAGGACAATTTCAATTTCCTCACCAAGATGTGCACCACCCGCATGCGCGAGGCCGCGTTCGAGATGATCGGGCTGGCCAAGGAAGCGGGGGCGCGCGTCGTGGTGAACGGATCCGACGCCACCGACCAGACCGATCTCTATCTCGAAGCCGGCGCAGATGCGGTGATCCTCGGCGAGACCGAGACCGTCTTCCCCGAGCTGGCACGCCGCTGGATCACGGATCGCAACGCGGATGTGGGTGACGTGCCCGGCCTCGCGCTGCCTGGCCGGCGCACGGCGCACCGGCCGGGCCTCCGGGACCTGGATTCCCTGCCGCTCCCGGCCTGGGACCTGGTGGACATCGAGCGGTACCGCGAGATGTGGACGCTGGCCCATGGCCGCTTCTCGTGGAACGTCTGCACCTCGCGCGGTTGCCCCTTCGGCTGCAACTGGTGCGCAAAGCCCGTGTTCGGCCGCCGGTATACGCAGCGGACTCCCGCCAACGTCGCGGCCGAGCTGGCCGCATTGAAGAAGGCCGTTCGGCCCGACCACATCTGGTTCGCCGACGACATCTTCGGGCTCACGACGCAGTGGGTGGAATCATTCGCTGCCGAGGTCGTCGCCCGCGGCGCGGTCATTCCCTTCCACATGCAGTCGCGCGTGAACCTGATGACGGACCCCGCGGTGGCCGCCCTGAAGGCCGCCGGTTGCGAGGAAGTCTGGCTCGGCGTGGAGTCCGGCTCACAAGGCATCCTGGACGCAATGGACAAGGGGAGCACGGTGGACGAGGCCCGCGAGGCCACGCGCCGCCTGCGCGAGCACGGGATACGGGCCTGCTGGTTCATCCAACTTGGGTACGCGGGCGAGGAGTGGGAGGACATCGTCCTCACGCGCGACCTCATCCGGGACGAGCGCCCCGATGATATCGGCGTGTCGGTGGCGTATCCCCTGCCGGGCACGCTGTTCTACGAGCGGGTGCACGCGGAGCTGCGGGCCAAGACCAACTGGTCGGACAGCGACGACCTCGCGATGATGTTCCGCGGCACCTACTCCACGGACTTCTACCGCGAGATCCGCACCCTCCTGCACGAGGAAGTCGAGGCCCGGAGCTCGGCCAACGAGGTCGCCGCGCCCTGGTCGTTCGATGCCCAGTGGGCCGATCTGGCCGGGCGGGAAGGCTCGCACCAGACCATCGAGGGCCGGGCGCGGAACTCCACCCGCAGGAGCGCTTTCGGACGCTGACGCCACACCCCGCTGTTCCTCCGTTTTCCGTCGCAGCGTCATAGAACAAATACGCATAGCGCACAGTCCAAGCCGCAGTTGAATTCTGGCATGGACCTTGAGCCGTGCAACCAGGTGCTTCAAGCCCTCCGTACATCAGACCAGCCCCCAGAGCGTCGAGAGGCCGTGCCATGAGCGAGACGAAGCTCCCCGCAATCATTTCCAAGTATCGAAACGAGCTGCTCCAGGAATGGGTCACGGAACAGCTGGCCCGTGGAGGGCAGCGCACCGGGTTGATGAAGGACATGGAGCTGAAGGACCAATGTGGCGAGGTGCTGGACGGCCTGACCCGGGCTACGTCGGGACAGAACGTGACCAACGTCGAGGCGCCGGAATTCTCGAGCGTCCGCGACCTTCTCACGCGGGTTTCCCGGACACGCGGCGAGCAGGGATTCAAGCCGTCCGAGACCGCGATGTTCGTCCTGTCACTCAAGCGCCCGCTCTTCACCAGGATCCGCTCGGAGTTCCAGAAAGATCCCGACGGCCTGTTCAATGAGATGTGGATCGCCACTGAGCTCCTGGACAAGCTGGCCCTGCTCACCACCGAGGCGTTCCAGGAAGGCCGCGAGACCGTCATCCAGCGCCAGCAGGCCGAAATGCTGGAGCTGTCCACGCCGGTGGTGAAGCTCTGGGACGGCATCCTCGCCCTGCCGCTGATCGGGACGCTCGACTCGATGCGCACACAGACCGTGATGGAGCAGCTGCTCCAGCGGGTCATGGAAACCAACTCCGAGGTCGTGATCATCGACATCACCGGCGTACCCACCGTGGACACCCTGGTGGCACAGCATCTCCTGAAGACCGTCTCTGCCGCACGGTTCATGGGCGTGGATTGCATCATCAGCGGCATCCGGCCGCAGATCGCGCAGACCATCGTGCACCTGGGCGTGCAGATGGGCGACGTCATCACCAAGGCGACGCTGGCGGACGCGTTCAAAGTGGCACTCGCCAGGCGGAAGCTGACCGTCACCCACATGGCGGCAAGGAACGGGGACGCCGCCCACGAGGCGGGCGTGCCGGCCAGGTCAGCGAGCTGAGGACGGTCCATGGAACGGATCCCGATTCTCAAGATGGGCGATTTCCTCCTGGTGACCATCCAGGTGGAC
>CAMDCH010000085.1:0-9666 GCA_945889655.1 bacterium HR33
CCGATCGGCAGGACGCGGCCGGAGAGTGTGACTTCGCCGGTCATTGCCACGTCGTGACGCGCCGGAACTCCGGACAGGGCACTGGCAAGCGCCGTCGCCATCGTGACGCCCGCGGACGGACCGTCCTTCGGGATCGCGCCGGCCGGGACGTGAATGTGAACGTCCTTCCCCGCGAACATCCGCTCGGGAATACCCAGGCGGTCGGCGTGTGACTTGGCGTAAGTCAGCGCGGCGCGCGCCGACTCCTTCATGACGTCGCCGAGCTGGCCGGTCAGCACCAGCTCGCCTTTCCCCTTCATGACCTGGACTTCGACGAACATGATGTCGCCGCCGACCGGCGTGTAGTACATCCCGGTGGCAACGCCGACGGCGTCTTCCGGTGCCGCGTGCTCCGGGTGGACCGTGGGACGCCCCGTGAACTTGCCGACTTCCGCAGTATCGACCGTGACCTTTTCTGCTTCGCCACCCGCGATCTGCCGGGTCACCTTCCGCGCCACCTTGCCGAGCTGGCGTTCGAGCTGGCGGACGCCGGCTTCCCGTGTGTAGCCGCTGACGATTTCCTTGACGGCGCCGTCCGTGAGGACCAGCTGCTGGTCCGTCAGGCCCGATTCCTGGAGCTGGCGCGGAATCAGGTACCGCCGAGCGATGTGCAGCTTCTCTTCTTCGGTGTAACCGGCGAACTGCACCACTTCCATCCGGTCCAGGAGCGGACCGGGGATGTTCTGGAGGAAGTTCGCGGTCGCGATGAACAGCACCTCGGACAGGTCGAACGGAATGCCGAGGTAGTGATCGGTGAATGAGTCGTTCTGGGCCGGGTCCAGCACTTCGAGCAGCCCCGAGGCCGGATCGCCCTGGAACGACACACCCAGCTTGTCCACTTCGTCGAGCAGGAAGACGGGGTTCTTCGTTCCCGCTTTCTTCATGCCCTGGATGATGCGGCCCGGCAGTGCGCCGACATAGGTGCGGCGGTGGCCCCGGATATCGGCTTCGTCACGGGCGCCACCCAGCGAAATGCGCACGTACTCGCGCCCCATCGCTCGTGCGATGGACTTGGCGATGGATGTCTTGCCGACGCCGGGGGGTCCGGCGAAAAGCAAGATTGATCCCCGATTGCGGCGGTCGTCATCGTTGCCCGCGACCGCAGGACCCGCTTCGGCACCCTCCACCTTCTTCTCGCGGTCGTCGGCTTCCTTGCGGAGCTGGCGCACCGCGAGGAATTCCAGCACCCGGTCCTTCACGTCCGAAAGGCCGAAGTGGTCCTCTTCGAGGATCTCCGCGGCCCGCTTGAGGTTGAGATGGTCGTCGCTGCGGGCGTTCCACGGCAGCTCGGCCACCGTCTCGAGAAACGTGCGAATGACTTGGGCTTCCATGGAATCGCGCGAGGCGCGCTCCAGTCGCTTGAGCTCGCGGTCCACTTCCTTCCGCGCCTCCGGCGAGAGCTCCAGCTTGGCCAGGCGCTCGGTCAGCTCGTCGACGTCGGCCGACTCATCCTCGTCGCCCAGCTCCTTGCGAATCGTCTTGAGCTGCTCGCGCAGGAACATCTCGCGCTGGCGCTCGCCCAGCTCTTCCTGGACCTTGCTCTTGATCTCTTCTTGCGCGTCCATGAGCTGGATCTGCCGCTGCATGTGCACCAGCACCCGGCGCAGGCGTTCTTCGACGCCGAGCGTCTCGAGCAGCAGCATCCGTTCCTTGGACGAAATCTCCAGGTATCCGGCGACCAGGTCGGCAAAGCGGCCGGAATCGGTCACGCTTTCCACCACCTGCTGGATGACGTCCTCCGGCAGACCCGACTTCTGGCCCAGCTCGGTGGCCCGCTCCCGGACTTCCTTGTACAGCGCAACGAACGCGGGGTCATTCGGATCCGAAGGCTGCATGTCCGCGGATTCGTGAACCACGGCCTCGATGTACGCGTCGCCGTCCTGGTAGTGGAGAACCGTCGCGCGGTGCTCGCCGTGAAGCAGGAGCTGCATCCCGCCCAGCCCGCGTTGCAGCTGGCCGATGCGCGCGATGGTACCCGTGGTGTAGAGGTTGTCCGCCTGGACCGAGTCGCCGCTCTCGCGCTGCGTGACCGCGAAGATCAGGCGGTCTTCGCCCTTGAGAGCGGCCTCGATGGCGCGCAGCGTCCCCGGCCGGCCCGCACCGATCGGTGCAGTCACCCCGGGGAAGAGCACCATGTCGCGCAGGGGAAGAACGGGCAGCTTGTGACGCTTCGTATTGATCTCAGTCATGTCTCCCACCAGTCAGGAAAAGTCTGCTAAGAGCCGTTGGGCCCGATATCGCACCTATCATGCCATCCGATGTGTCGCTTCGGCATGGGAAACAGCGAGAAACTACTGGTGGTTCCGCCGCGTATGCGTGGTGTTGCTGATTGCGCTGCCAAGTTGGCAGCGGATACTAGTCGGACGAGGGCGCCCGGGGAGCGATATTGAGGAGTGCGAGCAATTCAGTCTCCGTGAGCTGTTCCAGCAGTCCCGCGCGCGTGGCGGTTTCGCGTGCGGGAACCGCGCGATCCGATTCGCAGTGGAATCGGATGATGTCCGCGGGTTCACCAAGATTGTCGGAGCGGGGCGTGGGAGGGACAATTCCGGAAGTACGGCCTACGCGTTCAACCGTCCACCGTCGTCCCGTCTCGTCGGTGAGCCAACGCATTCATTGCTCTCCGCAGTGTACCGAGCCGGTTGCCATGGGGTTACAGCGAGACTAATCTATGGCCAGTTTTACCTGAGTGCCAATGGACGACGCGGGCTCACGCTCCCTCACTAGTCGCCTCACCGACGTACTGAAAGACTCCTACACGATTGAAGGTGAGATCGGTCGGGGCGGCATGGGCGTGGTCTACAGCGCCCGTGACCTGAAGCTGAACCGCCGAGTCGCCATCAAGCTGCTCCCGCCTGACCTGGCCTACCGTGACGAAATCCGGGCCAGGTTCATTCGCGAGGCACAGACCGCTGCCCGGCTGGCCCATCCCCACATCGTGCCCATCCATGCCGTCGGCGACGACGGGGGCCTGGTCTATTTCGTGATGGCGTACATCGACGGCGAGTCCCTCGCGGGACGGCTGCGCCGGCGCGGCAAGCTCCCGCCGGAAGAGGTGCGGCGCATCATGAAGGAGACCGGCGATGCGCTCGGTCTTGCGCATGCCATGGGGATCATCCACCGCGACGTGAAGCCCGACAACATCCTGCTCGAGGGCACCCGCGGGCGCGTGATGGTAACGGACTTCGGTATCGCGAAGGCCCTCTCGGAGGGCGGGGCGCTCACAGGGACCGGTGTCGCGATCGGGACGCCGTCGTACATGAGCCCCGAGCAGGCCGCCGGCGAGCGGGAAATCGACGCCCGCAGCGACCTCTATTCGCTCGGTATCGTCGCGTACGAAACGCTCATCGGCGAGCTCCCGTTCCATGCGCCCACGGTCCCCGGCATCCTGATGAAGCACATCGCGGAGCCGCTCCCGGACATCCTCCAGCGCCGGCCCGAGTGCCCCGAGGAGCTGGCCGCCACGATCCAGCGCTGTCTCGAGAAGGATCCGGAAGACCGCTGGGCGACCGCCGACGCCCTTCGCCGGGCGCTGGAGACTCGCAAGTCCGTTCCCTATCGCCGGGGGTCGACCGCGCCCAAGCGCCGTCCCGCAGCGGGCCAGTACCCGCTGGAACGCGCCGGCGGTGAAGGACGCCGATCCCCCGCTCCCGCGGGAGAACGCCGTCCGGGCCGCGGGAAGGATCGCGGGCCGGTACCAGCCGAATCGAACGAGCATCGCGAAGCCGAAATCGTCCGCCGCTTCCGCGGGCAGTTCGCCACCTACGTGTCGATCAACGGCTGCCTGCTGTTGATGAACGTGGCGACCGGCATAACGGAACCCTGGTTCCTGTTTCCGGCCATCGGCTGGGGTTTCGGCATCGCGTCGCAGTACGCCAAGCTCTGGCAGGCGGGTTACTCGTGGCGGGACGTCATCTACCGTCCGCCAGCCAAGGATTCGATCGACACGCAGCAGGTGGCGGCCGTCAGCCGCGCCGGAATCCTGCCGGCCAGCCTCGCCGCCGATCCCCAGGAGTTCGGGAAGCTCGCGCCCCAGATCTCGCAGATGAAAAACGACCGCGAGGCCGTGGTGCGCATCGTGGAGCGCCTGCCCAAGTCCGAGCGCAAGCTGCTGCCGGAAATCATTCCGACGGTGGATTCGCTCATGACGCGCGCGTTCGAGCTGGCCCGCACGCTCCAGGCAATGGAAGGGGAAGTCGAGGGGAGCGCGGTCGAGCGCCTGGAACAGCGCATTGGCGCGCTCAAGGCCGAGCAACCTTCACCGGAGCAGGATCGCCGGCTCGACCTCATGCAGCGCCAGCGGGCCACCCTGGGCCAGCTGCTCGAGCGCCGTTCGCACGTGGAAGGCCAGTTCGAATCGTGCGCACTGGCGGTCCAGAACGTCCGCTTCGATCTCCTCCGTCTCCGCTCGGCCGGCGTGGCCGCGGTGCTCGACGATCTCACCAGCGCCACCCAGCAGGCGCGGGCCCTCTCCCTGGACGTGGAATCCGCAATAAGCGCCGCCGGAGAGATCCGGGCGGCGCTTGGGAAAAACACCAGCAGCTGATTTCGCGGTCCTAGTAGCGGAACATCTCCCTCATCGAACGCGCCAGGTCACCCGCCTGCGGCAGGATCACGTCCTCCAGCTCCGGCGCATACGCGACGAACGTATCAATCGAGGCCACCCGGCGCACCGGCGCGTCGAGCCACTGGAAACATTCGTCGCCGATCTTCGCGGCAATCTCCGACCCGTACCCCCACGAGAGCGAATCCTCGTAGGCCACGATGACCTTGTTCGTCTTCTTCACCGACTCCGAGATCGTGTCCCAGTCCACCGGGTTCAGTGACCGGAGGTCGATGACCTCCACCCTGATGCCGTCCGTATCTTCGACTTCCTTCGCGGCCTGGATGGTCCGCTGCACCACCGCGCCGTACGTCACCACCGTCAGGTCCGACCCTTCGCGCACCACCTTCGCCTTGCCGAACGGAATCATGAAGTTCGGGCCCGGGTACGGCGCCTTGTTGTACGTCTGGCGATAGAGATGCTTGTGCTCGAGGAAGATGACGGGGTCCTCGCAGCGAATCGCGGTGCGCAGGAGACCGTTGGCATCCAGGGCGGTCGCCGGACAGATGACCCGCAGCCCGGGAATGCCCGTGTAGATGGCCGCACCGGTCTGCGAATGGTAGACCGCGCCACCCTTCAGATACCCACCGTACGTCACGCGCACGACCGCGGGTGACGCGAAGGCCCCGTTGCTCCGCCAGCGCATCACCGCCAGCTCGTTGCGGATCTGCATGTACGCCGGCCAGATGTAGTCGAAGAACTGGATCTCCACTACCGGCTTGATCCCGCGCACGGCGAGTCCCACTGCGCGGCCCACGATGTTTGCTTCGGCCAGGGGCGAGTTGTAGACCCGGTCCCCACCGAATTCCTTCTGCAGGCCCCACGTCACCTTGAAGACGCCGCCCTTGCCCTTGACCTTGCCGAGGTGCGCTTCGCGTGACACGTCGGCGACGTCTTCGCCGAAGACCACGATGCGCGGGTCGCGCGTCATCTCGTCCTTCATGCAGCGGTTCAGCAGGTCCACCATGGTGGTGGGCTCCCCGCTGAACTGGGGATCGTCTTCCGTGTCGAACTGCTCACTGACCGGGTCCACGTCCGGCGAGTAGACGTGCATGTACACGGTCTCGGGGCCGGGCTGCGGCGAAGCGAGCGCGATCCCGACGGCCATCTCGAGGTCTTCCTCCACCACCTTGCGGATCTGCTCCAGCTCCGCCTGGGTGGCGTGACCCTCGGCCAGGAGGCGGGCGGGGAAGGTCGTCAGCGGATCCCGCTTCGCCTCCGCGTCCCGCTCGTCCGTGCTCTTGTACATGACCTCGTCATCGGAGAGCGAGTGCGAATACGGGCGAATGACCTTCGCATGGATGAACGCGGGTCCCTTGCGCGCGCGGCAATGCGCGGTCGCGCGGGCGAGCGCGTCGTACGACGCGATGGGGTCACACCCGTCCACTTCCTCGAGATACATGTCGGGGAAGTTGGACACGAGCTTCGACACGGAGCCGCCGGCGGTCTGCACCTCCACGGGCACCGAGATCGCGAACCCGTTGTCTTCGATCAGGAACAGCACGGGCAGCTTGAGGTTGGACGCGGTGTTCAGCGCCTCCCAGAACTCACCCTCGCTGGTGGTGCCGTCGCCCGCGGACACGTACGTGACCTCGTCGCCGTGCATCAGCGCTTCGCGGTCCCGTATCCCCGGGATGCGGTCGTAGCGCAGCCATGCTTCGGCGCAGCCCACGGCGGTGAGAAACTGGGTGCCGGTGGGACTGGACTGGCTCACGATGTTGAGCGCCTTGTGGCCCCAGTGGGACGGCATCTGCCGGCCGCCGGAGTTGGGATCATCCGCGGCGGCCACGGCGGAAAGCAGCATCTCGGTCGGTGTCATGCCGAGCGCCAGGCAGAGACCGCGGTCGCGATAGTAGGGGAAGAACCAGTCATAGTCGGGTCGGAGGATCTTGCCGGCTGCGACCGTCACCGCCTCGTGGCCAGCGCCGGAGATCTGGAAGAAAATCTTGTTCTGGCGCTTGAGCTGAATCTCCCGGTCGTCGAGACGGCGGGAGAGCAGCATGAGGCGGTAGATGTCGAGGAGGTCGGTCTTTTCGAGCTTCGTGGCCGGCGAGCGACGCGCGCGGCTGCGGGCTTCAGTGGTCATGGGTCAAAGATAGCGCCGTTATATTCGTCAGGGAGTCCGGGTCAGTTTCCGGAGTGCTGCGATTTTCTCGAGCGCCGACGACGATGTCTTGCCGCCCGCGCTCAGCGCGTCCCGGATGTCGATCAGCACTTCCAGCAGGAGCTGCTCGCGCTGGTAAGCGGCGTCGAGGTCCAGCATCCTCGTCTTGTCGCCCGTCGTGCCGGCCCGGTCGTAGGCCTCGCGGTAGATGCTCTCGAGGTTCGCAAGAATGCGGTCCTTGGGACGAGGTGTCATGAAGGCTCCCGAAATATTCCGGCGTGACCAGTATCGGTGTGTGTATTGTGCCCGGGTGTTCCCGGAGCGCGACCTCACGGTCGATCACGTGCAGCCGCGCGTCAAGCAGGGCGACCACTCACCCGGGAATCTCGTGACCGCCTGCAGCGGCTGCAACACGCTCAAGGCCGGCCGGGCCGCGTGGGACTTCCTGGCCGACCGGCCGGTGGAACGAGCCAACTTCCTGCAGTATGCCATCCACGCATGGCCGCGCCTTCGCCGCGCGGTGGAGGAATCCAGCAAATGACACTTCCACTCTCCGGAAAAGCTGTCCTGTTCTTCGCGGGTCCCGTTTACGAGGACTTGGAGCTCTGGTACCCCAAGGTCCGGATCGAAGAGGCCGGTGCCCGGACCGTGGTCGCAGGGCTGGGAGAAAAGGAATACCGGGGCAAGCACGGATACCCGGTGGTGGTCGACTTGCAGATCGACACGGTGCGTTCCGCCGACTACGACGGCCTGGTGATTCCCGGCGGATTCGCGCCGGACAAGATGCGCCGCAGCGCGAAGCTGCTGGAGGTCACCCGCGAAATCTTTGCCGCGAAGAAGCCGGTGGGATTCATCTGCCACGCGGGGTGGGTCCCGATTTCAGCGAAGATCCTGCGCGGCAAGCGCTGCACCAGCGTGGGCGCCATCCGCGATGACATGGAAAACGCCGGTGCCATCTGGAGCGATGCGCCCGTGGTGGTCGATGGCAACCTGGTCAGCTCCCGCACGCCCGCGGATCTCCCGGACTTCATGCGCGCTTACCTGGCCGCGATGGGTGCGACCGGCTAGCGCGCTCCCGGGGCCGGGAACGGCAGGAACAGAAGCCCGGAGGGAACCTTGGGAATGAAGTAGGTGGACTTCTGCGGCATGACCTCGCCCGCGTCCGCCACGGCAAGCACGTCCCGCACGTTGGTGGGATTGAGCATCACTCCGGCCGCCACCTTACCCTCTCCGACTTCGCTGAACAGCACGCCCGGATCGGGAGTGTAGTCGACGGTCGCGTCTGCGCCGGCCTGCTTCTTCAGGGGCGCCGTGATCAGCGCATCCACCCGCGCGACATCGAGCTTGCCGGCCTCTCCAGGGAGCGACGAGAGGTCCGCGCCTTTCTTGAGCACCAGCGCGAGGACCCGTCCGCCGAAGAGCGCAACCAGCGCCGCAGTGGAGTTTCGGCCTTTGTCCGCGAGCAGCGATACGGCATTGAGCTCCGACTCGAGCGGCTCGATGTCAAAAGATCCCTTGAGTGCGGCAGTCACTTCACTCTCGGTCAGCTTCCGGCCCCGCACCAGGCGGTAGGTGGGCAGCACCACCAGGCCGGGATCGTCCAGCGGGACGATGAGCGCGATGGTCCGGTCAGCCTTGGGATTCTTGGCCCGGTATGCTCCGGCCGTCTCGAAACGGTGATGGCCGTCGGCGATATAGAGCGCATCCTTGCCCGCGGCGTCCGCGATGGCCTGGCCCTTCGCCCCGCTCACCCGCCAGAGCGAGATGGCAACCCCACCGAGCTCCGCCTTCGCAGTCGGCTCGGTGCCCGCCGTCTCCGACAGAAGCTTGCGCAGCGCGCCGCCTCGATCGGGCGCCAGCAGGAAGATGGATTCCACCATCGTTTGCGTCGCTTCGATCAACGCGAGGCGATCGGCCTTGGGACCCGCGTGCGTTTTCTCGTGCGGCCTGACACGACCGGGCGCGTACGGCTCCGCGGCCACGGCCCCGAACACTCCCGTGCGCGCGTGGTGGCAGCCGTCTGGAGTCGTGAACTCCTGCCGCAGCACGTACACGGCCGGCTCAACGTCCCGCACGAGCGCGCCGGACTTGCGCCACTGCTCCAGGATCCTTGCCGCCGAGGCGTAGCGCTCGTCGCCGTTTCCTTCCGGCAGCATGACGTGTACGATGTTCTGCGCGTGCCGGGCGGCGTAGGCGGCCCGCTCGGGCGGCGAGATCACGTCGTACGGCGGTGCGATGAGGTCACTCAGGCGGTCCAGCGCGGCGAAGCGTTCGCCGGCGATCGGTGCAACCAGCGGAGGTGTAGCGGTCATGCCCACTTTCGATCAGTTTCAGGAATTCGACATCCGGGTTGGGACAGTGCTGTCAGCGCAGCCCCACCCGACGGCTCGCAAACCTTCGTTGCAGCTGGAACTTGACTTCGGCGCGGCGGGAATCAAGCGGTCGAGCGCACAACTTACCACGCTCTACAAGGCGAACGAGCTGGTCGGGCGCCAAGTCGTCGCGGTACTGAACTTCCCGCCCCGGCGCGTGGCGGACTTCACATCCGAAGTGCTGGTCCTCGGGGCCATGCTGCCCGAAAACACGGTCGTGCTGCTCCAGCCCGACCGCCCGGTGGAAAACGGCGCCCGGATCGCCTAGGTCCGCTTCTTCACCGCCCGCGTCTCGGCGCCGCCGCGGCGCAGCACCAGCCCCATCACGCTGCCCTCGCCGTCTACCATGAAGCCAATGCGCTCGTCCGCCATCGTGAGGAAGAAGTCGGTGGTCGATTCGAGGAAGACCGGCGCCTTTTCGTGGTCCGGCGTCTGGATGTACAGCCGGTCCCCTTCCCGCGTCACCGAAAACGTCTGGTTGGGCCCGATTTCGTACACGCCCACATAGCGGACGTAGATCTTCGGATCCATCTGGGCCAGCGGCTTGGGAT
>CAMDCH010000086.1:0-9630 GCA_945889655.1 bacterium HR33
CTTGCATTGGGCCTGCCAGAACCATCCGAAACTCGCCCCTTCATCTCGGTCAGCACAGATACGCGGACACTCGAAGCCGGCTCCCTGTTCGTCGCGCTCGCCGGGGACAAGTTCGACGCCCACGATTTCCTCGAGGATGCCGTGCGCGCGGGCGCCACGGGCGCCGTGGTCCGCGCCGGCACGCGCGCGCTCAAGGGCCTCACGATGTTCGAGGTCCCGGACACGCTGGCGGCGCTGGGGCAGCTGGCGCGCGCCCGGCGCGAGCTCGTGAAGGGCCCGGTCGTCGCGATTACCGGGACCAACGGGAAGACGTCCACCAAGCAGCTGGTCGCCGCCGTGCTCGCCACGAAGTTCCGGACGCATGCGACCCGCGGAAACCTGAACAACCGGATCGGCGTGCCGTTGACCATCCTGGGCGCGCCTGACGACACCGAGGCGCTGGTGGTCGAAGCCGGCGCCAGCCTGCCCGGCGAGGTGGCACTCCTGCGCGACATCATCCGGCCCACGCTCGGTGTGATCACCAACGTGGCGCCAGGCCATCTCGAGGGGTTCGGCTCGGTGGCCGCCGTGATGGACGAGAAACTCTCGCTCATCGCGGGCGTCGATGTCGCCGTCGTGGGGACCGAGCCGCCGGCCCTGGCGCAGCGTGCCGCGAAGATTGCGCGGCGCACCGTGACAGCCGGTGTGCAGGACACCGCGCAAGTGCATCCGCTGGGCTGGTCGCTCGACGAGTCGGGGCGTGCCGCCATCAAGTTGCCCGGGCGGGAGATCCGCCTGCCGCTGATCGGCGCGCACCAGGCCGGGAACGCCATGATCGCGCTGGCTGTGGCGGCGGAGCTGGGGCTCGATCCGGACGCCGCGGCGCGCGCGCTGGAGAAGGTGGAGCTGCCCTCTGGGCGGGGCCAGGTGATCCACGCCGGCGGCCTGACCGTCATCAACGACACGTACAACGCCAATCCGGGCTCGCTCGGGGCCGCGCTGGAGACCGTGCGCGTCATGCGCGGGCAGCGGCGCCTGGTGGTGGTGGTCGGCACCATGCTCGAGATGGGAGACGAAGCCGCTGCCCAGCACGAGCGCATGACCGAGGCTATCCTGGCACTCCAGCCCGACCTGGTGGGCGCCGTGGGGGACTTCGCGAAGACCTTCGAATTGCGCCGCGGCCAGCTCAAGGACCGGCTCGTCACCGCGGCCGACGCCGACCAGCTGGGCCGGGCGATTGCCGCCCGGCTGCGCGGTACGGAGCTGATCCTGGTGAAGGCGTCCAGGGGCGTGCAGCTCGAGAAGGCCATTCCCCACCTTCTCCCTTCAACCTGAGGGCCCGTGCTCCACTACTTCCTGGCGCCCCTGTCGGACCGGTTCGTGATCTTCAATCTCTTCAACTACATCACGTTCCGGGTGGCCGGCGCGACCGTGACCGCGATCCTGATCGCGTTCGTGATCGGGCCGCCGGTGATCGAGCGGCTGCGCCGCTTCAAGATCGGGCAGGTCATCCGGGCCGAAGGCCCCGCGTCGCACCATGCCAAGCGCGGCACGCCCACGATGGGCGGCATCATCATCCTCATCGCTACCATCGTGCCCACGCTGCTCTGGGCGCGGTGGGACAACCAGAACTACGTCCTGATCGCCGTGCTGGCGACGCTGTGGATGGGCCTCATCGGGTTCGTGGACGACTACCTGAAGATCGTGGAGGGCAAGTCGCGCGGCCTCATCGCGCGCTACAAGCTGGTGGGGCAGGTGCTCTTCGGCATCGGTCTCGGCCTCGTGCTCCTGAACTTTCCCACCGCGGACAACGTGCAGGCCAACACCATCACGCTGCCGTTTTTCAAGTACCTGCTGATCACGCTGCCGCCATTCATCTACCTCGCGTTCGTCACCTTCGTGACCGCCGCGATGAGCAACGCGGTCAACCTGACCGACGGCCTGGACGGGCTTGCCGCCGGACTGACGGTGATCGCGGCGGGATCGTTCGCCATCTTTGCGTACGTCTTCGGCCGCGTGGACACGTCCGCGTACCTCCTGGTCTACTACCTGCGCGGCGCGGGTGAGCTGTCCGTCTTCTGCACCGCCCTCATGGGCGCCGCGCTCGGTTTCCTCTGGTTCAACGCGCATCCCGCGGAAGTCTTCATGGGCGACACCGGGAGCCTGGCCATCGGCGGCGCGCTCGGTACCGTGGCGATTCTCCTCAAGTCCGAGTTCCTGCTGGTGATCGTCTGCGGCGTGTTCGTCGCGGAAGCATCGTCCGTGCTGATCCAGACCACGGCCTACAAGTACCGGAAGCGGACGCGCGGGAAGGAGTACGCGGACAATCACCGCGTCTTCCGGATGGCGCCGCTCCATCACCACTTCGAGAAACTGGGCTGGCACGAATCCAAGGTGGTGAGCCGGTTCCTGATCATGGGCATTCTCTGCGCGCTGCTCGCGCTCTCCACGCTCAAGATTCGATGATCCCCGCCTCGTGGCGCAGCGGCGAGGTCGCGGTGATCGGGCTCGCGCGCTCGGGCACGGCGGTCACCCGCTGGCTCACGACCCAGGGCGTGCGCGTCTATGCCTCCGATGCCGCGGATGGAGACGCGTTGCGCGCGGTGGCGGAAACGCTCCGCGCGCCCTCGGTCGAGATCCAGCTCGGTGGCCACGATCTCGAGCGAATTCGCCGGTCGAGCGCCGTCGTCGTGTCGCCGGGCGTGCCCCCGGCCGCGGCCCCGATCGCCGCGGCGCGCGCCGCGGGACGCGAAATCGTCGCGGAGATCGACGTGGCCGCGCGGGCGCTGGCGGCCACCAGCGTCATCGCCATCACCGGCACCAACGGCAAGACCACCACGACCGCGCTCATCGCGCACCTGCTGCGCGCGGCCGGGCTCCGCGCGGTGGCGGCAGGGAACATCGGTACGCCGCTGATCGAAATCGCGGCGCTGGCCGAGCGGCCCGAGTGGATCGCGGCGGAAGTGTCGTCGTTCCAGTTGCACGACGCACCGCACCTGGCACCCCGCATCGGCGTGCTCACCAACCTGGCTCCCAACCATCTCGACCGGTACGCCAGTCTCGAGGAATACTATGGCGACAAGCAGCTGATTTTTCGCAATGCCGACAAGGATTCCGTCTGGGTGCTCAACGGTGACGATGAAGTGCTGCTCGGCCTGGCGCGTGGCGCAAAGGGAAAGCAGCGCCTCTTCCGCCGGCGCGGTCCGGCGGACGCGTGGCTCGATCCCGGCCGGCGGCAGCTGGTCCTGGACGGCGAATCGCTGCTCGCACGGGACCGGCTCCCGCTGCTCGGCGACCATAACGTGGAAAACGCGCTCGCCGCGGCGCTCGCCGTGCGGGCGGCCGGCGTGGCGCCCGCGGACATTGCGCGCGCGCTGCCAACCTTCCGCGCGCTGGAGCATCGGCTCGAGCCGGTGCGCGAGTTCGGGGGTGTGCTCTGGATCAATGATTCCAAGGCGACCAACGTGACCGCGGCGGCGGTGGCCATCCAGGCGATGGACCGGCCGTTCGTCTGGCTCGCCGGCGGGCGGCACAAGGGTGAGCCCTACACCGGCCTCGCGCGGTTGCTCGCGGCGCGCTGCCGCTCGGCCGTGGTGTTCGGAGAATCCGCCGCAATGATCCACGCGGATCTCTCGGCCGACATCACCGTCGACCGCGTACCGGACCTGGCGGCCGCGGTCGCCGCGGCCCGCGAGCGCTCCCATCCCGCCGACGCGGTGCTGCTCTCGCCCGCGTGCTCGAGCTTCGACCAGTTCACCGACTACGAGCAGCGCGGCCGCCGGTTCAAGGAGCTGGTGGAGGGGCTGAAGTGACCGCCCCGGCTCGCGCCGATGCCAACATCTGGGAAACGCGTCTCGTGGGCGTCGTAGCCGCCACGCTCGCGGTCTTCGGTGTCGCCGCGGTCTACGGCGCGTCCAGCATCACCGCGGTACAGGCGGGGCAGAGCGGGTGGGCATTCGCCCTGCGCCAGCTCGTGGGCGTCCTCATGGGGCTCTTCCTGCTGATCGTGGTGTCGCGCATCGACTACCACTTCTGGCAGCGATTCGCCTGGCCGCTCTTCGGTGTCACGTTCGTCCTGCTGCTGGTGCCGCTCCTGCCGCCGTTCCATTCGATCGCGCCGGAGATCAACGGCGCCCGCCGCTGGATCAACCTCGGCATCTTCACGATCCAGCCCTCCGAGATCGCCAAATTCGCGATCGTCGTGTGGACCTCCATGCTCGCGACCAGGAAGGACGAGGCGGTGCGCGAGTTCAAGCGCGGCGTGTTGCCGTTCATCGTGGGTCTCGCACCGCTCGCGCTCCTCGTGTTCCTCGAACCGGACATGTCGAGCGCGGTGGAGCTCGCGCTGCTCTGCGGCGTGGTCCTCTTCGTCGCCGGCGCCAAGATCGGGCACTTCCTCCTGCTCGGCCTCATCGCGGTTCCGCTCGCGTGGCACGAGGCGACCAACGTGCAGTACCGCCTGGCGCGTATCCTCACCTTCATGAGCCCCGGCGCCGACATCACCGAGGCCAACTGGCAGGTCACCCAGTCGATGATCGGGATCGGGGCGGGGCAGCTCTTCGGCGTGGGCTTCGGGCAGGGACTCCAGAAACTCGGCTACCTCCCGTACGCCTATTCGGACTTTCTCTTCAGCACCATCGGCGAGGAGTGGGGCTTCATCGGCACCGCGCTGATCATCCTTCTCTTTGCCACGTACATCGGCCTGGGCCTGCGGATAGCGCGCACCGCGGCTGACCGCTTCGGCCAGCTCCTCGCGGCCGGTCTCACCGCGATGGTGGGCGTGACCGCGATTCTCCACATGGCCGTGACCATGGCACTGGTCCCCACTACCGGGCTGACCCTGCCATTCCTTTCCTATGGCCGTTCGAGCCTGCTCATCTCGATGCTCGCCACGGCCGTCGTCATCAACGTGGGCCGGCAGCGCGCGGGCCGGTGAAAGTCATCATCGCCGGTGGTGGCACCGGTGGCCACCTCATGCCGGCGCTGGCACTCGCCGATGCGCTCGCCGCGGCCCGCCCCGGGCTGGAGCCGGTCATGGTGGGCGCGAAGCGCGGGGTGGAAGCACAGATGCTTCCCCGGCGTCGCTACCGTCATTATCTCCTGCCCGCCGAACCCATCTACCGCAACCAGTGGTGGAAGAACTACAAGTGGCCGTTCCTCGGCGTGCGACTCCTGGTGGGCGCGCGGCGGATCCTCAGGGATGAACGGCCGGCGTTCGTGGTGGGGACAGGCGGCTACGCCTCCGGCCCCATGCTGTTCATGGCCTGGCTCAGCGGAATTCCCGTCGCCATCCAGGAGCAGAACGCGTTTCCCGGCGTCACCACGCGGTGGCTGGCGCGCATCGCGTCGCAGATCCACCTCGGGTTTCCCGAGGCGCGGGCCGCCCTGAAGCCTGGTGCGCGCACTGCCGTCCATGAGTTCGGCAATCCGATCGTTCCGCCCCAGCCAGCCGACCGCACCGTGTCCCGCGCGCACCTTGGCATCCGTCCCGATGCGCGGGTCGTCCTCGTGATTGGCGGAAGCCAGGGCGCACGGGCGATCAACCAGGCCGTCGCCGGCATGATCGAGAAGGACATGCTCGGCGATGACGTGCTCTTGTGGAGCACCGGGCCCGCGCTCTTCGATGCCAATCGCCAGTACCACTTCGCGCCGCAGCGCCTGGTCCGCCCCTTCTGGGACCCGATCGCCGAGGCCTACGCCGCTGCGGACGTGGTGGTCGCGCGCGCGGGGGCGATGACCACGGCCGAGCTGTGTGCGTGGGGCCTGCCCAGCGTGCTGATCCCGCTGCCAACGGCGGCGGCGGACCACCAGACCGCCAACGCCCGTGCGCTGGACGAAGCGGGGGCCGCCATCCACCTTCCCGAGTCGCAGCTCAATCCCGAGCTGCTGGCTGAACGGATACAGGAGCTCCTGGTGAACCGCGACCGGAGACACCAGATGATTCTCGCGGCACGAAGCCGGGGGCGGCCGGATGCGGCGCGGGCCATCGTCGAGACGATCCTCGCGGGCCTGCCTGGGGCGTAGCGCCAGATCTAAACCCGCACTACGCAGTCGCGCCAATACCTGCCGTTTCCCCCACGACGTAATGTCGCCATTGTGACCGACCTCCATTTTCTCGCCGGCGGTTGCGAAATGGGCGAGCGCACGCGCGCGCTCGACTGGTCGAACACGCCCCTCGGTCCTCCATCAACCTGGCCGCAGAGTCTCCGTTCGGCCGTCAGCATCATGCTGGCGTCGAAGACCCAGATGGTTCTTTTCTGGGGCCCTGAGTTCACGGTCCTCTACAACGATGCCTACCGGCCCGTCTTCGGCGCCAAGCATCCCACCGCCCTCGGGCTCCCCGGCAGGGAAGCGTGGAGCGAAATCTGGGAATCGCAGCTGCGGGGATTGTTGCAGGGCGTCGTTGATACCGGCGATGCCTTCCATGCCGAAAACCTCCCATTCCTCATTGAACGGTTCGGTTACCTGGAGGAAACATTCTTCGACGTGTCGTACGACCCGGTGCGGGTCGAGTCGGGGAAGGTGGGTGGGGTTCTCTGCATCGTCACCGAAACGACGGCACGCGTCGTTGGTGAGCGCCGCCTCAAGACGCTCCGCGATGTCGCTGCCCGCAACACGGACGCGCTGACACCCGAAGACGGCTGCGCCCGCAGCCTCGAGGCCTTCAGCGCGAACGCCGCCGACGAGCCGTTCGGGCTCGTGTTCCTGAGCGGCGCCGACGGTGCCGCCCCGATGCTCAGCTGTTCATCGCCGGGCACGGATGCGCTGCACGATCCTGGCCGCTGGCCCTGGGCGGCCCTGCGCCAATCCGGCTCGCTCCTCGTTCTCGACCTGGATCTCGTGAAAGAGGCCGTCGCCGTGGGCACCTACGGGCACCCCGTCCGCCAGGTCGCGGTGATCCCGCTGACGATCGGAACGCAGGGTGGCCGGTGGGGGATGCTCGTGATCGGGCTCAATCCGCTCCGACCGGTCGACGACGAGCATCGCGCGTTCCTCGAAATCCTTGGCAACCAGGTCGCGGCCGGCCTCGCGCGCGCGCAGGCCTACGTGGATGAGAAGAAGCGCTCCGAGGCGCTCGCGAGCCTCGACCGTGCCAAGACCGCCTTCTTCAGCAACGTGAGCCACGAATTCCGCACGCCGCTCACGCTCATGCTGGGTCCGGTGGACGATGCCCTGGCCGATACCGAACATCCGCTCGATCCGGTCCAGCGCGAGCGCCAGGAGCTGGTCCGCCGCAATGGCCGCCGCCTCCAGAAGCTGGTGACCACGCTGCTGGATTTCTCGCGCATCGAAGCGGGACGCGCCCAGGCGAGCTACGCGCCCACCGACCTCTCGGCCCTGACCGCCGACCTCGCCAGTGGCTTCCGCTCCGCGATCGACAAGGCCGGTCTCACCCTCACGGTCGACTGCCTGCCGCTGGGCGAGCCCGTGTACGTCGACCGGGACATGTGGGAGAAGATCGTCCTCAACCTGCTCTCGAATGCGTTCAAGTTCACTTTCCATGGCGGGATCACGGTCTCGCTGAGGCGGGCCGGCGCGACTGCCGAGCTGGCCGTGCAGGACTCGGGCACCGGAATTCCGTCGGCCGAGTTGCCGCACGTCTTTGAGCGGTTCCGCCGCGTGGAAGGCGTGCGCAGCCGGACCCATGAGGGGACTGGCATCGGTCTCGCGCTCGTCCAGGAGCTGGTGAAGCTCCACGGCGGGACCGTGACGGCCGCGAGCACGGAGGGCGCCGGCACCACGTTCACGGTGTCCGTGCCCGTCGGCCGCTCCCACCTGCCGGCCGACCGTATCGAGGCGGCGCGCGCGCCGGCCGCGAGTCTCGGCGCGCAGTCCTTCGTGGAAGAGGCGCTGCACTGGATTCCCGGCGGTGCCAGCGAGCCCGAGGCGCAACCCGCGGCGTCATCGGAGCGGCGGCCGAGGATCGTCTGGGCCGACGACAATGCCGACATGCGAGAGTATGTCCGCCGCCTGCTGAGCTCCCGTTACGAAGTCGAGGCTGTTGCGGACGGCGAGGCCGCGCTCGCCACCATCGTCGCCGCCCGGCCGGACCTGGTGCTGAGTGACTCCATGATGCCGAGGCTCGACGGGCTGGGACTGGTTCGCGCGTTGCGCGCCGATAGCCGCACCGCCGACCTGCCCGTGATTCTCCTCTCCGCGCGCGCGGGCGAGGAAAACCGGATCGAAGGCCTGGACGCCGGCGCAGACGACTACATCCACAAGCCGTTCAGCGCCCGCGAGCTGCTCGCCCGCATTTCTGCCCGCCTGGAGCTGGGGCGCCTGCAGCAGCGCCTGGCGCAGCAGCTGCGGGACGAAGACCGGCGCAAAGACGAGTTCCTTGCCACGTTGTCGCACGAGCTGCGAAATCCCCTCGCCCCGCTGCGCAATTCGCTCGCGCTCCTCCAGCTCACGGGGAAGGACAACCCGCAGCTGGCGCCCATCCAGCAGATGATGGAGCGGCAGGTGAACCATCTGGTCCGGCTCGTGGACGACCTCCTGGAGGTCTCGCGGATCAGCCGAGGGACGTTCGAGCTTCGCCGTGAGCGGGTGGAAGTTGCCTCGATCGTCCGGAACGCCATCGAGACCAGTGAGCCGCTCATCCAGTCGGCGGGACACCACCTCACGGTGTCGCTTCCGGAAAAGACACTCTGGCTGGACGGCGACCCGGTCCGCATGGCCCAGATACTGGCGAACCTGCTCAACAACGCCGCCAGCTACACCGAGCCCGGCGGCCGCATCACCGTAACGGCCAGGGCGCAGGACGGGTGGGTGGAGATCGTCGTGCGCGACAACGGTTCCGGAATCGTCATCGAGTCGCTCCCGCGGATCTTCGAGATGTTCACCCGCGGCGACCGCCCCAGCGGGGGCCGGCATGCCGGGCTCGGCATCGGCCTCGCGCTCGGCCGGCGCCTCGCGCAGATGCACGGCGGCACGCTCACCGCGCAGAGCGAAGGGCCCGGGACCGGTAGCCAGTTCATCCTGCGCCTGCCGCTCGCCGCTGAAGCCGGGTCCCGCGTTGCCGACGTCCGCGTGGGGCAGGGCGGCCTTTCACTCAAGCGCATCCTCGTGGTGGATGACAACCGGGATGCGGCGGACAGCCTCGGGATGATCCTCCGGTTCCTCGGCGCGGACGTGTCCGTGGCCCGCGACGGCGAGGAGGCGATGATCCAGTTCGCAGAATACGAGCCCGCGGTGGTCCTGCTCGACATCGGGCTGCCGGGGATGGATGGGTACGAGGTGGCGCGGAGAATTCGGTCGGAGCATCCGGACCGGAACGTCGCGCTCGTCGCGCTCACCGGGTGGGGCCAGGAAGATGACCGTCGCCGCGCGCGCGAAGCAGGATTCGACCATCACCTCGTAAAACCCGCCGACGTGGAAGCCTTGCAGGGACTGCTCGCCGTGCTTGGCAGTGGGCTGACCGCCCAGGCGGCGCGGTAGCCCGCCGATCAAGAGTATCCGTAAGATATTGATATTGCTAGCTTTACGTAGTTTGTTAGGGAAAATGGTCAGAATTTGTTAACCCACCCTGTAAACTTTGCTGTAATAGGTAAAGAAATTACTTGATTTTTCCGCCATGGACCGTAAGTTGTGGTCCGTCATGGCGTTCTACGGGCAACGTCTGCGGTTGGCAAGAGTCTTCCGCGGCCTCAC
>CAMDCH010000087.1:0-9561 GCA_945889655.1 bacterium HR33
CGACGGGGAACAGCCCGCTGAAGATGGCGTTGCGGGAGAACGGCGTGGCGCTGGGCAGGATGCCGTAGTAGTGCGACACCTCGATGTCGAACAGCTCGGCGATATCGGGCTTCAGCGTTTCCCACTGGTCGAGGCGCAGGCAATCGACCACGATGAAGAGCGCCTTGCCGCGGGACTTGATGAGCGGCGTGAGGAACTCGCCGACCACGTCCACCGAGAGCGGCGGTCGGTCGCGTGCCGGATCAGCCAGCCACTTCGGGTAGTTCCGGGCGATGAACTGGGCGAAGTCGTCGTGCAGGGTGGCCTGGAACGTGGAGAGCGCCTCGCGCAGGCCCGTCTGGTCTCCGGCGGCGAGCCTGACCTCCCAGCTCGCAAGCTCCGCTACCAGGTCGATCCACTCGCGCCAGCCCATCCGCGCGCCGCGGCGCTCCTGGAGCTCGCGGAACCGGAGAACGAAGTCGCGCGCGAGCCGTTGCTCGCGGATGCGGTCGCCTTCCAGCAGGCGGGTCACGACGCTCAGCACCTGGCGGGGGTTCACCGGCTTCACGAGATAGTCATCCATCTCGATACCGATCGCCTCCCGCATCGTGCCGGCCTCCTCGCTCTTGGTCACCATCACGAGCGGGACCGTGGGATCGATGGCCCGGATCTCTCCTACCAGCTCCAGGCCGCGACGGCCGGGAAGCTGTTCGTCCAGCAGGACGACGCCATAGGGCTGCTTCCGGAGGAGGGCGAGCGCATCGTCGCCGTGCGGCGTGCGCTCGACGTGAAAACCATTTTCTTCAAGGAATAGCGCGTGCGCCGACAGGGCATCGACTTCGTCGTCGACCCAGAGGATGGTCTTGGGGCGGGTCATGTCCCGAAAGCTAATAGGCAGGCGGGTGCGCTATCTTGGCCGCAATGTCATTTCCTATCGAGCCGCTGGCGCCGGCCGAGGAGCGGTTGCTCGAGGTGCTCGCCGCGTCGGCCCCGGGGCAGCGCCGGAACGGCGTCTTCGCCCTGTGGCTGTTCGTGCGGGCCTGCGGCGGCCTCCTGCCGCCCGCGCCGCTGAGCGCGCGCGGGCAGAAGAGCCGCGTCACGGGGCTCGAGCGTCGGCTGCGGTCGCTGGCATTACCTTCACCGTTGCGTCGTGCGCTCGCGGGCGGCGTGCGGGAGCTGGCCGAGGCCACCCCGCACTCGGCGGTCATCGGGTTGCAGCAGCTGGTGGCGCCGGCGCGCGAGGCAGTGAGCACGGCCGCGGCGGATGCGATGGCGGTTGCGGCGAAGGCCGCGCGGGAAGCCGTGCGCGAATCGAGGAGCTAGACATGGCCGGGAAGAAGCGGGTCCGGGAGTCGCTCTCGAACCTGATCCAGCGGGTGGACGATCAGCCGAAGGGAGCGGTGTCGCCCGACTCGGTGCCGACGGGGTTTCCCTCGGTGGACCGCGTGCTGGGAGGCGGCTTCCGCCGGCGCGACCTGGTCGCGCTCGGCGGCGACGTGGGCTCCGGCAAATCGTCCCTGGCACTCGCCTTCGCGTTGCGGACCGCGGCGAAGGGACTGCCGGTCGTGTTCTTCTCCGGCGAAATGGACGAAGACCGGCTCATGGAGCGCGCAGTCGCGATCCGCGGCAAGACCTCCATCGACAGCATGCGCAACGCGGAACTGTCCGAGGAGCAGCGCGCCGCCATGCGCGCCGCGACCCTCTTCATCCGCAACCTGCCGCTGGTCGTGCAGCCGCTGGTCGGCCAGCATTTCGACGAGGCGCTGGCTTCGGCCTGGCAGCATCACCCCGCGCTCATCGTGGTGGACTACCTCGAGCTGCTCCCGCCGCCCGCTACGCGGGCCAGCCAGGACGAAGACAATGCTGCGACGCTCCGCGCGTTGAAGGCGATGGCGCTGGAACGACAGGTCGCGTGCCTCGCGGTCTCGCAGCTCGGCGCGTTCACCCCCACGCGGAACGACCCGCGCCCGAAGCTCGAGGATTTCACCGCGCTGGGCGCGGTGAAGCAGCACGCCGACGTGGTCCTGCTGCTCTATCGCGAGGAGATGTACCGGCCCGGCGGCGGGGTGGAGGGTGCGACGGAGCTGCTCGTCGCGAAGAACCGGAACGGCCCGACCGGTTTCGTGGATCTCTACTTCTACCAGCGATTCATGCGATTCGAGGACCTGCTCGACCCGGACACCTGAGACCCAGGCGTTCGTCTCCCGCAACAATCCGTCCAGCCGTCCCACCTCCCCACGACCACGGCTCCGTCCACCTACCAGGAAACGGCATGGCCGTTCAAGCGGCGGATATCGACCGACAGGGATTGCGAGATGATGTCGTTGAGCGATGGCACGACCAGCCAGGGGTCGCCCGGATGCTGGCGCTCGCGCACGCCGAGGAGCACCTGGCTGATGTACTCGTCGATCCAGTTCACGCTCCCGTTGCGGTCGAGATCGAGCGTGGCATCGGCATACGAGATGCTGAGACGCGCCGGCACCTGGGGATTGAACGCCAGCCCCCTCGGCTCCATTTCCACCTGGAGCGACTGGAGATCCAGCGTGATCGTCATCGCGATGGAATCAACCGACGTGAAGGAGGTCCCGTCCGGCCGGCGCAGCAGCGAGCCCCATGGAACCATGAACGCCACGTACTCCTGCCAGCCGTTCGGCCCGAGCACGGAGACCCGTTGGTTTACTTCCCGGTTCGTGTAGACCCAGAACGTGCTGGTGGTGATCGACGGGGACGTCGCCGTGAGGCCATTAGCTCCCGCGGGTCCGCGACCCGCGGCAAACCGCGGCGCGGCGGGTGTCGACCACCCGACGGTGTGCTGCCCGTCAGAAATGACCGGCGGCGCGTACACCGAGCTGCCCGTATTACGGCAGGCTGCCTGCGCGAGCAGGGCGGCAATGACCGCAGTAACAAGGAATTTCATGAGCGTCTCCGTAAGTGGACGAACAGCGTCCTGACTTTGCAGGGCGTATGCCGCCCGGACGGCGACACCTGGTTCATCCCGGACCGCGGGATTTCACTCGTCCCCAGGCGCGGACACTTTCACGAGGCGGCGAAGGCGGCCGCGCGAGATGTGGAGCTGGCGCGCGGCCTGGCTGACGTTTCCGCCGTTGGCATCGAGCGCGGCACGGGCCGCCCAGCTTGCGATTTCGTCGAGCTGTGTCGGCCGAGGGCCTTCCGGCGTCCCGCCGGGATTTGCGGCCACCTGCGCTCCCCGCAACGCAGCGCGGAGCAGCTCGATGTCATCGGGCAGCGCGAAGTAATCCGCCGCGCCGGCAGTGAGTGCGCGTACGGCCACGCGGCGCCCGGGATCGGTCCCGACGACGTAGATGGGCACACCGGGAGACGCGGGGTGGGATTCGATCCATTCGACGGCAGCGGCCTCGTTACCCGCGGCCGACAGGACCACCGCCGATGCCCGGGGAACCGCGCTGACGTCCCCCGGAGCCAGGTACGAAAGAGACAGGCCCGTCTCCTCAACGAGGGAGCGCCAGAGATCGGCGTCGGGGGATGAAAAGCGGATGATGATGACGGAGGGGTCACTCATGTGGCGATGCATTGGCACGACGCATACCGCGGGGATTTACGCATGGAGTGTTATCCAAGTGGCGCTAACGCATCAGGTTGAACTCTACACCGTCATGGGACTCTGGCGCGGACGCCACAATCCGGTGCCCGGCGCGGCTGCGAAAGCGGGCGGTGCGTGAATTACGTAGGTGTGTTTGCGGAGCGCCCGGTTCGCTGCACCCAGATCACCGACCCAATGACCAGGATGACGGCGGCAACGGTGCGAGCCGTTATCTGCTCGTGCAGGACGGCAGCGCCGAGGAGAATCGCGATCACCGTGTTCACGTAGTAGTAGGTCGAGGTGATCGTGGGGGAGGTGTGCCGCAGGACGTACACGAAGCAGCTGTACCCGACGATGGATCCGAAGACCATCAGGTAGAGGATCGCGCTCCAGCCGGTAGCCGTTGGCGCGAACCCGCTCCACTCACCGAAGATCGTCCCGATCACCACCAGCATGGCGCCGCCGGCGATCATCTGGATGGCCGACTGCATTTCCGGCGAGCCGTCTACGGGGTGGCGCTTGGAGTAAACGGTTCCGAGACCCCAGCAGATGTTCGACCCGATGAAGAAGAGCGGGCCACGCCAGTCGGCGCGGCGGAGCGCCTCGAGGTTTCCACCGTTCAGCAGCAGCGTCCCCGCATATCCCACGATGAGCCCGGCAAACTGGGAGGGGGTGACGCGCGCCTCGCTGCCGGGAATCACCGCATCCAGCAGCGACATCCAGAGCGCCCCGCCCAGGACCAGGATCGCCGCGGTACCGGACTCCACGAACCGCGAGCCCGCGACCACCAACCCGTTGCCCAGGGTCAGCAACAGGGCGCCGACAACAAAGGCGGTTTTCCAGTCCGCCTTTCGCGGCATCTTTCGTCCAAGCGCGAGCGCGATGGCGAGCACGATCAGCCCGGCGGCCAGGAACCGCGTGCCGGAGAACAGGGCCGGAGGGAAACTGCGGACGCCGATCCGGATGGCGAGGAAGGTGGAACCCCACACCAGGCACAGCGTGACATAGGCGGCGAGCACCTTGCCGCGCAGCGCCGACGTGGTCACGGCGCTCAGTTGGTCCGGCTGGCTGCGGTCGCGCTGTCGGTTTCGGCCCCGATGACCGAGAACTGCGAACCGAGACCACCAGCGAGCGGCTTGACGAGGAGCCAGAGGGGACGCCCCGCCTTCTCGGCGTGGAGACTGGTGGAGCCGTCGGGCGCGCGCAGGTCTCCACCGATCAACCACCCATCCCGGGCGAACCAGTCCCGGTACCAGCCGGCGACGCTGTCGGCGGGACGGTCCGTGAGGAATCCGGCCTGCGCCGCGTCGGCGCCAGCGGCGGTCGACATGGCTCGCGCCCCCGGGTAGACGGGAATGCCGGCCAGCAGCTCGGTCACCGAGGCCTGTGGCCCGGGCTGCTTTTCGCCACGACAGCCGGCGGCTGCCAGGCAGAGGAAGACGGCGCAGAGCGCCGGGCGGGTAAATCCGGACTGGGGCACGGCGAGAAGGCTATGCGGTTGCGTTGCCGCCTTCAAGCGGCGGGGCGTATATTTTTCGGCACTATGGCTGGCCACAGTAAATGGAAACAGATCAAGCACAAGAAGGCCGTCACCGATAACAAGCGGGGCGCCCTCTTCACCAAGCTCATCAAGGAAATCACGGTCGCGGCGCGGGCCGGCGGCGGTGATCCAGACGGCAACGCGCGCCTGCGCACGGCGATCGACGCGGCCAAGGCCGAAAACATGCCGGCCGACAACATCGATCGCGCGGTCAAGAAGGGCACCGGCCAGCTCGAAGGCATCACCTACGAAGAGCTGATCTATGAAGGATACGGTCCCGGCGGCGCGGCCATCCTGATCCAGGCTACGACCGATAACCCGACCCGGACGGTGGCCGACATCCGCCACATCTTCTCCAAGTACGGCGGCAACCTGGGCAGCACCGGCTCCGTGGCGTGGATGTTCGAACGGAAGGGCCAGCTCTCGCTGGACGGCACGAAGATCGACGAGGACGCGGTGATGGAAGCCGCGCTCGAAGCCGGGGCGGACGACATGGTCCGTGACGGCGACCAGTTCATCATCACCACCACGCCCAACAATCTCCATGTAGTGCAGGACGGCCTGAAGCAGCGCGGGTTCAAGACCGGCTCCGCCGAGTTCACGATGATCCCCAAGAGCACCGTCAAGGTCGAAGGCAAGGACGCCGAGAGGCTGCTGACCGTGATGGAAATGCTCGAGGAGAACGAGGACGTAGCGAAGGTGTCCAGCAACTTCGACATCGACGCCGAAACCCTGGCCGCGGTCGGCGGGTGACGTTCCGGGTGCTGGGAATCGATCCCGGCACGGCAGTCACCGGCTACGGCGTGGTCGAACCCGCCAACGGCCGCCCTGGCAAGCTCCTCGAGTGCGGTGTCATCCGCACGAACTCCCGTGATACGATGTGGCAGCGGCTCGACCAGATCTACACGGGGGTCACGGAGCTCATCGAGCGCCACCGTCCCGACGCGCTCGCGGTCGAGAGCATCTTCTATGGAAAAAATGTTCGTACCACCGTGGTCCTGGGCCAGGCTCGCGGCGTGATTCTCCTCGCCGGGGCGCAGGCCGGTATGGACATCGCCGAATTTCCTCCCGCGCAGGTGAAGCAGAGCATCGTGGGCCGCGGCGGCGCCGCCAAGTCCCAGGTGGGTTACATGGTCCAGCAGCTCCTGCGTCTCGCGGCACCGCCGACGCCCAGCGACGCGGCCGACGGGGTGGCGGTGGCACTCACCTATCTCATTCGCAGGGGAAAGCGGCTCAAGTGATCTCCGCGGTACGGGGAGTTCTCGCCGCGAAGACCGGCGAGCGGGTCACGGTGGCCACGCCCGGCGGCGTGAGCTACGAGATGTCGGTCCCGCTGGGCGTGCTTGAACGCCTGCCCGCCGAAGGTGCACAGGTCGAGCTGCGAACGCTGCTGGTGGTGCGCGACGATGGGTGGCTGCTGTTCGGTTTCGATGCCGACTACGACCGCACGGTCTTCCAGCGCCTGCTCAACGCGACCGGTGTCGGTCCGCGAATCGCGCTGGCGTTGCTCTCGGCCCTCGGCGCGCCGCGCGTGGTGCGCGCGCTCAAGGAGAGCGAGTTCGCGACTCTCTGCACTGTTCCCGGGATCGGGAAGAAGACGGCGGAACGGATGGTGATCGAGCTGAAGGACAAGTTCGGCGACCTCCAGGCGCCGGGCGCGCCCGCCGCCTCGATGCCGCCGGTGGCAGAGCAGGCGGTCCAGGCGCTGGTCAACCTGGGATTCTCGCCGGCGGATGCGGACCGCGCGGTGCGCGTCGCGATTTCCGTGGATGGATCCAGCGGACCGGCCGAGCTGATTCGTGGCGCGCTCCAGATGCTGACGAGGGGCAAATGAAGACCGCGGAATGGCAGTGCACCGTCTGCCGGTCGACCAACCGCAAGCTGGTGAGCGACGCGGCGACCCGCGCGGTGGACCGGTGCGTCACCTGCCACACGGCGCATCGCATCGAGGCGGACGACCGACCGGTCCGCTGGAACGCCTTCTCCAACGCCAAGCGACAGGCGAGCCGTGAGCAGGCCTGAGATCACCACCCCCGCCGCGCTGCCCGACGAGGCGGCGTCCGACGCGTCACTCCGCCCGTCCCGCCTGGACGAGTTCGTGGGCCAGGAGCAGGTGAAGGAGAGCCTTCAGATCGCAATCGACGCGGCGAAGCACCGCGGCGAGCCGCTGGACCACGCGCTCTTCTTCGGACCGCCCGGGCTCGGCAAGACGACGCTCGCGTTGCTGATCGCGAAGGAAATGGGCGTCAACATCCGCACGTCCAGTGGCCCGGTGCTCGAAAAACCGGGCGACCTCGTGGGCCTGCTCACCGGCCTCCAGCCGCGCGACATCCTATTCATCGACGAGATCCACCGGCTCCGCCCGGTGCTCGAGGAGTTCCTCTATCCCGCGATGGAGGACTACCGGGTGGACGTGCGCATCGCGGAGGGCCCGAATGCGCAGACGGTGCCCGTGACGGTTGAGCCGTTCACGCTGATCGGGGCGTCAACCCGTTACGGCATGCTGACGCCGCCGATGCGGGCGCGGTTCGGACTGGTGGAACGGCTGGGTTACTACCCGACGGAAGACCTGAAGAAAATCGTGACCCGCTCGGCGAGAATTCTCGACATCGCCATCGAGCCGGAGGGCGCGTCCGAAATTGCCCGCCGGAGCCGGGGAACCCCGCGCGTCGCCAACCGCCTGCTGCGCAGGGTTCGCGACTATGCGCAGGTCCGCGCCGATGGGGTGATCACAAAGCCGGTGGCGCAGGAAGCGCTGCTGCGTCTCAACGTGGATGAATACGGTCTCGACGACATGGACGCGCGGATCCTCAAGACCATCATCGAGAAATTCGACGGCGGGCCCGTGGGCCTGAACACGATCGCGGTGGCGGTGGGCGAAGATCCGGGGACGGTGGAGGAAGTCTACGAGCCGTACCTGATCCAGCAGGGCTATCTGCAGCGTACGCCGCGCGGGCGCGCGGCTACGGCGGCGGCGTACAAGCATTTCGGGTTCACGGCGCCACCCGACGGGCAGCGGTCTCTCCTCTAGCGACCGGCGGACGACGGCTAAAGCCGCCTCTCGGCTGGAAAGCCGGTAAACCGGCGATTCTCGTTTAGAAAACCAGTTTTGTGATGCGGCCGCCGGGGCCAACCATCCAACCCGTGCCGTTCGCAGCAAATCCAACCGCCCAGTAGCTCTTCGCCGATAGCGACATCCAGGTTCCGCCATTCGTGATGCTGTACTCTGCCCCCTTCGGACTCACGACAATTACGGTCGGTGTTAGGCGCCCGGGGACATACGCGGAGCCGTAAATCGCTCCGGTCATGCCTGGGCTGCTCTTCATTGACCAGGTTTTCCCGCCATCAGTGGTGATCGCGATGTTAGGGACCTTGTTGTTGAGATCACCGATGTCGCCGCCGGCGGCGAACCCGTTCAGCGAATCGAGGAATGACAGCGTGGCGATACCCGACGCCGGGGTCGCGTGGAAGATGTCTGTCGTCACCACGCCCCATGTCGCGCCGCGGTCGCCGGTGTGAACCACCCGGGCGCCCAGGCCCGCACCCGTGCCGATCCACGCATGCCCGGGTTGCCGGGACACCAGGCACGTCCCGCTCGCGGCAAACCCGCCTTCGCCCTTGAGCGCCGCCGGCAGTCCTGGCACACGGGACCATTGCGCTCCGCCGTCGGTCGTGCGCAGGACGACCAGCTGGCCACCCACCTCGTCGCCGTACACGAGACCGTTGTTCCGGTCCCAGAAATCCATGCAGTCGTAGAAGCCGGCGGAGTCGGGATTGGTGTGCTGAAGCCTCCAGGTCTTTCCCGCGTCCGACGTGAAGTAGATCCGCGAGGCCGGCCCCGTTCCCGAGCCGAGCAGGAACGCGGTGTTTCCATCCACGGCGTGCACGTCGCGGAACTGCAGCGTGGTGTCGCCGGGAACGGTGCCCGTTGTCCACGTCGCGCCGCCATCGAGCGAGCGGGACCAGGTCGCCTTATGACCACTGACCCACACCACGCGCTCGTTCATGACCGAGATGGCCTGGAGTAACGCGGTGGTTCCGGATTGCTGGTCGGTTAGACTGGGTTGCGACTGGGCGCGCCCGGTAACGCAGAAGGCGGCGGCGAGTACCACGAGGCAAGTGCGCATAGTTCCAACTTATCCCTCGGGGCGCATTGCCGCGTGGTCCTCGGCGCCGTAACATCTGGCACCTTCTACCGTAGGTCTGGCATGCTCCAGGACCGCCGTGGCTTTCTTTCCTTCTCCTCTTCGACGTTCGCCGCCCTCTGGCTGGCCGGACCCGCTGATGAAGTGCGCGCGGCACTGGCACACGCGAGTGGTGCCGCCCGAACGGGCGCGGCCTGGGAGTTTCTGACCCCGGAGCAGGCGGCGGACGTGGAAGCGATCACGAGCCAGATCCTGCCGAGTGAGCCGGGATCACCGGGCGCGCGCGAGGCCGGCGTGGTGTTCTTCGTCGACCGCGGCCTGGCCACCTGGGCCCA
>CAMDCH010000088.1:0-9304 GCA_945889655.1 bacterium HR33
GCCGAGTCGATCCGGGTGCTCTCCGGCGCGGTCCAGCGCGTGCTGCGCGCGGCCGAGGCAGACGGGCTCGCGCCGGACATCGGCTTCGCCCGGGGGTTGCTCGAAGGGGCCGCGCCGGTCCAGCCGCGCGCCTCGTCGGGGGTCCGCACCAGCGGGCTCATCGTGACCCCGCTCGCGACGATCCGCAGCCGCGAAAAGACGGTCTGGCGGTGGCCCGACACGGGCGACCGGCTGATCGAGGAGCTGTAGCATGGCGATCAGGGGCAGCCTCAAGGAAGCGTCGCTCGCCGACGTCCTCCAGCTCCTCACGCTGGGCGGGAAGAGCGGCTGCCTGTCCGTCGCGGACCGGAACCAGTTCGGCTACATCTACTTCGACAAGGGACGCATCTCCTACGCGTCGATCGTCAACCGCCGCGACCGGCTGGGCGACCTGATGGTGAAGGCGGGCAAGATCACGCAGGCCCAGCTCGAATCCGCCATCGAGCGCCAGGGACACGAGCGCGGCAAGCGCATCGGTGAAATCCTGGTGGAGCAGGGCTCGATCACTCGCGAGGGCCTCGAGGCCCACATGCGGATGCAGATCGAAGAGGCCGTCTTTTTCCTCTTCACCTGGTCGCAGGGTTCCTTCAATTTCGAAACCGACGTCCGCCCCGACGCGCAGGACTTCCTCGTCTCGATCAACCCCGAGTCGCTGCTGCTGGAAGGTGCCCGGCGGATCGACGAGTGGAGTCTGATCGAGAAGAAGATTCCGTCGTTCGATCTCATCTTCAAGGTGGACACCGAGCGCCTCATCGCCTCGCAGGTCCAGCTCACCGCCGAGCAGCAGCACCTCCTTCCGCTCTTCGACGGCAAGCGCGATGTGCAGGCCGTGATCGAGGACTCGGGGCTCCCCGAGTTCGACGTCGGCAAGTCGCTCTACGGTCTGATCACCGCCGGCTTCGCGCACCGCCTGGGCCGGAGCCGCAGCAGCCAGGCCATCGCGGTGGACGACATCCGGGTCCAGGAGTACCGGAACCTCGGCCTCGCGTTCCTGAAGACCGGCATGATGGAGGAAGCGGCGCGCGAGTTCCGCCGCGTGCTGGAGCTGCGCGCCAGCGACGGCGGAGCGTCGTTCTACCTTGGCCTCATTGCCATGCGGCAGTCCCGCTGGAACGACGCCTGTGAATGCTTCCGTCACGCCGCGGAGCGGCTGGGCGGGCGTCCGTCGGTCCTCCACAACCTCGCGTTCGCTTACGAGTGCGCGGGCCGGCTGGGGGAGGCGGAGGCCGCGTACGCCGAGGCGGCGTCGCGGGCCGGCCAGGACGGGCGGATCCTGATCGGGTGGGCCATCGCGGCGCTGGAGCGCGGCGACTACCAGATGGCCCAGGCGCGCCTCGAACGCGCCAAGGAAATGACCGGCGAGCGGCAGCTCCCCGCGCTCTGGGACTGGGCCCGGGCACTGGCGGCGGCGGGCCAGGAAGCGTTCGACGAAGCGGAGGTCGTCATCCGGAAGGGGATGCAGCTCTTCCCGCGAAACGCGGTGCTGCGGAACAACCTCGCCGCGCTGCTCGAGGTCGTGGGCGACGTCGAGCGCGCCGAAGAAGTGCTCCGTGACACGATCGTGGACGAAACCGCCATCCCGCAGCTCTCGAAAAACCTGGGCGACCTCTGCTACCGCACTGCGCGCTACGAGGAGGCGTGGGAGGCCTACCAGAAGGCCGTGAAGCTGGCGCCCGACCTTGGTGACGACGTCTACTTCAAGCTGGGCAACATCGCGTTCAAGCGGGCGGACAAGGAGCGCGCGGCCGCGCTGTGGAAGACTGCGCTGGGGATGAACCCGCAGAACGAGCTGGCGCGCGCCAATCTGCAGACCATCGGTGCCCTGAAATGAGCGACCAGACCCTCGGCGTGCTGCGCTCCCAGTACGAGCAGATCAGCGCCCGGCTGGACGCGGCGAAGACCGCCGAGATGCGTGACGCCGTGAAGAAGGAGATCATCGGGCTCTTCAAGACCGTGGACCAGGCGATCACCGACTTCTCCACGCTCAAGGAAGAAATCCGCGTCCTGGTGGACAGGTACAAGCAGATGGTGGCAGCGGCCGGCGGCGAGGCCGTCCCCGTTGTGGCGGCGGCCCCGCTCCACGCGGATCACATCGGCGCTTCCACGTTCATCCAGAAGGGCTGGAGCCTGCTCTCGCTGGAGGATTACCCCGGGGCCATCGTCGCATTGCAGAAGGCCCTCAAGCTCTCCCCGGGCGACATCGAGGCGGAGTCACTCCTCGGCTGGGCGCAGATGGAGAACAAGGACTTCGACGACGCGCTCGCCACGTTCCAGACGGTGCTCAACAAGGATGCGGCGAACTCGCTGGCGCGCATCAACCTGGGCCAGATCTACCTGCAGAAGAAGAATTTCCAGGAAGCGGTCGAGCACCTGTCCAAGGCCATCCGCCTCGACAACGACAAGAAGGCGTCACTCTACGCCCACCTCTACCTGGGCCAGGTCTACATGGCGCGGGACATGTTCGAGGACGCGCAGACCTTTTTTCAGAAGACCATCGCCCTGGGACCCAACCTGTTGCAGGCCTACTACGAGCTGGGACGGGCGCACTGGTTCGCCAGTGAACAGGATACGGCCAAGGAGACGTGGGACCAGGGATTCAAGGCCAACAAGTTCAATCCGTGGGGCAAGAAGTGTAAGGAAATGCTCGAAGCGGTGGCGGCCGGCGGCGAGCCGCCCAGGTAGTCAGGTCGGAACTTCTTGACGCATATGGACCTTAACTGTAGGCTTCCCCGTTATGCCTGATGCGAGCGGCTCGCCCGCGCGCCTCCGGTTTGGACGCCGGAATCTCGCGCTGCTGGGTGCTGCCGTCGTGTGTCTGGCAGCCGGCTACGCTCTACTCGCTAAGGGAGACACTACCTTCGCCCCGATACTGCTGGTCGCGGGGTATTGCGTGCTTTTCCCGCTGGGACTGGCGTTGTAGCAGGAAAAGCAGGGCGGGCGAATAGCTCAGCTGGTTAGAGCGCCTGCCTTACACGCAGGATGTCGGGGGTTCGAGTCCCTCTTCGCCCATCGCAGGTGCTGGAACCCGGAAACCTTTCGTTTCTCCCCGGGTGATATCGGTTGAACCCGTGTGGAATCCACCTGGTGTTCGTACGGTTAATACGGTTAAACGGAGGAGTCGCAGCGTGCGCCTAGCCAGTTCGTCTTATCGTGCGGTGTACGTCCTGGCGTTGGCCGCCGGGACCGCCATGGTTCCGGCCCCCGTCGCGGCCCAGCTGGCCGTCCAGCGCTCCAGTGAATCGTTCCTCGTGCTGCCGCCGATGCCCGCGACGCCGGGTGATACCGCCTTCGCCATCCAGCTGGGTGATGCCATCCGCAAGAAGGTGGACGGCAAGCTCCGGCTCAAGCTGAACGTCGTGAAGAAGGAAAAGATCGTCGAGGCGCTGAGCAGCTCCGGCTTCCCGCCCGATGCCATCCTGGACGAGAACGGCGCCACGCAGCTCGCGCGGTTCATGAACGTCGATTCGTATGTGCACGGATCGGTCACCCGGAGCGGCGGCAACCCGGTGCTGCATCTCCGCCTGGTGGACTCCCGGAGTTCGGGTCTCTCCGGCTGGATTCATCTCAATGCGGCCGCGGGCCTCACGGCCGACAAGATCGCCGAAGCTGTAGCCGACTCGGTGGACCTCCAGGTGAAGGCGGCGGAAAAGGCACGCGAGTGCCTCGAGCGTCGTGACAAGAAGGAATACGGCAGCGCGCAGGACCGCGCGGCCAAGGCGTTCGCGATCTATCCGAACCATCCGTCGACCGCCATGTGCCTCGCCAACATCTTCGAGACCATGAAGGCCCCGGCGGATAGCCAGATCTCGGCGCTCCGGAAGGCCGTGAAGGGCGATTCGCTGCATGCACAGGCGTGGGACCGCCTGGGCCGCCAGTACCAGGCCAAGGGTGACACGGCGGCGTGGGCGGCGACCATGATCCAGACCCTGGCACTCGACCCCACCGACATGCGCAAGCGCATGGCGGCCGCCGAGCTCCAGTTCCGGATCAAGAAGAGCCAGGAAGCCGTGGCGTTGCTCGACGAAGGTCTCGAGCGGGCCCCGGGTGATCCGGCCGCGACGGCCACCAAGCTCCGCTACTGCTTCGAGGGCCAGATGTGGGGCTGCTCGCTGACGGCCATGGAAGCGCGCTACGAGACGGACACCGTGGCCCAGAAGGACTCGATGGCCATGAAGCAGCTCCTGGCCACCGCCGGTGCGACGAACGATCCCAACGCTGTCCCGGGCTTCGCGCAGCTCCCGGACGCGCAGAAGAAGTACTACCAGCTCCAGGCCAACTCCGCCGCCATCCTCAAGTGGACGGGCGTCGCGGTGCAGAAATTCCCGACCTCCGTCTCGTTCTGGAAGCAGCGGGCGGCGGCGCTCAAGGAGTCCGGGGACAAGCCGGGTGCGCTGGCGGCCTATCGCAAGATTGCCGAGCTGGATCCGAAGGACATCAACAGCCGCATCGCGGCCGTGCAGATGCTGTCGGAGGAGCTCAAGATCGACAGCACCATCCCGCTTGATCAGACCAGGCTCGCGGAGATCGATAAGTTGCTCGGTGAGGTTGCGTCGAATAGCGCCGACGAGAACATCAAGATGAACGTCGCGCTGCTGTACTTCACGCCCGCGAGCAAGATGGTGCAGGCACATGTCGCTCTCGACAAGGCGCTGGAGTGGTTCGCGAAGTCAAAAGCGAACGACGTGAAAAAGCAACTGACAACGCAGACTGCCTTCTTCGAAGGCCTTACCTATTTCTTCGGGCTCCAGGCGTTCGATGTGAAGGCGATTCAGGACAAGAAGGACTGCAAGGGTCTCGATGGTCTGAGCGATCAGATAGCGAAAATGAAGGCTGCGATGGCGATCGGTGCTAGTGTCCAGCCGCAAACGGCCGACCAGTTGATCAAGGGGGTCGCGCCGTACGTCGATTTTATCCCCAAGGCCAAGGCCGCTTGGAAGTGCAAGTAATGACTGAGGCGTTGAACCCCCGAGCGTACAGGTTATAGTTCTGGGCAGCGTTTTCGGGGGCTGTAGCTCAGCTGGTTAGAGTGTCGCACTGTCACTGCGAAGGTCGCGGGTTCGAACCCCGTCAGCCCCGTTCCCGTGGCTACTAAAATGCATCCCAATCGGCCCCGTTCCTTCAAAGAGCGGGGCCGTTTTCTTTGTCGAGGTTCGAGGTTCGAGGTGCGAGGTTCGAGGGGGTCGCAACCCTCGCACCTCGCACCTCACACCTCGCACCTTCCATGACCTACCACACACCGGTCCTGACCCACGAGGTCGCAACCTTGGCCGCAGGTCGGAGGCGAGTCGTCGACGGAACCCTGGGCGGCGGGGGGCATGCCGCCATCTTCCAGCAGGCCGGCGCGGCGGTCCTCGGCATCGACCGCGACCCCGCGGCCATCGCCGCCGCCCGGACTCGGCTCGATCCCACCCGCCTCACGGTGGTCAATGCGCGATTTGGATCACCGGCAGCCCTTGAGGCCGTACGTAATTTCCACCCCGGCATGATCCTGCTCGACCTCGGCGTCTCGTCTCACCATTTTGATGATGACACGCGCGGCTTCTCGTTCAGGCCCGGCGTGAAACTGGACATGAGGATGAGCGCGGATGACGCGGACACCGCGGCCGACGTCCTGAATCAGGCCGAGGAGTCGGAGCTGGCCGAGGTGTTCGCGGATTACGCGGATGAGCGTCGTGCAAGGAAGCTGGCGCGCGTCATCGTGAAGAGACGGCAAAGGCAGCCGTTCGCTATCGCCGACGATCTCGTGAATGCGATTCGCGAGACCTTGGGCCCCCAATCGGGCCCGCCAGATTTCGCGAGAATCTTCCAGGGCCTTCGCATCGCCGTGAATCGAGAGCTCGAGGATCTTGCGACCGCGCTGCCCGCCTTCCGGGACGCGCTCGAGCCCGGCGGCACGCTGGCCGCGATCACCTATCACTCGGGGGAGGACCGGATCGTGAAAAACGAATTCCGCGAGTGGGCCCGCTCCTGCATCTGCCCCCCGGGCCAGCCCATCTGCACCTGCCGCGGCAAGCCCCTCGGCGAGGTCACGCCCCGCAAGCCGATCCTACCATCTGAGGCCGAGATAGCCCGGAACTCCAGGGCCCGGTCCGCAAAACTTCGGGTCTTCGTCTCGTCCCCCTCTCCCGTAAGGGACAGGGGGCAGGGGAGTGGGCGCGCGGGGGGCGAGCCTTCATGAAGGGGAGGCATTGGTTGGGCCTCTGGCTCGGCTTCTTCCTCCTCATCCTCGCGTGGGTCGTCACCCGGGGCACCGCGTCCGTCGTTCTCGCGGGCAAGCTCCGTGACACCCGCACCCAGCGGTCCATGATGGAAGGCCAGAAGGCCGACCTCCTCCGCCGCATCCGCACCGCCTCCAGCCGGACGGTGCTGATCCCGCGCGCGCAGGGCCTGGGCCTCAAGCTCCCGGCCGACAGCGAGATCATCATCCTCCAGGTCCCGAAGACCGAGCCTCGCTGACCATGGCTAAACCCGGCACTCGGCTCCGCGTGATCCAGGCCGCCTTCGCGCTCGGCATCGCGGCGCTGCTCGGCCGCGCCGCCGAGATCCAGCTGGTGCGCGGTGCGCGCTACGCCGAGATGGCTCGGTCCCAGCGCACCCAGCACGTGATCCTGCCGGCCCGGCGCGGAAATATCTACGACCGCAACGGGGTCCCGCTCGCGTCGACGCAGGAAACCTTCCACGTCGGCATCGCGCCCAACGAGCTCCGCGATCCCCGCAACGACACGCGGAAGATTGGCTCCACCCTCGGCATCTCGCAGCGCGAGGTCGAGCGGGCGCTGAAGAAACGCTACGCCTACTTCCACGGTCCGTTCAACTCCACCCGCGTGACCCCGCTGCGCGAAATGCGCGGGGTGCATCTCACCGGCGAGTTCGCGCGCTTCTATCCCGACCCGAAGTTCGCCCGTGCGCTGCTCGGCCGGCCCGCGGCCGATGGCCGCGAGGCCGATGGAATCGAGCGGGTGCTCGACTCGGTGCTCGCGGGAAAACCGGGGAGCGCGGTGGTCCTGCGGGATGGATCGGGCCGGCAGTACGAATCGCCGTCGCGCCTGGATGCGTTTCCCACGGCCGGGGGTGACGTCTTCCTTACTATAGACGCAGACCTCCAGGACATCGTGGAACGCGCGCTGGCGGATGCCATCCAGCGGTTCCGCGCGGGCGGCGGCGACATCGTGGTCATGGACCCGCGGACCGGCGAGCTCCTCGCGGTCTCGTCGCAATCGGCCGAAGGCGGCATTCCAGCCAGCGCGTTCACCTCGCCCTTCGAGCCGGGCTCCACGGCCAAGCTGTTCGCGGCCGCCGCCCTGCTCGCGCTCGACCGGGTGCGCGCCACCGACTCCGTCTGGGGCGAGGGCGGGAAGTACAAGATCCCCCTGCGCCCCACGCCGATCACCGACGACCACCCGCAGGGATGGATGACGCTCGACGAGGTGATCGCCGTGTCATCCAACATCGGTATCGTGAAGTTCGCATCGCGGCTGCAGCACGCCGAACAGTTCGACATGCTGCGCCGCTTCGGCTTCGGGGCGCCGACCGGCGTGGAGTTTCCATCGGAGTCTCCCGGGATACTGGAACCGCCGCACGAGTGGAGCGGCACCACGGCCGCCGGCCTCGCGATGGGCTACGAGATCGCCGTCACGCCGCTGCAGCTGGCCCAGGCGTATGCCGCCATCGCCAACGACGGGCTCATGCTCCAGCCATCGCTGGTGAAAATGATTCGCGGGAATGACGGCAAGACTGTGTACACGCATGCCGCGGAGCCGGTGCGCCGAGTCGTGCCCGCGGAGATCGCGCTCCAGCTGCGCGAGATGCTGCGCGGGGTCGTTTCGCTCGAAGGCGCCACCGGGACCACCGCGGCGCTGGCAACCTACGAGGTGGCTGGAAAGACCGGGACCGCGCGTCGCGCCGGACCGAATGGCCAATACATCCCCGGCGCCTACACGGCGAGCTTTGCGTCCCTCTTTCCCGCCGAGCACCCGCAGCTCGTGATGGTGGTGAAGCTGGACGATCCGAAGGGCGCGTACGCGCGGCTCACGGCTGCCCCGGTGACGCGGTCGGTGCTCGAGCAGCTCCTCGCGGCGCAGACCGGGTCGCTCGACCGCACCAGCCTCAAGGGCCCGGCCCCGGTTGCGCCGGAGCCGGATCCCGCCGTGGACGCCGGGAGCGTCCCCTACGTCGTTGCGTGGCCGCCCGCCGTCACGGCACCCGATTCCTCCCGCCGCGTGGTCCCGGATGTTCGCGGGCTCACGATGCGCGCCGCGGCCCGCCGTCTGCATGAGGAAGGGCTCCAGGTGCGCGTCCGCGGCTGGGGCACCGTCGTTTCGACCTCCCCTGCGCCGGGCACGCGCGTGCAACCGGGCACGTCTGTACAGATCATCGCGGAGGAGAAGGAGTGAACCTCGCCGCCATCGTGGCTGCACTGGAGCGTGTGGGGGACCTGGTCGAGCGGCCCGGTGTCCTGCCGGACATTGCGCGTGTCACGGAGGACTCGCGGCGCGTGGAGCCGGGGACACTCTTCTGCGCCGTGGAGGGGAGTACGGCGGACGGTCATCGCTTCATCCCGGATGCGGTAAAGAGGGGTGCCGTGGCGGTGCTCGCGTCGCGGCCGGGGCCCTATCCGGTTCCGGCGGTGATCGTGCGTGATGGTCGAGTGGCCGTCGCCATCGCCGCGGCGGAGTGGCACGGGCGGCCGGCGGATTCGCTCACGGTCGTGGGCGTCACCGGGACCAACGGCAAGTCCACCACGGTGGCCTTGATCCGTCACCTGCTCGCCGACGGCGCAGACACGGGATCGATCGGCACGGTGGGTGCGTTCGACGGCACCGGCGCCGAGCTTCCGGAAGGCGCGGGACTCACCACGCCGGGCGCGGTGGAGCTCCAGGCCACCTTCGCCGAGCTGAAACGCCGAGGCGTGAAGAAGGTCGTGATGGAGGCGTCGTCCCACGCGCTCGACCAGCGGCGCCTGGCTTGCGTGACGCTCGCCGCGGGCGTGTATACCAATCTCACGCACGACCACCTCGACTATCACGGCGACCTCTCCGCCTATTTCGCGGCCAAGGCGCTGCTGTCCACGCTGGTCCGCGACGGCGGGCCGGAGGTCGTCAACCTGGACGATCGCGCGTGGAACGCGCTGGAGCGCGACGATCGCCTCCGGCGCATCTCGTACGGCCAGGCGAGCTCGGCCTCGGTAAAGGCGACCGACGTGGGACTCGAGGCTTCCGGAACACACTTCAACCTGGTGCTGGGTGGTCGAGCGCTTTCTGTGCAC
>CAMDCH010000089.1:0-9261 GCA_945889655.1 bacterium HR33
CCGCGATTCCCGAGCTGCGTCTCCCGTCGATCCAGTTTCCTCCCTATCCCGCGATCCGCATGACGCTGCCGCGGTCGCGACGGCTGGCGGGGTTTCTCGACTCATTCGAGCCCGACATCGTGCACGTCGCCACCGAAGGACCCCTGGGCCTGCTGGGGCGCGCGTACGCACTGAAGAAAGACGTCGCGCTCGTGACGTCCTTCCACACCCAGTTTCCCCAGTACGCCCGCCACTACGGCGTACCGTCGCTCGAGCCGCTCGTCTGGAAATGGCTGGAATGGTTCCACCGTCCCGCGCGCTGGACGCACACACCCGGCGCGCTGGTGCGCGACGAGCTGGTGGCACACGGGATTCCCCGCGCGCGCGTCTGGGGCACCGGGGTGGACACGCAGCACTTCCACCCGTCCCGGCGCGAACGCCACTGGCGGCGCGGATTCGGCATCGACGAGCACTCGGTCCTCGTGCTGCACGTGGGCCGGCTCGCGCCCGAGAAGGGGCTCGACGCCCTGATGGCCGCGTGGCGAATCGCACACGAGGCGCTCGGCAAGCGCGCCGTCTTCCTCGTCGCGGGTGACGGGCCCAAGGGCCGTGTCATCGACCGCGAGCTCCCGTGGGTGCGGCGCCTCGGATTCCTCGACCGCGACGCGCTCGCCACGCTCTACGCCTCGGCCGACATCTGCGTGCTGCCGTCGCCCACGGAGACATGCGGGCTGGTCGCGCTCGAGGCGATGGCGTCGGGCATGACCGTGATCGCCGCGGATGCCGGCGGTTTCCGCGAGAGCGTGACCAATGATGAAACCGGTGTACTGGTGCCGCCGGACGACACCCTGGGCTTTGCGGCGCGGATCGTGGAGTTGGCGATGGACGTGACCCGGCGGCGCCAGATAGGCGCACGGGCCCGTGAGTCCACGCTCGCGAGAGACATACGCCCGGAAAACGAAGTCCTGTTTCGCCAGTACGCCGAGCTGCTTCCGGTGCCGGTCACCGAGGATGCACCGTGCGCCGCGTAGTCCTGGTCCTCACCGACGGGCTGCGCCCGGACGCCGTTACGGCCGGCGGGATGCCGTCGCTCTATGCGCTGGGCCGGGAGTACGCCCGCGCCGTAAATGCCCGCACCATCCGGCCGAGCGCCACGGTGGCGGCCCTCGCGTCGCTCGCAACCGGGGTGGCGCCGGAGACGCACGGGCTCGTAAAGCCTGGCCTCGATTTCCTCTCGAGGCTCTCGAGCCTGCGGCCCGTGGGTCGCGAGCTGGGGCGGCATGGACTCTCGACGACCGTGGTCGCCGGCGACATGAGCCCGGCGGCCCGTGCCGTGAGCTGGACACTCGCCGCCGCGGCAGGCGCGGGATCGCTGGTGGCCAGCGGGCGGCGGGCGCGGGAAACCGCGGCCTCCGCGGCGGAAACAATCGCTTCGGGGAAGTCACACCTCACGATGGTGTACCTCCCGGACTGCGACCAGGCGGGCCACGCCTTTGGCTGGATGTCGGGGCCGTACCTCTCCGCGGCTGCGGAAGTGGACGCGGCGATCGCCGACCTGATGCGATGGGTGGGAGACGCGCTCGTGATTGTGCTCGCGGATCACGGAGGCGGCGGCGTCCGTCCGACCGAGCACGATGACCCTCACCCGCTGAACGACGCGATCCCGCTCGTGCTCGCCGGCGGGTCGGTACGCCGCCGCACGGTCGTGTCCGACCCGACGTCGCTCCTCGACGTGCCGCCCACGATTCTCTGGGCGTTGCACGTGCCGGTCCCGGAGTGCTACGAGGGCCGCGTGATTCGCGAGGCCTTTGCGCCCGCGCTTCCCGCCGAGGCGGTCGCGATATGATGCGGCACCTGACCCACCTCGGCGGGGCGCGCGCCACCCTCGGCGCGGCGGTGGGACTGATCGCGCTGGGTGGCAACGAACGGAAGGTCGGGCTGGCGGCGCTCGTGGCGAACGTGAGCTCCCACCTGGCGGTCCAGGTCCTCAAGCGAGTCGTGGCGAGACCGCGCCCGTGTGATGCCAGCGGACGGCTCCTCGCCCTGGTGGACCTGCCGGATCCCTACTCGTTCCCATCGGGACATGCCGCCGCGGCGACGGCCGTGGCGGCGACGATCTCCTTCGCTCACCCGATGCTCGGGCCCGTCCTGCTGCCGATCGCGACGATCGTCGCCGTCTCGCGGGTCAGGCTGCTGGTCCACCACGTCGGCGACGTGGTAGCGGGCGCCTGCCTGGGCCTCGGAGGCGCAGTGCTGGGGCAATTCCTCTTATAAGGGGCCTGCCGTCGTGACCTAATCGTTGCATTGCTGTCGTCATTCCGACACTCCCGCCGGTGAGCTTCCCCACAGTGAAAACGAATCCCTCCCTCCGAGCGACCTTGCCAATGACCATCGTCCGTGCACTCCGCCTGGCTTCCGTCGTCGCGCTCAGCCTCGTCGCGCCGTTCCTCACGACCTCGGCGTCGGCGCAGTCCACCGGCCGCATCGTGGGCCGGATCCTGGACGGCGCGTCCGGGGCACCGCTCGCGGGAGCGCAGGTTGCCGTAGTCGGCTCGACCATCGGAGTGACGACTACGCTGGATGGGCGCTTCATCCTCATGAAGGCCCCGGCTGACGAGAAGATCGAGCTGCGGGTGCGGAAGATCGGGTACCAGCCGAAGAGCGTGGCCGGCGTAATCGTGCCGGCCGGCGGCGGGATCGAGCAGGACATCACGCTCAATTCCGAAGTCTTCCAGCTCGAGGAAATCACAGTCGAAGCCAGCGCCGAGCGGGGCACGGTCAGCTCGGCGATGAACGAAATCAGGCTGGCGCCGTCGATGATGAACAGCCTGCCGGCCGAGCTGATGCGGAAGACGCCGGACAGCGATGCAGGACAGGCCGTGCAGCGCGTCGCCGGGGTGTCGGTGCAAGACGGGAAATACGTGCTGGTGCGCGGCCTTGGCGAGCGCTACACCACCACGTCGCTCAACAGCGCGCGTATCCCGAGCCCCGAGCCGGAGCGGAAGGTCGTCCCGCTCGACCTGTTTCCTTCATCGCTCCTCGAGGCGATCACCACGTCGAAGACCTTCACCCCTGAGCAGCCCGGTGATTTCTCGGGTGCGCAGGTGAACCTCAAGACCCGCGAGTTCCCGCTGGGGCGCAAGATTTCGTTCTCGACCTCGGCTGCCTACAACGACGCCGCGACCGGCAGGACGATCTTCAAGGCGCCGACCGTGGGCCAGGAGTGGCTGGGGTTCGCGGGCAGCGCGCGGCAGATGCCGACCGGCCTGGCGAACATCACCACGCTGAGCGGACAGACCACGGGCTCGCTCAACAACATCATGGCGTCATTCCGCGACGTGTGGACCGCGCGCCAGGCGAACGGCCGGCCCAACACCGGGTTCGGTCTCTCGGTGGGCGGCGAGGATCCGATGTTCGGACAGCCGGTGGGTTACCTCGCGTCGCTGACCTACTCGATGGGCGATGACGTACGGCTCAACGAGCGGCGCGCCATTTCCGTGACGGGCAGCGGCGGCACCGTCCGTCCCGAGAACGAATACCGGGGGTCTACCGGCACCACCGGCGTCCTCTGGGGCGGCCTGTTTAACCTGAGCACGCGCCCCGGGTCGTCCACCAAGCTCTCGATGAACAACGCCTACACCCGGGGCGGCGACAACCAGGCCACGCACATGGCCGGGTTCAACGAGGACCTGGGCCGGACCTTCGACATCACCCGGCTGACGTTCACCGAGCGCACGGTGCGGTCCACGCAGCTCGTGGGCGAGCACCTGCTCGGCGGCCGCCACACGCTCGACTGGTCCGCCACCACATCCGGCGTGTCACGCTACGAGCCGGACCGGTCGGACCTCGTGTACGAGGCCAACGTGGACACCACGACGGGCGCCTCACAGCCCACGATGTGGATGGCCGGCGCGCGGTCTGCAACACGGACCTTCAGTGACCTCGCGGAAGATGCCCTCGACGGTGCCGCGAACTTCAAGCTGGTTCTCGGCGATGCCCGCAGCTCCATCAAGGTCGGCATGTTCGGCCGCATGGCCGATCGCGATGCCGACACCCGCGCGTTCGACCTGCTCGGCCCCGGGCTGACCGATGCGGAAAAGTCGCAGGCCGCTGAAACCGTCCTCGGCCCCACTAACGCGCTGGCCGGCAAGCTGTTCCTCAGCCAGAACGCGAACGGCGGCAAGTACACGGCGAGCGAGCGTCTCTTCGCGAGCTACGCCCAGCTCGACCTCGCCTTCGCCACGCGGTTCCGGCTGGTCGGCGGCGCGCGCCTGGAGCGGGCGCTCATCCGGGTCAACACGGTGACGGCGCAGGGCGCCGGGTCCTTCGGCAAGCTGGACGACATCGACGTGCTCCCGTCACTCGCACTGTCGATGCAGCTGACCGACCGGCAGAACCTGCGCCTCTCGGCGACCCAGACCCTCTCGCGTCCCGAGTACCGCGAGATGTCCGATGTGGCCTACTCCGATATCCTCGGCGGCTACTCGGTGAAGGGGAACGCCAAGCTGGTCCGCGCGCTGATCCAGAACGTCGACATGCGCTGGGAGATGTACCCCGGGCACAACGAGGTCCTGAGCGTCGCGGTCTTCGGCAAGCACTTCACCCGGCCCATCGAGAAGATCCTGGTGGGCGGTACCGGCGCCCCCCAGCTCTCGTTCGAGAACGCCAAGGGCGCGTGGAACTACGGGGTGGAGTTCGAGGTCCGTAAAGGCCTGGGATTCGTGACGGAGAGCTGGCAGTCGTTCAGCGTGTTCGCCAACACCACGCTGATGCAGAGCACAATCGAGACCGATTCGCTCAGCCAGTCCAGCAACACGAACAAGAAGCGGCCCATGGTCGGCCAGTCGAAATATGTGGCCAACGCCGGGCTGGCCTATGCCCACCCGGCCGGCCGGCTGAACGCCACCGTCCTCTACAATGTCGTCGGCCGCCGGATCAGCGAGGCAGGCCTGCTGCCCCGCCCCGACACCTACGAAGAGGCTCGCAACGTGGTGGATGCCTCGATCGAGCTGCCGTTCGTGGCTGGCGGACAGTTGAAGCTGGATGCGAAGAACCTGCTCAATGCACCCTACCGTGCCACGCAGGGCAGCGTGATCCGCAGCGAGTACCGCACCGGCCGCACCTTCGGGATGGGCCTCAGCTGGACCTTCTAGCCGCAGACGCCGCAGACTGCGCAGAAAAGGCACGCTGACAATCCTCGGTCAGCGTCTTTTTCTGCGGCTTCCGCGACATCAGCGGCTCAGTGGCCAGTCACCTGAATGTGACAAGGCCTTCACCCGGGCGAGACGCTCCGGATATTGCTTAGCCCTCGGAAAAACCCTCCCAACAATGAACCAATTTTCCGAGAGGATTCAATGAAGGAACGGTGGTCTCTTGCCATCCTCGCGCTGGGCCTGGGCCTGGCTGCGTGCGGCGACGACCCGGTGGCACCCGTCACCGGCTGCACGGCCAACTGCGCTGCCAAGCTCACCGCGAACGTGACCGCTGACCGCACGCTGTTCGCGGACACGGTGTACACGCTCAGCGGTTACATCAAGGTCACCAACAACGCGACACTGACCATCCAGGCCGGCACGAAAATCGTCGGCGATACCACCGTAGCCGGCAGCTCCCTGTGGATCCTGCGTGGCGCCAAGATCAACGCCACCGGCACATTGACCCAGCCCATCGTCTTCACGTCCGCGCGCGCCGCGGGCAACCGCAAGGCGGGCGACTGGGGCGGGATCATCATCATCGGCAACGGCATCATCAACCGCACCGGGACCCCGATCAACACCGAGGGCACGGCGGCGGGCCAGGCCGAGAACTATGCCGGCGGCACCAACAACAACGACAACAGCGGCACGCTGAAGTACGTCCGGATCGAGTTCGCCGGCTTCGACGTGTCCAACGGCGCCGGCCAGGAGCTGAACTCGCTCTCCTCGTATGCGGTCGGCAAAGGCACCACCTACGAGTACATCCAGACGCTGATGGGTCTCGACGATTCGTTCGAGTGGTGGGGCGGCGCGGTCGACGGCCGTTACCTGGTCTAGTACGAGTCAGGCGATGATCACTTCGACTGGACCGAAGGGTACGTGGGACGCAACCAGTTCCTGATCGCGCTCCAGACGCGCATCCCGACGCCCCAGACCGGTGCAGGCGTCTTCTCCACCGATCCGCGTGGTTTTGAAGGCGACGGATGTGATCCTGGCGTGAGCGGTTGCACACTGACCGCGACCGGCGCCAGCACGCCCTACTCCATGCCCGTCTTCGGCAACTTCACGATGGTCGGCCCGGGACAGTTGACCGGCGTGCCGAACGATGGCAACGGCGGAACGTGGCGTCGTGGCACGGGCGGCGTGTTCATCAATGGCATCATGGGCCGGTGGAAGGGTATCGGCATCAACGTGCGCGATGCGTGGACCGACTCCCTGTTTATCGGCAACGGCGGCAAGGACTCGCTCCAGATCAGCAACATCCTGCTCGCCCAGAACGCGTTCAACATCGACACCGGTGCCGTGACCATCAACAACGGTTTCGCCACCGCCGCGAACTACCCCACCGCGCGCCTGGCGACGCTCAAGCAGTTCGGCTCGACGGTCTCGGTAGACACGCTGACGGGGATCAACCTCACGCTCACCGCGCTCGACTGGACCCCGAAGGCGGGCTCACCGGCCAACACCGGCGGCGCCAATGCCCCGGCGGGCCGTGTCGGCGCGTACTTCGGTGGCAGCTGGGTGAACACGGCTTACCTCGGCGCCGGCGATCCAACCGGTGCCAAGTGGTGGAGTGGCTGGACTGTCTACGCGGCGAATTGAAGTCACTGTTTTTCTGGCGACCTTCGTCGTGGGAAGCGCGGGGTGCGAGAGGGCACGGCACTCTCAGCCTGCGCAGACCACCCAGGTCGTAGACAGCACTATCCCGCGGGCGGAGGCGCTTCGGCGCTTCCGCCAACACCTCCCTCGCGTGGCTGAGTTCGGCGGAGGAGCTCCGTCGCGCGAGGCGCTGGTACGGGCCTACGTCAGCGGCCTGGAGAAGAAGGACACGATGGCGCTCTCCCGGCTGGCCCTGAGCAAGGCCGAGTTCGCCTGGCTGTACTACGAGACTAACCCCCAGTCACTGCCTCCCTATGACCTGGCCCCGGCCCTGATGTGGTTCATGAATGACGAGGCGAACGCGATGGGTCTGCACCACGCGCTCGAGGAGCGCGGCGGGCACCCGCTGCATTACGCCGGTCATGAATGCGTGGGCGAGGTCTCGGTACAGGGCGAAAACCGGGTTTGGGGACCCTGCCTGGTGCGGGTATTGCAGGCTCCGGGTGATACCGTGGCGGAGCGCCTTTTCGGGCTGATCATCGAGCGCCACGGCCGGTACAAGCTGGTCTCACACGCCAACCGATTGTAACGACTCGTTACATGTCCGTTACAAACACAACACGAACCCGTGATCGCGCCGAGACAGGATTGTCACGTCACCTCCTGATCGGATGGTCATCATGCAGGTCATGCGGATCGTCGGTGTACTTCTCGTTGCTGCAGCTGTGCGCCCCGTCCAGGCCCAGGCACCGGCCGTCACCGTGGGGGGCGTGGGTTACGCCCACTACGTCTACCAGCTCCGGGACACGCTGAACCACGTGAACAACTTCGACGTGGCCCGGGCCTACATCAACGTTAACGGCCGGTTCGACCGTGTCACCACCCGGGTCACCCCGGACATCTACCGTGTCGCGGACGGCTCGCTTGCCTACCGCCTCAAGTATGCGTACGTGACGTATCAGACGCCCGGAAGCCCGCTGACGTTCAAGTTTGGCCAGATGCAGACAGCGTGGGTCGACTTCGAGGAGAATCTCTGGGACTACCGGATGCAGGGAAACATCGCGCTCGAGCGCGGTGACCTGCTGGCGCCCCTGGCCTACGTCTCGTCGTCGGACTTCGGCATCGGGGTCGACGGCAAGTGGGGCCCGGACAACGTGAACGGCCAGGTGGTCCTCATCAACGGTGAGAACTACAACCGCGCCCCGGGCGGCAAGCAAAAGGACCTCCAGGCCCGCGTGTCGATCCGCGTGATGAAGACGGATGACAGCAGCCGCACCGGCGGTCTTCGCCTGAGCGCATACGGTCAGTACGGTAAGCCCACCAGCAGTGGCATCCGCAACCGCGCGCTGGGCATGATCTCGTACCGCAGCAAGGTCGTCACGCTGGCCGCCGAGGCCGCGGTCACGCGGGATTCCGTGACCGCCCCGGTCCTCACGAAGCGCTCCGGCAGGCTGATCGGTGCGTTCGCGGTGGTGCGCGTGCCGAACTCGAAGGCCGGGATCATCGCGCGCATCGACTTGATGGACCCCAACACTGCCACGCCCAACAACCGGCAGACCCGGATCATCGCGGGCGCGTCATACCAGCTCACGCCGAACCTCCGCACCCTGCTCGACCTCGATCACGTGAGCTACGAGGGAGGCATCACCACACCGGCGCTGGAGGCCGTTCGGTCCCAGGCGCTGTTCCAGGTGCAGTTCACATTCTGATCACCAGGAGATGCACACTATGAAGGCTCTGCGCTCTATCCTGCTTGGCACGCTTGCGTTCGCGGCGACGCCCCTCGCCGCCCAGGTTCGCCTGAACGGCGCCGGCGCCACGTTCCCGAACCTGATCTACCAGAAGTGGATCATCACGTTCAACCAGGCCGGCAAAGGCGCCGAGCTGAACTACCAGTCCATCGGCTCCGGCGGCGGCATCCGCCAGTTCTCGGACAAGACCGTGGACTTCGGCGCCACCGACGCGCCCATGACCGACTCGGCCATCACCGCCATCCAGGGCAACGTGCTCCACATCCCCACGGTCCTGGGCGCGGTCGTGCCGACGTACAACCTCGCGGGCGTCACCAAGCCGGTGAAGTTCACCCCCGCGGTGCTGGCCGACATCTTCCTCGGCAAGCTCACCAAGTGGAACGATGCGCGGATCGCGAGCGTGAACCCGGGCGTCACCCTACCGAACGCGGACATCCTCGTGGTGCACCGCTCCGATGGCTCGGGCACGAGCTTCGTCTGGACCGACTACCTGTCGAAGGTGAGCCCCGAGTGGCTCCAGAAGGTCGGCCGCGGGACTGCCATCAACTGGCCCGTGGGACTCGGCGGCCGGGGCAACGAGGGCGTGGCAGCAACCGTGAGCCAGACCCCCGGCTCGATCGGGTACGTGGAGCTGGGCTACGCGCTGCTCAACAAGATGTCCATCGGCGAAGTGCAGAATAAGGCGGGCACGTTCGTCGCGCCGACGATCGAATCGACCACCGCGGCGGCCGCCGGCG
>CAMDCH010000090.1:0-9118 GCA_945889655.1 bacterium HR33
CGCATCACCTCGATTTCCCGGACTACCAGCTCCAGGAGCTGATGGCGATCGGCGACCTGATGCTCTCGCAGCAGCAGTACGAATTCGACTGTGAAGCCCGGCAGGTCTTCGAGGAATACCTCGGGCGCCGGATGAACCAGCCCCACTTCGCCAACGCGCGCAGCGTCCGGAACGCGATCGACCGGGCCAAGCTGCGGCAGGCGAACCGGCTGGTAAAGCAGGGCGGGACGGTGGCTCGAGAGGAGCTCACCCGCCTCGACGCGGAGGACATCCGCCAGAGCCGCGTGTTCATGGACGGACCCGACGACCAGCCGGACCACCGGTAAAGGAGCATCCGAATGCCGTTTCGGGCAGGACGCCCCATCATGCTGTGCCTCGTTGGCGACTCGGGCGCCGGGAAATCCACGCTCTCCCGCGGGTGTGTCGAGATCCTCGGCAAGGATCGCGTCGTCGACATCTGCATGGACGACTACCACTCGCTGGACCGCGTGGGCCGTTCGGAGCGGGGCATCACCGCACTCCACCCGGATTGCAACCACCTGGACCTGCTGGCCCAGCACATCCGCCTGCTCAAGCAGGGCGAGCGGATCTTCAAGCCGGTGTACGACCACTCGGACGGCACGTTTGCCAGGCCCGAGTTCGTCACCCCGGGCCCCATCATGCTGATCCACGGCCTGCATGGGCTCTACACGCCCGAGCTGCGCCGCCACTGGGATGTCTCTGTCTTCCTCGATCCCCATCCCACCCTGCGGGTGGCCTGGAAGATCAAGCGCGACGTGGGCAAGCGCGGCTACACGCGTGACGAGGTGGTCAAGCAGCTCGAGGATCGCCGGGTGGATTCGGAGGCGTACGTGATGCCGCAGCGGGAGAAGGCGGACATCGTGATCTCGTTCTGCCCGCCCGACGACTACGGTACGAACCCGGACGACAGCAAGCTCAACGTGAAGATCACGCTGCGCCACCCGATCCCGTTGCCGGACCTCGAGGATGCGCTGGGCGTGGCACGGAAGGGCAAGCGCAACAGCGTGACCAACCTCACGATGCTGCGTGGCGAGGACGGGGCCGACCAGCTCGAGATCAAGGGCAGTGTCTCGGACGAGGCGACCCACACGATCGAGAACCGCATGTGGGACCACATGGCGGGCGCCCGGCATCTCCGCTCCGACCGGCTGGGCGTGTACCAGGACATCGACGTCCAGCGGCGATCCAATCCGCTGGCGGTTACCCAGCTCGTGCTGACCTATTACCTCGTGAAGGTGAGCGCGCTGGTCCTCAAGCAAGAACAGCTGCACGCCGAGGCCTCCGCCGCGGCAGGAGGTGTGCGATGACCAACCCACTGGTACAACTCGGTGCGCTGGGCCAGAGTCCCTGGCTCGATTTCATCACCCGCGACCTGCTGACGTCCGGTGAGCTGCAGCGGATGATCGAGCAGGACGGCCTGCGGGGCATGACCACCAACCCGACGATCTTCGAGAAGGCGTTCGGAGAGAGCGACACCTACGACCACGACATCCGCGAGCTGGCGGAGCAGGGCTTGAACCCCGGCCGGATCTTCGAGGCCATCGCCGTGGCCGACGTCCAGAAGGCCTGCGACATCTTCAAGCCCGTCTTCGAAGCGACCCACGGCCAGGACGGCTATGTCTCGCTCGAGGTGGCGCCCGAGTTCGCTTACGACGCGGAGGCCACCGTGCGCGAGGCGCGCCGTCTGTGGGCTTCGGTCGGCCGCAACAACACGATGATCAAGATCCCCGGCACCGCCGAGGGCCTCCAGGCGATCGAGAAGGTCGTGTCGCTGGGGATCAACGTGAACGTCACGCTGCTGTTCTCGGTGGAGCGCTACGAGCGCGTGGTCGGCGCCTACTTCGCCGGGCTCCAGTCACGGCTGGTGCGCAACATGCCGCTGGACCGCCTGGCATCGGTCGCGAGCTTCTTCGTGAGCCGCGTGGACGGCAAGATCGATCCACTGCTGGACAAGATCGGCACCGACGAGGCCAAGGCGCTTCGCGGCAGCATCGCGATCGCCAACGCGCAGGCCGCCTACGAGCGTTTCGAAGCGGCCTTCCGCGGCTCCGACTGGCGCGTGCTGGCCCGCAAGGGCGCGCGCCCCCAGCGGCCGCTCTGGGCGTCCACCAGCACCAAGGACCCGCAGTACACGGACACCCACTATGTGGAGCCGCTCATCGCGCAGAACACGGTGAACACGCTTCCGCCCGACACCTTCAAGGCCTATCGTGACCACGGCGACCCGCAGATCCGGATTCCCGAGCGCATACCTGACGCGCGCGAGAAGCTGGAGAAGCTGAAGGGACTGGGGATCGACCTGGCGGCGGTGACGGAAGGACTGGAGAAGGAAGGCGTCAGCAAGTTCCAGCAGTCGTTCACCCAGCTCCTGGCTGTGGTCGACCAGAAGGCCGCTCAGCTACAGCGTGCGTAAGACGGCCGGCTAAGCGGAGGAATTGATCGGGGCCGGGCCTGACGGCAAGCTAGAGATAAAGGACCAGCGAGCTTCGAGCTGCCGCTGCCGCCGCCTATGACACCTCGGAGCAGAAAAGAACCCGGTCCTTGAGCCCGCCGCGGAGGACCGAGTTGGCCAGGCGGAGCGTGAGCGTCTTGTACTGTTGCTGATTGGTCGAACCCGGATTCGTCAGGTAGCGATTCATGAGATCGACGTACTCGTCGCTCCGCGGGATGTCTCGCAGGTATTCTCGCGCCCGCGCCAGGAGCTCCCGGCGCCGGGGGTCGATCCCCAGGACCATCTCGCGAGGGCTGGAACAGAAGGACCGGACAATCCCCCACGCCAGCGTCCACCGCGTGGAAGGCGCCAGCCTCGCATCCCCCAGCAAGCCGACCGCGACATCGGAGGCTCCGACCGATAGCACGAGTGGCGCCGCATCGTAGAACCGGTTCACAAGATCGTTGTATCGATTGATCAACGCGGTCAGGGCTTCACTCTCCTGCTGCAACTGCTGGTCGCCGATCGCTCCAGCGACACGACCGAGGTCTCTGGCTGAGATCCTCACCCAAACCATTCCCTGGCCGGCATCGTTCGAGATCGGACTCGCGAAGAAGTGCCGCGCGCCGGCCAGGTTTTCCCGGAACCGCGCGACTGCTCCGGCGCGATCGCCCACCGACAGCCGTACGATGGCCGCAGCGCGATTGCGAAGCGCCCCTTCCATCGCTCCACTGGGCGCCGTGAACACCGACAGGTCACGCGGAAATCCCTTCTCGGCTCCAGGGAAACCAGCCGCGAGGTACCATCCGGCGGGCGGAGATGGCGACGTTGCGAAACGCCTCCACCATCCCAGCTCAGCCGGGATTGTGTCCAGTGCCAGGCTGTCGCGAGAAGCCGGCGAAAGTAGTGACGGCAAGTTGCGGAAGGCTGCGCCGAGCAGCGTGCCGTTGAGGTCCGCCGGCCTGCTGCCCGGGAGGGATACACCGGACAGTTCAAACGGTGCACCGGAACGTCCCGAACGCCGGAGCGCGCTGGCCGCCAACAGTCGCGCGGCATCGAGGTCCGCGGTCGCCAGGCGATTGGACCGTGCAGCGACGAGCGCAACCGCCGAATCGAGCGTGTGCCATGACTCAAACTCGATGCGCCCCTGGAGAAGTGAATCCACCCACACCGAGCCCACACTCTTGGAACGGCTGACCCAACTTCCCGCCCGCAACGATGCCCCCGACGAAACAGCGATGGTGACCAGGCCGGCCGCAATCGCGAGAAACGAAAGGAGTGGAGTGTAGGCGCCGGCGAGGTAGGGACCGCGGTCGGGTATGGGTACCTGCTGCCGCACCGACATCCAGCCCCGGGCCAGCGCGGCACTGATGGGCGGGTTTCGCCGGCGACGCTGCGGACCGGTGGCAGGAAGCATGCGCCGCTCGGCGAACGCGAGCGCCATGATGGTCAGGAAACCGAGGACAAGAGGCGCCACAAGAAAGACCGCTTCTCCTGGGGTCAGCACCCCGGGCGCCGATGAAGAACCGTGCATCCCGAGCAGCCAGCCGAACGGTAGAAGGAAACAGAGCGCTGGGAACACGACGGCGACCAGCGCCTGCCACCGTCTCAGCAACATCACGCGTCCACGCTCGGTGGCCGACAGCAGCGCGAACCTGCCGACGCCGTTGAAGAGCTGCTGGGTGTCCGGGTACCAATCGGTGACCGTGGCGAAGAGGACCGCCCATACGTAGCCGGCACGACGGGCTCGCTGGAGCTCGCGGATGACGTCGATCAGGCGAAGCGTGAAGACGATGTAGACCCCGAACATCGCGGTAATGAGCAGCTGGAGCAGCAGGTACCAGGATTCGAACACGCTCCGGATGCCCCAGTTAAAGAAGCGCGCACTGAACCACGTGAACGCCTGCCACACGCGCGACTCTTCGGGACGCATCCAGCAGCAGAGCGAGACACTGGTAGGCTGGGCTAGCAGTCCAACCATCGCAACCGACGCGAGCAGTGCAAGGACCACATTCAGCGTAAGCGACCGGCGACCCGCCTCCCGCAGCGCCTCGAGGCCAGGAGGCGGCCATTCGATCACCGCGGTCGTGGGGGCCAGTGCGTTGGCGAACTCGCGTGCGCTTGGTCGGCGGGCGGGATCCTTGCTTAGTCCCTGGTCAATCAACCTCGCGAATAGTGGGTCGACGTCGGGACGGTGGATCGTCACGGAGGGAGCGGCAACATGCATGTGAGCGAGGACCATACCGACTGGCGTTCCGGCGTTGAACGGTGAGCTCCCCGTCAGCAGCTCGAAGGCCACCAGCGAAAGACTGTAGATGTCGCTGCGATCGCTGACCTGTGTTCCAGTTGCTTGCTCGGGACTCAGGTATTGCGGCGTCCCCAGTATCGATCCGGCTTCCGTGATGCCTTGCTCCCCAGGCGCGCCAGGGCTCTCGACGACCGCGCTGATGCCGAAGTCGAGCACGACCGCATGCCCGGTCTCGTTATCCACCATGATGTTCCGGGGCTTCAGGTCGCGATGTATCACGCCGCGCCCGTGAGCCGTTACCAGGGCCTGTGAGACATCACCAATGACACGGCGGACCATCGACTCGGGCGCCGGCACACCAGGAGGGTACATCTCCGCGAGCACCCGCCCGTCAACGTGCTCCATGATGAAAAACGGGAGCGGAGGCGCGGCTAACTCCCCGGTTTCATAAATCGATACGACGCTGGGGTGGGCAACGGCGGCGGCCGCTTCGGCTTCCCGGCGGAACCGCATGCAGGCGGCCTCGCTCAGTGCAAGGCGGGGGCTCAGGACCTTGATCGCGACCAGTCGCTTGAGGGCGGGATCACGCCCGAGGAACACTTCCCCCATCCCGCCGTGGCCGAGGGGCCCGAGCACAATGATCCTCGGCGCGAGCGCGGCTCGCAGCGCCTCGAGTGTTTCGGTGGAGTTCACTGCCCCACCGGATGGCTCAACCTGTGATTGCGTCGCGGCCCATGGAAGCCACTCGCCGCATTGACTACATGCCGAGTCCTCCGCGTTGATGCGTGTGCCACATCGGGGGCAACGCGTTCGGTCGGCCATGTTGGGTGCTGAGTCCTTGGAGTCGAGTCGGAGTTCGGCTATACGATAGACTCTTTGGAGGGGCTGAACCAGTGCGCGGCCTCAGCCGCGCTGGCTTACCTCACGCGGCCCGGACGACGCTGAACGGGCTCCTGGCCACCCCCAGTCCAAACCCGGGCCAGCAACTCATGATTGCCGCCCTGCAATGCCAACCTCCAGCGGCCAGTTAGCGCGTTTGCCTGGATGGAACGGGCCTTTCCGCAGGGAGGCATGACCGATAGGAAGTGGCACCCGCAATGGGAGCCGAGACGCTCGGATCCACGATTCAAGGACCTGGTTCGACGCGTGGGCCGGTAGCAGTAACGACTCGGCTAAGGACTGACGGGGCAACTCGGTGAAGGCTTGGGGCAAGTTCCAGCAGTCGTTCACCCAGCTCCTGGCTGTGGTCGACCAGAAGGCCGCTCAGCTGCAGCGTGCTTGAGCGCCGCCTCGGTGCGGTTCTTCACACCGAGCTTATGGAACAGGTGCTGGACGTGAAACTTGACCGTGTTGTCTGACAGGGTGAGGCGCTTCGCGATCTCGCGGTTTGACATTCCGCGGGCCACCAGCGCCCACACCTCCCGCTCCCGCTGAGTGAGGTCAGAGGCCGCCTTCTCGCGGCCTCGTTCCTGTAGCCACCTGCGGGCCGCCTGCGGGAACACCAGCTGGCCCGCGTGCACCTGGCGAATGCCATCCACGGTCTGCTGCGGTGACTGCGTCTTGAGCGCGAGGCCATCCGCGCCCGCGTCCAGCGCCGACCGGATGGCATCCCCGTCGTTGTAGGCGGTCAGGACCAGCACCTTGGGCGACGTCGGCCGCCGCCGCAGTGCCTCCAGCACCTCCACGCCCCTCATTCCCGCCAGCTCCAGGTCCAGCACGATCACGTCCGGTCCGAGCTGGTCCACCAAGTCCAGGACCGACGAGCCGTCAGTGGTCGACCCGACCACCCGAAGGTCGGCTTCGTTGTCCACCAGCGCCTTCAGCCCTTCGAGGACGATCGCGTGATCGTCCGCCAGCAGCACCTTGATCCGGTTCATTCGATGGGCAAGGTAATCGAGAGCTGGGTTCCGTGGCCCGGCGCGCTCTCGATACCGAACGTGCCACCCAGCATCGCCACGCGGTCCTGTATCCCCCGCAACCCGAAGTGGCCGCCTTCGACGCCCACATCGGCCTCGCGGGCGAGAACTTGCTTCGTGCTGAAGCCGCGGCCGTCATCGGTGACCGTGAGGGTGATGGCCTCGTGGGTGCGGCTCAGGCCCACGGTCTGTTTGGTGGCGCCGCTGTGGCGGAACCCGTTCGCAAGCGCCTCCTGGAGAATCCGGTACAGGGCAATCTTGGGCTCCAGCGCGCAATCACCCACGTCGAGCGCGATCTGGAGCTCGACCACCTGATTGGTCAGCGTTTCGTGCTGGACCGCGAGCCCCTCGATGATCTGGCCCAGGCCCCGCCGCTCGAAGCCGGGCGGCCGGAAGGCGCCGATGAAGTTCCGGATTTCCCCGAGCGTGCGCTCCAGCAGCTGGATGGCCTGCCGCACCCGGCGCTGGGAGACCTCATCGAGCCCGCGCTCGAGCAGCTGGAGATGGGAGACCGCGGCGAAGATGTCCTGCACCGGGCCGTCGTGCATGTCCAGCACGATGCGCTGCAGCTCGCGCTCGGTGGCGGCGAGCAACCCCCGGGAGCCGGTGGCAACCTTCTTCTGGAGTTTCTTCCTCCGGGCGGGCTTTCGCGGGGCTGGTTTCCGGCGGGCGGGCATGGCCGGAAAGATAAACGCCGCGTGCCGTCGCGGCGTAACTACTGGGCGAAGCGGTCCTTGAGTCGCAGGAAAGGCTTCTCGAGCAAATGCCAGCTGACGAGTGCGATCGCCGTGGAGCAGAGGATCACCACGGCGAGAAAGACGAGGTTCGCGGGCAGCAACGAACCACCGATGGGCGGAATGCGGTCAGCGATGCCCGCATAGCGCGTCACCAGTAGCACGACGGGATAGTGCACGATGTAGATGCAGTAACTGTATTGGCCGAAGAATCGCATGACCGGCTGACGCCACAATGCACGCAGCCGCCGACCGGGAGAATCGTCGCTGGCGGCCCGGATCAGTAACCCGCCAGCGACAAAGGCGATCGCCGAGTATCCGGCCGTCTCCATGATGGGGCCTTCCGAGCTGAAACGCGTCAGGCTCAGCAGGGTGACGATGACGACCGCGCCGGTCGCGATCGCCGGGCGCGCCCAGCGGCTCATGCGGCTGAGCCCTCCCGGCTCCCGCACCTGGATCGCGAGAAAGGCGCCCATCGCCAGCGTATCGAGGCGTGGCAGGGTGAGTACGTGTATGCCGATGGGTGAAAACAGCTGCCAGCGCACCAGGAACACGCGAAGGACAAAAGCCCCGATGATGGTCGTGGCCGCCAGCCACATCAGCGGCCGGCGCGACAGGAGGAACACCAGCACGGGCCAGACGAGATAGAACTGTTCTTCTACCGCCAGCGACCAGAGGTGCCCGGTGTTCCACGGGGTCGCCGGCCAGCCTTCGCGACCGAGCAGCACGTTGACCGTGTAGGACCAGTACCAGGGCTGGTTCGCCGTCAGCTGCGCCGCCTCCTGCGGATACATCAACCCGGTGCGTGGCAGGACGAAGAACAGCAGCACGAGGAACGCGTAGTACGCGGGGAAAATCCGCAGGACTCGGCGCATGTAGAAATTGCGGAAGTAGTGCGGGCTTTCTTTCGTGTCGAGGAGGATGCCGGTAATCAGGAAGCCGGACAGCACGAAGAAGAGATCCACGCCCGCCCAGCCGAAATACGCCAGTCGCTGGACCACGACATCGGGAACGGTGGCGGAGTGCAATCCGAACCAGGCGTGATGAAAGACCACCAACAGGATGGCGAGCCCGCGCAGGCCGTCGAGCGCGGGGATGTGCGCGCGGACGCGACGACCCGGGGTGGGCATGGCCGGAAAGATAGGTGCCGCGTAGGTTGCCGACACCGAAATGACCGAACGTTCCGCCGTTCACGCATCGCACGGCATGATCGCCACCAGCCAGCCACTGGCCACGGCCGCCGGCCTCGAGGTCCTCCGCGCCGGGGGAAACGCCGTGGATGCCGCGGTGACCGCCGCGGCCGTGCTCACCGTGGTCGAGCCCCACTCGGTGGGCATCGGCGGAGACATGTTTGCGCTCTGCTGGTGGGCGAAAGACCGCAAACTGGTGGGCCTCAACGCCAGCGGTCGTGCCGGGTCCCTGTCGACGCGCGAGACACTAGTTGGGCGCGGGCATCGCGAGATGCCGGTAACCGGTGCCGAGACGATCACTGTGCCCGGCGCGCTCGCGGGCTGGACGGCGCTGCTCGAGCGGTACGGCACACTTTCCCTCGCCGAGGCGATTGCGCCCGCCACCAGGCACGCCGAAGACGGATTTGCCGTCACCCCCATCATCGCGTTCGAATGGGGCGCCCACGGCCCGCTAATCCAGGACGAAGGGTTCCGGGCCACGTTCCTGCCCGCGCCGGGCGCGCGGTTCCGGAACCGCGACTACGCGGGGACGCTGAAGGCCATCGCGGACTCCGGCCCGTCGGTTCTCTATGGAGGAC
>CAMDCH010000091.1:0-9113 GCA_945889655.1 bacterium HR33
GGCAGGTCTCAACTACGGCTGGCGGACGATGGAAGGGCTGCATTGTTACAACGCGTCCAGCTGCAACCAGACGGGCCTGAGGCTACCCGCGCTCGAGTATGACCACTCCGGCGGCGCCTGTTCCATCGCGGGCGGCTATGTCTACCGCGGGACGGCCATCCCCGAGATCGTCGGCCACTACTTCTACAGCGACTACTGCACCAGCTTCCTCAAGAGCTTCAGGTACGCGGGCGGCCAGGCTACGAACCAGCTCACGTGGAGCATCGGTAGCGTTGGCAGTGTCCTGTCGTTCGGCGAGGACAGCGCCGGTGAGCTGTACATCCTGTCGAGCAATGGAAGGGTGTATCGCATCGTGAAACAGTAGGGCCATACACGGCTTTGCCTGTTGGGCACGCCCATCCGCAGTCGTATCTTTCCCCGCCTCATGAACCGCCTCGTCCTGTTTCTTCTGCTCGCGCCCGGCGCGCTCGCCGCCCAGGGCCCCACGGAAGCCGCCCGCAAGGAGGCGCGCGTCCATCGCATCCCGGGCGGCGTGTCCGCTCCCGATGTCGACGGCCGGCTCGAGGATGCCGCCTGGGCGTCCATACCATTCATCGCGGATTTCACGGCCAAGGAGCCGGTAGAAGGCGCCGAGCCGCGCGCCCCGACTCGCGTAGCGTTCGCGTATGACGATGACGCCCTCTACATCGGCGCGCGGATGACGGGAGAACGCCCCCGCGACGTGCCCGTGAGCATCACCCGCCGCGACAACTGGGCGGTGTCCGAGATCCTCATCATCGCCTTCGATACGTACCTCGACCGGCGGACCGCGTTCGGTTTCGGCATTACGTCCGCCGGCACCCGGGCGGACTTCTACCAGCCGGATGACAACGAAAATTCGCGGGACATGGGGTACGATCCCGTCTGGGAGGCAAAGGTCTCCGTGGACTCCTTGGGGTGGACCGCCGAGGCCAGGATCCCGTTCTCGCAGCTCCGCTTCCCCGATCGCGACGAGCAGAGCTGGGGCATCAACATCAACCGATACATCCCGTCGCGGAACGAAGACCTGTTCTGGGTCATGGTTCCCAAGAACGAGACGGGCTGGTCGTCCCGGTTCGGCAACCTGACAGGGCTCGGTGGAATCCGGCCCTCACGGCGGCTGGAGGTCGTTCCCTACGGCACCACCAATGCCACGCTCACGGGCGCGCGGAATCCGGCCAACCCCTTCGATGACGGCCGCAACCTGGGCGTGCGGGCCGGGGCCGATCTAAAGATGGGCCTGGGGCCAAGTCTCACGCTCGACGCGACCGTAAACCCCGATTTCGGGCAAGTTGAGGCGGATCCCGCCGAAGTAAACCTGTCCGCGTTTCCCACGTTCTTTTCCGAGCGTCGCCCGTTTTTCTCCGAGGGCAGCGACCTCCTCCAGATGGCCGGGTTCTTCTATTCCCGGCGGATCGGTGCTCCTCCCCACGGCGGTGCCAGCGGGTCATTCGTTTCGCGCCCGCAGAACTCGACGATCCTCGGCGCCACCAAGGTGACGGGGCGTCTCTCGCCGAGCGTTTCCTTCGCAGCCATGGCGGCCGTCACCGACCAAGAGCACGCCGAGACGTTCGACATCGCCAGCGGGGCGCGGGCGCGGGTGAAGGTCGAACCGCTCACCGCGTACGGGGCGACCCGCCTCGTTCGGCGGTTTCGCGGCGCGGCCCAGGCGGGCGCGATGCTCACCGGCGTCCACCGCGAGACACTGGGCAATCCGCTACAGGGGATCCTCACCCGCGACGCGATCAGTGGAGGAACGAACGGACAGGCGCGCTTCGCCAGCGGGAAGTACGAAGCACGCTGGATGGCGGGCGCCAGCTGGGTGCGCGGCGACACCGCGGTGATTCGCCGCATACAGGAGGCCAGCTCGCACTACCTCCAGCGTCCAGATGCGAGCGAGGGCGGATACGATCCGCTGCGAACCAGCCTGGTCGGGTGGACCGCGAGCTGGCAGCTCCAGAAGATCGGCGGCCGCCACTGGCTGTGGAATTACTTCGGCGAGGCCGAATCACCGACGTTCGAGATCAACGACCTCGGGCGCCTCACGGCCGCGAATGATTTCGACCAGAACGGGAACATCCGCTACCGGGAGAACCGCCCCCGCGGCACCTACTACAGTTACGAGACGTCGCTCTCCGCGCGGCTGGGTTACAACTACGGTGGGGTCCGGCAGACCACCGGCTTCACGCTCAGCCCGAGCATCACCTGGAAGAACTATCTCACGACTTCCCTTGATCTCTCGCTGGATCTTCCTGCGATTAGCGACGCGCTCACGCGCGGTGGGCCGCTGATGGGCACGGCCCGGGTCCTCCGGATCAGCGGCGGCTTCAGCACCAACAGCCGAAAGCCCACGAGCTGGAATGCGCGAGGTGAAGTCCGGGACGACGACCTCGGTGGATGGGCCTACTCGTTCGGCGGCGGGCTTACGATTCGACCGAGCGGACAATGGACATTCTCCGCATCACCCGGCTACAGCCGGGTGGTGGATCCCCGGCAGTACCTCTCCACCCGTCGCGGGGGGCGCGTGGCCACGTATGGCCAGCGCTACATCTTTTCCATCGTCGACCGCAGCCAGCTCTCCGCGCAGTTCCGGCTGAGCTACCTGCTCAAGCCGGACCTCTCGCTCGACCTGTACGCCGAGCCGTTCGCCGCCAGCGGACGCTACTCCGGGTTCGGCGAGCTGGTCGCGTCGCGCAGCCGGGACCTCCGCGTCTACGGCACCAGCGGCACCACGGTCGCGAGGGGAGCGGACGGCAGCGTCCAGGTCACCGACGGCGGGTCATTCACCCTGCCCAATCCTGACTTCAACGTCCTCTCGTTCCGCAGCAACGTGGTCCTGCGCTGGGAATGGAGGCCGGGGAGCACGCTCTACCTGGTCTGGCAGCAGAACCGGTCGGGCAATACGCCGTACGGTGACCTGGTCGGTCCTGCCCGGCTCTGGGATGCCGTCACCGCAACCGGCGACAATTTCCTCGCGCTCAAGATCGCGTACTGGCTGCCCGTGCTGTGACGAAGGTGGATTGGTCGGTCCGTTACCCTCGGCCCCTGCTGGACAAGCTCGGAGTGAAGGACGGTGCGCGCGTTTCGCTGATCGCGGTCCCGGACCCCGGCTTTGCGAAACGGCTCGCGGAACGGACCGAGGATGTTTCGACTCGTCCGCGCAAGGATTCCGATCTCATTTTCTATGGAGTTGAAAGCCCCAGGGACCTGGACCGGCTGGACGCGCTGCGCCCCAACCTCAAGCCCGCCGGTGCGATCTGGGTACTGAGGGTGAAAGGCGACGCCGCGGTGGTGAAGGAAACGAACGTGATTGCGGCGGCCAAGCGCCAGGGCCTGGTGGACATCAAGGTGGTCAGTTTTTCGGATACCCACAGCGCGCTCAAGCTGGTGATCCCCCTCCACTTGCGATAGGCCAGCCCAGTTTGGAACTTCCACCCTCCGCGTAGTCCTGGCTGAACCTGAGAACCGGGTGTTTCCACCAATGAAGAACCGTGTCTGGGTGTCCGACCTCCGTGCCGCCGTCGGCAAGGAAGTCGTCGTGTGCGGATTCGTGCAGCGGATCCGGGACATGGCCGACGTGCAGTTTCTCGTGGTCCGGGACGCGACGGGCGCGGTGCAGGTGGTCAACGAACCCAAGGCCAATCCGCAGCTCGGCGCGACGGTGACCGGCGTGACGCGCGAGTCCGCGGTCATCGTGCGTGGCACGGTCGTCGAGAACCCGGTCGTCAAGCTCGGCGGGATCGAGATCAAGCTCTCGGATCTCACCGTGGTCGGCCCCAACCATGACCAGCTGCCGGTGGATCCGTTCGGCTCGGTTGCCGATCTCGACAAGCGGACCGACTGGCGATACCTCGACCTCCGCCACCCGAAGAACCTGCTGATCTTCAAGATCCAGACGCTTGCCGAGATGGCGATGCGCGAGTTCTGGCTGAAGGAAAACTTCATCGAGATCCACTCGCCCAAGCTGCTCTCGGCGCCGAGCGAATCGGGCGCGGAGCTGTTCGAGCTCAAGTATTTCGAAACGACCGCGTACCTGGCGCAGTCGCCCCAGTTCTACAAGCAGATGGCCATGGCGGCCGGCTTCGAGAAGGTGTTCGAGATCGGCCCCGTGTTCCGCGCCAATCCGTCGTTCACGTCACGCCATGACACCGAGTTCACCAGCGTGGACGTGGAGATTTCGTGGGTCGAATCACACGAGGACGTGATGCAGTTCGAGGAGCGCTGGCTCCAGCACACGTTCCAGCGGATCAAGGAGCACTACGGCGACGAGATCAAGAAGGTGTACCAGACCGACTTCGATGTCCCCACGCTCCCGTTCCCCCGGATCAAGCACGCCGAGGCGGCTGAGCTGCTGCGGTCGAAGGGCCAGCAGGGGCTGGTGAGGCCGGACGGGGACCTGGATCCCCAGGGCGAGCGGTTCCTGGCGGACTACATCAAGAAGCAACATGGGCACGAATTCGTATTCATTATAGACTACCCGATCACCGTCCGGCCTTTCTACCACATGCGCTATCCGGACGCCCCGACCGTGACCAAGAGCTTTGACCTGGTCTGGCGCGGCCTGGAGATCACCACGGGCGCGCAGCGCGAGCACCGGTACGATGTCCTGCGGGAGCAGGCCATCCAGAAGGGCCTGACGCCACACGGGATACAGTTCTATCTCGATTTCTTCAAGCACGGTTGCCCGCCGCACGGCGGTTTCGGCTTCGGGCTGACCCGCATGCTGATGATGATGCTCGGCCTCAAGAACGTCCGCGAAGTGACGTACCTCTACCGTTCGCCGGCGCGGCTGACTCCCTGATGGCGGAGGACGCTCCCCGTCCGAGCGGCGCCAAGCGCGTCGACCGGATTTCCCGGAAGCTCGGTCTCGACGCGGGAGCGCTCATCCACGTGGGCCTCCAGAAGACCCACACGGTCCGCATCACCGCGATCCAGTACGACGACCATGGCCACCACCGCGCATGGGAGCCGCTCCAGCTCGACGAAGTCCTCCCCCCGAAGGATGCCCGCTCGGTCACCTGGATCAACGTCGACGGCATCCACGAGGCGGCGGTGGTCGAGAAGATGGGCCAGCTCTTCGGGATCCACCCGCTGATCCAGGAAGACATCCTCCACGCGGGGCAGCGCCCCAAGCTGGAAGACCTGGGCGATCACTACTACATCGTGATCAAGATGCTGGAGTCGACGGAAGCGCCGAGGGAAGTCGACTGGGAACAGCTGAGCATGATCATCGGCCGCAATTTCCTGATCACCTTCCAGGAGCGGGAGGGCGACATCTTCGACCCGGTCCGCCAGCGGATTGGGCAGGACCAGGGCCGGATCCGGAAGGCCGGCCCCGACTACCTGGCCTACGCGCTGCTGGACCTGGTAGTGGACCACTACTTCGTGGTTCTCGAGCGCCTCGGCGACCGGATCGAGCTGCTGGAAGACGAGATGGTCGATCACCCCGAACCCGGCATCCTGAACAAGCTCAACCGGGTCAAGCGCGCCACGCTGACCATGCGGCGCTCAGTCTGGCCGCTGCGCGAGGTGATCTCCGCGCTTCAGCGGGGTGAGTCGGGGCTGATCCACGAATCCACCAAGCCCTATCTCAAGGACATCTACGACCACACGATCCAGATCGTGGACACCGTCGAGACGTTCCGGGACCTGCTGTCCGGCATGCTCGAGGTCTACATGTCGGGCCTCAGCAACCGCATGAACGAGGTCATGAAGGTCCTGACCATGATCTCCACCATCTTCATTCCGCTGACATTCCTGGTGGGTGTCTACGGCATGAATTTCGACCACATGCCGGAGCTGCGCTGGCGCTATGGTTACGCGGCCACCTGGATCGTGATGCTGGTGGTCGCCTACGGGATGGTCGTCTACTTCAGAAAAAAGAAATGGTTCTGACATGAAGATTGCCGTCTGCATCAAGCGGGTACCCGACACCGAGACCCGGATCAAGATCGGCGCTGATGGGAAGTCGATCGACGAGGCCGGGGTCAAGTTCGTGCTCAATCCCTACGACGAGTTCGCGGTCGAAGAGGCGCTCAAGCTGAAGGAGAAAGCGGGCACCGGGGAAGTTGTCGTCTACTCCCTCGGCAGCGACGCCGCCCAGGAAACCATCCGCACCGCGCTCGCGATGGGCGCCGACCGGGGCGTGCTGCTCAAGGCCGGCGGCCCGGTGGCCGAGCCGCTCGCCGCGGCGCGTGCCCTGTCCGGCGAGCTCAAGCCCGGCGGGTTTGACCTCATCCTCTTCGGCAAGATCGCCATCGACGATTACAGCCAGGCCACCGGGACGATGGTCGGTGAGCTGCTCGGCATCCCGAGCGTCAGCGCGGTGACCAAGCTCGCGATCGCGGACGGGAAGGGAACCGCCGAGCGCGAGATCGAAGGTGGCGTGGAAGAGGTCGAGTTTTCCCTGCCCGCGGTGATCACGGCGGACAAGGGGCTCAACGAGCCACGCTATCCCGCGCTGAAGGGCATCATGGCGGCGAAGAAGAAGCCCCTAGAAGTCAAACCGGCCGATACCGGCGCCGCGGGTGTCGAGGTGATGGACCTGGTGCTTCCCCCCGCGCGCAAGGAAGGCCGGATCGTGGGTGAAGGCGCTGCCGCGGTTCCCGCTCTGATCGACGCGCTCCGCAATGAAGCGAAGGTTCTCTGATGGCGAACGTCCTGGCAGTGCTCGAGCAGCGCGACGGCAAGGTCAAGAAGGTTTCGCACGAAGTGCTGGCGGCGGCCCGGCAGGTGGCGGACGCGACCGGCGGAACCGTGGATGCGCTGCTCGTTGGGCCGCCTGGTGTGTCGACCGCCGGATTGGGCGCGAGCGGCGCGGATCGCGTGCTCCAGGTGACCAATGATGATTTTGCTCTCTATCAGCCGCACGCGTACACCGCGGCTGTTGCGACCCAGGGCACGGCAGAGTCCTACGTTGCGGTCGTCATGAGTGCGACCGCTCTCGGGCGGGATCTCGCGCCGCGCGTGGCGGCCCGGCTTGGCGTTCCCCTGCTTGCGGACGTGACCGCGCTCGAGGCCAAGGGCGGGATCGTGGTCACCCGGCCCGTTTACTCCGGCAAGGCCATCGCCCATCTCAAGGTGACCGCCGCGAGCTGCGTGATCTCTGTCCGTCCGAACGTTTTCACCCCCGTCGCGGCGGGCCGGGCCGGGACCGTGAGTGCGGCGGTGGTGCCCCCAGCCACGGAAGCACGTCAGCGCACGGTCAGGGTAAAGGCGCCGGAGAAGACGGCGCTCGACGTAGCCGAGGCCGCGGTGGTGGTGAGCGGCGGCCGCGGGTTGCGCGAGCCGGCGAGTTTCAAGCTGGTCGAGGATCTCGCAGAGGCGCTGGGCAACGCGGCAGTGGGAGCGTCGCGCGCGGTGGTGGATGCCGGGTGGCGACCGCACGGCGAGCAGGTGGGGCAGACGGGGAAGACCGTGAGCCCCACGCTCTACTTCGCGATCGGCATCTCCGGCGCCGTCCAGCACCTGGCCGGCATGCGGACCGCCAAGGTCATCGTCGCGATCAACAAGGACAAGGACGCGCCGATCTTCAAGGTCGCGGACTACGGCATCGTGGGCGACCTCTTCGAGGTGGTCCCCAGGCTCACCGAAGAGATCAAGAAACTGCGAGCGCACTAGTGGCTCGCATCGTTCCGTCGCAGTACCAGCCGCCGCTCCCGCGGGAAAAGCTGATCCTCGTCGAGCCGCCGGCGGAGGAACGCATCGACCTCGACGTGGTCGTCGTCGGGGGCGGTCCGGGCGGGCTCGCCACCGCCATCGAGCTCGCGCGCCTCATCCGGAAGGACAACGAGAGCGGCGGGACCCTCGGCGACGTGTCCATCGGGGTGATGGAGAAGGCATCGTCGCTCGGCGAGCACTCGCTGTCCGGCGCGGTGGTGAACCCGCGCGCCTTCCGCGAGCTGTTTCCCGAGCTGAAAGACGCGGACTTTCCCTTCCGAGCGCCGGTGCAGCGGGAGTCGGTCTACCTGCTGACCGAAGGTGGATCCACCCGGCTTCCCACGCCGCCCACCATGCGCAATCACGGCTATTTCGTTGCATCGCTTTGCGAGGTCGTGCGCTGGCTCGGCGGCAAGGCGGAGGAGCTGGGGATCAACGTCTTCCCCGGATTCCCGGTGGAGTCGCTCCTCGTCGACGGCAACCGGGTCACCGGGCTGCGCACGACACCGTCGGGGCTGAACCGCGACGGCACGCCGAGTTCCAACTTCGGGCCCCCGACCGACGTGGCGTCGAAGGTCACGGTGCTGGCGGAAGGCACGCGCGGCGCGCTCACCCAGGCGTGGCTCGAGTGGGAAAAGGTTGGATCCGCCAATCCCCAGATTTTCGCGCTGGGCGTGAAGGAGATCTGGGAGACCAGGAGGCCACTGGACCGCGTGATTCACACGCTGGGATGGCCGCTGCCGCGAGATGCCTTCGGCGGATCGTTCATGTATCCGATGGAAGCCAACGTGATCGCGCTGGGACTGGTCGTTGGTCTCGACTACCGGGACGCCAACCTCGATCCGCACGAGCTGCTCCAGCGCATGAAGGCGCACCCGCTGTTCGGCCGCTACCTGGACGGTGGCGAGCCGGTGGAGTGGGGTGCCAAGACGATTCCCGAGGGGGGCTACTACGCGTTACCGGAGAGGCGCCATGGTAACGGGCTCGTGATCGTCGGCGATGCCGCGGGATTCGTGGATGTGCCGTCACTCAAGGGCATCCACTACGCGGTGCAGTCCGGGATGCACGCTGCGCGCGCCATTTTCCACGCGCTCAAGGCTGGCAGTACGGACGCGGCCCATCTCGCCGACTACGACCGCCAGGTGAATGAGTCGTACATCGTGAAGGACATGTACCGCACCCGCAACATGCGGCTTGCGTTCAAGGACGGGTTCTACGTCGGCGGCGTGAAGGCGGGGCTGATGACCCTGACCGGCGGCGCCTTCCCCGGCGGCAAGATCGACTTCCACCGTGACGCCGACGCTCCGAAAGACGGGACTGGGGATTCGGGATCAGGGGCTCGCGTACGGACCCCTAATCCCCAATCCCTGACCCCGCTGTCGAAGGTGGATGCCGTCTTCAAGTCAGGGAATTCCACCCGCGATACCGTTCCTTCC
>CAMDCH010000092.1:0-9053 GCA_945889655.1 bacterium HR33
GCTACGTGGCGGACACGCGCTACAGCTGGGCAGGCGTGGCCTTCCCGCTGAGCGGGGGCGCCCGCGCGATCGGATTCCAGGGCGCCACGTTCGGCTTCTCGGACCAGCCCGTCTACACGGTCGAGCAGCCCAACGGCGACGGTACCACCTACAGCGTGGCGGAGAGCTATCTCGGTGTCACCTACTCGCAGCAGTTCTCCGACCGCTTCTCGGCGGGACTGAGCGGGAAGTTCATCAACGACAAGCTCGGCAAGACCGCGGGCAGCGCGTTCGCGATCGATTTCGGCACCAACTTCCACGCGTCCATCGGCCAGCGCCCCATCCGCGCGTCGTTCGTGATCCAGAACCTCGGGTCTACGCTCGAGCACACCGGCTCGGCGCTCGAAACGCAGGTGGACCGCGAGCCGCCGCTCGACCAGACCAACATTCCGCAGGACCCGCAGCAGGCGCGCCTGCGTACGAAGGACTGGGGACTCCCGGTCATCTTCCGGGTGGGGCTGGCGTTCGACGTCATGAACTCCTCGGCGACCCGCCTCACGGTCCTGTCCGAGTTCACCCAGCCCAACAACTCGAACCCGGCCGCGAACGGCGCGCTCGAGTGGTCGCTGGTCAACATCGCCCGGACCGGGTTCAGCGTCCACGCGCGTGGCGGCTACACCTACCAGCCCGACAACAACCTGAACGCTGACCAGGCCGCCGCCGGGTTCTCCTCGGCGGTGTCGTCCGACGAGAACATGGACGGCCTCGCGTTCGGCGGCGGGATCGCCTTCAACCGGGGCGCCTTCGGCCTCGGCGTCGACTACGCCCGCCGGGACATGGGCATCCTGGGCGGCACTGACTACTTCAGCGCGTCGATCAGCTGGTAACGTCGCGCCGCTCCGCGGCGTCGGGTGAGAGGTCGACGTGATGATGATGATGGCTGCCCTGCTGGCGCTCGCGGCATCGCCGCCGCCGGGGCTGGAAATACAGGTGGTCCGGTTCTACCGGGGCGGCACGACGCTGGTCGACGCGTTCTGCCGCGTACCGTTCGATGGTTTGGGCTCGCTGGCCGGCGGCGCGGCAAGCTACCGGATCCAGGTGACCGTGCGGGACAGCAGCGGGCTGGTGCTCACGGAATCGTCCTGGAGCCAGTCGGTGCGGGACGAGGTGGCGAAAGTGCCTGGCGCGGCGGCGGTGGAGCACTTCGCGTTCGCCGCCCAGCGCGGCCGGTATTCCGTTGAGGTGGTGGTTACGGACTCGGCGTCTGGAAACGCGACGCGGACCACAACGGGTGTCGAGGCCTATGCCGCCGTTCCGCGTGCGTCGGACTTGGTCCTGACGAGCTCCATCCGGCGCGTGGTCGGCAGTGATTCGGTGGGTCGAGCGGGAGAAGTACGGAAGGGCGCGGTCTTCGTGCTGGGAGCCACGCACCCGGTGCTGACGCCGCAGCAGGGCCAGCTCTTCTATTACCTGGAGCTGTACCCGGGGAGCGCCACGCAGGCGGAGCTGACGGCCCGCGTGACCGGCAGCGATGGTCACCAGGTCTTCGCCGCTCCGCCCCAGGTGCGCAGCGTGGGGGCCGGCGGCGGCGTGGCGACGAGCGCAGTGGATCTCGCCGGGTTACCCCCGGGCGAGTATACGCTGAACCTCGGTGTGAAGTACGCGGACACCGTACTGGTCCGCTCCGGCGGCTTCGCCGTCGTCGGGTTCGAGGTGGCGGCGGCGGCGGCGCAGGTGACGGCGGCCGATGAATACGATGGGTACCGGGAAGCCGCGCTGGATTCGCTGTACCGGCCCCTGGTCCACGTGATGGAAGACGGAGAGCGCGGCATGTACGAGTCGCTCTCGGTGGAAGGGAAACGGAACTATCTCCGGCGTTTCTGGGCGAAGCGCGACCCCACGTCTGCGACGCCGGAGAACGAGGCAAAGGATTCGTACTACGGCCGGATCGCCGAGGCCAACCGGCGGTTTCGCGAGGGCGGATCAGGGCAGGTGCAAGGGTGGAACACCGACCGGGGTCGCGTCCTGCTCCGGTACGGCGAGCCGGATGAACGGCTCAACCGCCCGCAAAGCGGAACGACTCCGCCGTACGAGGTGTGGAAATACACCCGTGGCCGTGCGCGGAAGTTCGTTTTCCTGGATGAGACGCGGTTCGGGCACTACGCCCTGCTGTATACCGACGAGCGCCGCGAGCCGAGTCGCCCGGACTGGGAAGCCGTCCTGGGCACCGAGGCCGCGAAAGACGTGAAGGGTTTCTAACGCTTTACCGATGAGGAAGACATGAATCGTATTCGCTCCGGTCTGTCCGTCGTCCTGTTCGCCGCCGCTGTGTGGGCTGGTTGCATCAAGGACCCAACCGGCTCCCTCCGCGGAAGCGCGGCCTCGGTGGTTCCCTCGGTCAAGCACATCGTCGTGACGGTCGGCGATTCCGCCATCGTGACCGCCCAATCCCTTGATGCCCAGGGCAACACGCTCGCGGAGCTGCCGACGGTCACCTCGACCACGCCTACCATCATCACGGTCATTGAGCTCTCCAATGCGCCGATCCCGCAGAAGCGCTTTGCGATCAAGGCGCTCACGTACGGCGTCGGCAAGGTGGTGGTGACCGCGGGTTCGGCGACGGATACGATCACCGTCCAGACCTATCCGGCGCGAATCGACATTGCGGGTGTCGCGGACACGCTCCGGTCGGGAGCGAAGGTGGCCGTGACGACGGTCGCGCGCAGTGCGACCGGCGCCGTAGTGGCCGGCTTCCCGATCACGCTGACGACGAGCAGCGCGACGATTCTTCCCTTGAACACGGCCCGTGACACCGCGACGGCGACCATCGTCGGGACCGCGGTGCTGACGGCCACGGGCCCGGGCGGCACGCTCGGCACGCTGCCGGTAACGGTCATCCCCGGTGTTCCCGCGACTGCGGCTTTCAGCGCCGCCACGTTTGGTGCGGTGGGTGTAGCGGGCACTGCGCGGCGTGAGGTCCGGGTACTGGACGCCGCCGGCAACCAGAACCGGGTCAAGAGCGAGATCACGACGGTCAGCATCACGTCCTCGAATACCGCTGCGGCCACCATCGTTGTGTCCGTGGTGGATACGGCGGTCGGCAACACCGCGCGGCAGATCTTCGTTACCGGCACCGGCGTGGCTGAAGGGACCACCAACATCGGCGGGAGCGTCACGACATCGACCGGGGTCAAGGCGGTCGCCAACGCCAAGCTCGACGTGCTGAACCCGGTCATCACCAGCACCACGCTCAACAGTGCCTCGGGCGCGACCGTGAGCATCACCGGGTCCGGCCTGAGCTTCACTGGGTACGCGACGGTCGTGACGGTGGGCGGCAAGAAGCTCGGCAACTTTACGATCGTGTCACCCACGCAGATCGACGCGGCGATGCCGTCGTACACCGCGACGGGCGCTTACCAGGTGCGCGTGTCGGTGGGTGGCGTCAACTCGAACATCGGCACCTGGAACGAAACCGTCGCGTTCAATGAGACCGAAGCCACCAACGACAATCCGACGACTGCAACAGCATTGACCGTTCCCTTCAACTTCAGTGGAACCTTCGAAGGCGCACCGGAAGAGGACGACTTCTTCCGCTTCACGCTTACGGCCGCCTCGACAATCATCAACATGAACATGACCTTCGCGCCCGGCAGCAAGGACCTCGACATCCTCGTGACCAACAATGCGGTGAGCTCTTTCCTCTGCTTTGACGGTGCCACGGGAGCGAACCCGGAACACTCGACCTGCACCCTGCCCGCGGGCACGTACGTCCTCTACCTCAACGACTACACGGCATTTGACGCCGGGGACACCACGCCGGCCACCTACACGATCACGGGCGAGATTCCGTAAGCCCCTGGTGATTGGAAGACAAAGGCCCCCGCGAGTGCGGGGGCCTTTTGTTTTCAGGGCAACTTCGCCGCGGGTCAGGCTGCCGGGTGAGCCCTGACCCGCCAGGCCAGCCCAACCACGGCAACCCACACCGCCGTCCCAACCGCCTGGTGCAACGCGCGCCAGACCGGCGGCAAGTACATCAGCACCATCACGGCTGCCACGAGAACCTGGAGCGTGACCGCGGCGACCGACAGCATCGCCCATCTCCGGATCACGGCGGGATCGCCGCGACGCCGGGATCCCATGGCCAGCCCCGTGAGGTGGCCGAAAAGGGCGTACGCGATGAGGCGGTGGATCCAGTGCAGGTGCGTCAGGCCCGGGGTGCCGATCGTGGGCCACACCTGGCCGTTGCAGAGCGGGAAGCCCTGGCATGCGCCGGCCGCGCCGGTCGTCGCCACGAGCCCGCCGAGAATGATCGCCACCAGTGAAATGGCGGCGGCAGCGATGGTCGCCCGCTTGAGACGACCGGAGACGGGTTGCACACCGCTTCCCGCTTCCCCCTTCCCGCTTCCCCCGTCGGCCCGCCACCCGGCGACGAGCAGCGTGGCCAGCAGGGCCATGGCGGTCCCGAGGTGCAGGACGACCGCCGACGCGTGGAGGTCGAGCTTCACCACGATCGCGCCGAGTAACGCGAGTCCGAAGTAGAGACCGAGGGCCAGCAAGGCGGGGCGGAGCACGCCTCCGCGGCCGGCGACTCCGGGCTTCTCCCTCATTGCGAACGCGGTTCCGGCAAGGACGATGATGAGCGCGAAGAGGCCGAGTGCGGCGATGCGATGGGTGTATTCGATGATGACCGTGTGGTCGGTGAATGTCGGAATCACCTGGCCGTTGCACAGCGGCCAGTGGTCGCCACACCCGAGGCCGGATTCCGTGATACGCACGACCGCTCCGAGCACGATCAGGGCGTAGGCGAAGCCGGCGGTGAGATAAGCGAGAGTGCGAAGAGTCTTCATGGGGCAAAAGATAAGCGGGGTCAGGGACCAGGGATCAGGGGTCCGCGAGATTCTGGCCTTCACGGACCCCTAACCCCTGACCCCTGACCCCTGTAGTTTTTTGCCATGTCTCAACCGGCCAATGATCGCTGGGGTGACAGCCTCCCCCGCAAGCTCGGTCTCCTGAGTGCCATCGCGGTCGTGGCCGGCTCGACCATTGGATCGGGGATCTTCCGCAACCCAGCCGTCATCGCCTCTCGCATCGACACGCTCCCCCTCTTCGCGCTCGGCTGGCTCCTGGGCGGCGTCATCGCGCTGGCGGGGGCGCTGGCCTTTGCCGAGCTGGCGGCAACGTTTCCACGCACGGGTGGCGTTTACATCTACATACGGGAAGGTTTTGGTCGCGCGCCCGCGTTCCTCTTTGGCTGGGCAGAGCTGATCCTCATTCGGCCCGCGGCGCTGGGCGCCGTGTCTATCGTCTCTGCCGAGTACTTCTGGCGCCTCATGGGGCGCGACGGCGCGCTGCCCTTCCTTGGCCCGCTGTCATACGCGCAGGCCACGGCGATCGTCTTCATCATCCTGATCGGCGCGGTGAACTACCGCGGCGTGCAGCTGGGCGCGCTCATCCAGAATACGAGCGCCGCGCTGAAGATCGGCGCGCTGGCGATCCTGGTGCTGCTGGGGCTGGTGCTCAGCCCGCGTCCCGACGCCACACTCCCCGCCGTAGCCGAGCCGCTGGTTCGCGGCGGTTGGGCCACCGCGTCCGCCTTCGGTCTCGCCATGATCTCGATTCTCTGGGCGTACGACGGGTTCGCGGATCTCGGGTTCGTGGGCGGAGAGGTGAAGAATCCCGAGCGCAACCTCGCCTCGGCGATCATCGTCGGCACGATCGTTGTGGTGGTGGTCTACCTGCTCGTGAACGTGGTCTACCTGAAGCTCGTTGGCCTGCCGCGCATGCCCAACTCCACGCTGGTGGCCGCCGACGCGGCGCAGGCGGTGATGGGGACGGTCGGGCGGACCTTCGTCTCCGCCGCGGTCATGATCAGCACCTTCGGTACCCTCAACGGCTCGACGATGACCGGGCCGCGCGTGTTCTTCGCGATGGCCGAAGACCGCGTATTTTTCAGGAAGCTCGCCGAGGTCCATCCGAAGTACGGAACGCCTGCCACAGCGATCGTGCTCGCTGCGGCGCTCGGAGTCTTCTTCGTTTCTTACAAGGACTTCGCCAACCTGGCCGACCAGTTCATCATCGGCATCTGGCCCTTCTACGCGCTCGCGGTGGCAGCCCTGTTCATCCTCAGGCGGAAGCGCCCTGACCTCGAACGTCCGTATCGCACGTTTGGCTACCCTCTGACGCCCGCGCTCTTTCTCCTCGCCGCGCTGTTCCTTCTAGGCAACTACGCTGTCTCGGACTTCAAGACATTTCGCTGGAACGTGTTAGTCATCCTGGCGGGCCTGCCCATCTACTGGGCCTGGGGGTGGTATCAGAAACGGAGCGGGTCTAAGGGACTGGATTAGGGCTCGCGAGTCTATCGCTATCTCTTTACCGCTACGTTACTTACCGTTACTTGCCGCCTCTGTTACACAGCCTTACCTTCACGCTGCCCTTCAGCGGTCCTTCCTAGAGTTTTCGGAGCAAGGAGTCCAAGAATGCAAAATCTTGTCGGCACCGTTTGCGCGGTGGCGCTGCTGGTGTTTGCGGCAGTCCCCCACCTCAACGCGCAGGGAACGTCCGCGGCGGCAGTGCGTGGCGTCGTAACCGATGACGCCGACCAGCCTGTGGGGGACGTGATCGTCACGCTGCGTAATTCGTCAACTGGCGCCCGCTTCGAAACCAAGACGCGCGCGAACGGCGCGTACAACTTCGAGAACACGACCGTCGGCGGACCCTACGTTCTCGAGGCGCGGTCCATCGGATTCAATCCGGCGTCTCGCACCGGGATCAACCTCGCTCTGGGCCAGGCGTTGGTCCTGGATCTCAAGATGGGTCGCGCGGCCGTTCTGCTCGAGGCGATCAGCATCACGTCCGACGAGCAGAGCCCGCTGAGCTCCTCGACCCGTACCGGCGCCGCGACGTCGATAACGGAGCAGACCCTGCGCAGTCTGCCGTCGCTCTCGAGAAACTTCACGGATTTCATCGGGACGGTGCCGCAGGTGGTGGGCACGTCCATCGGTGGGCAGAACAATCGCTTCAACAACATTCAGATCGATGGCGGTGTGAACAACGACCTGTTTGGTCTCGCTGGCAGCGGCACGCCCGGCGGCCAGGCGTCCGCCAAGCCCATTTCGCTGGAGGCGGTGAAGGAATACCAGGTCCTCATCGCACCCTTCGACGTCCGGCAGGGTGGGTTCACCGGCGGTCTCGTCAACGCGGTGACCAAGGTCGGCACCAACTCATTCCACGGATCCGCCTTCGGCTACTACCAGGATGAGGCGATCGTCGGCAAGGACACGGCGGGCAACAAGTTCTCCGAATTCAGCTACCTGCAGTACGGCCTGACCCTCAGTGGTCCGGTCGTCCGCGACCGGCTCCACTTCTTCGTGTCGACGGACCTGCAGAGGCAGTCCTCCCCGTTCACCGCCGGACTCATCCGCGGGCTGAACGATTCGGTCGGCGTCGGCATCACCGGCGCCTATGCCGACCGCGTGCGGGCGATCGCCCAGACGCAGTACGGCTTCGACCCGGGCACGTGGGAAGTTCCCACCCGGCAGATTCCCGACCGCAACGTCTTCGCCAAGCTCACCGCCCACCTGGGGAACGGGGAGCTGGAGGTTTCCAATAACAACGTCAATGCGAGTACCGAGACGTTCGCCCGTCCGTCCCCGCCCACGATCAGCACCACGAGCCTGAGCAGCACGGGTTACCAGCTGAGCAACAGCGGCTACAAGCAAGCCAACACGACGAACACGACGCGTGCCAAGTGGACTCAGTCGTTCGGTGGAGTGTCCAACGAGCTCCTCGTCGGGTACTCGGTGATTCGCGACCACCGCGAGATCGCGCAGCTCCTCCCCCACATTTTCGTGGGCGGTGAGAACCCCGCCCGTTTCCTCAGCATCGGCGGTGAGCCCTCGTCGCAGGCCAACCTGCTGAACCAGGACATCATGGAGCTCACCGACAACCTGACCACCACGCTCGGCGCGCACCGCGTGACGATCGGGACGCACAACGAGATCTTCAAGTTTCACAACGTATTCCAGCAGGGCAAAGTGGGCATCTGGACCTTTGCCGACACCACCGCCTTCAAGAACTCGACGCCCAACCGCTACCTGCGCTCGGTGTCGCTCAATGCGCTCCGTCCGGACGGCGCGGTGGCGGATTTCGGAGTCCGGCAGCTTGGCGGCTATGTCCAGGACCAGTTGAATCCGCGCGAGGGCCTTACACTGACGCTCGGCGTCCGGGCCGACATGCCGCTTTTGGATCAGCCGGTCGCCAACCCGGCGCTCGCGACCGCGTTCTCGATCAACAATTCCGATTTCCCGAGCGGGAAGATCCTTTTCTCGCCGCGCGTCGGTGCCAACTATGACATGGGGCAGGGTCGCACGGTGGTTCGTGGCGGCGCCGGTCTTTTCACGGGGCGCCCGCCGTACGTGTGGGTATCGAACGCCTTCGTGAACACCGGCCTCGAGCAGGCCACCCTCACCTGCTCTGTCGCCGGCACCATCCCGACCTTCACCGTGGATCCCAACAACCAGCCGACACAGTGCGCGGGCGGTGGTGTCGCCGCCACCCCGATTCCGGGCATCGTGTACTTCGACCCGGGCTTCAAGTTCCCGCAGACCGCGCGCGCGGCGCTTGGATTTGACCAGAAGCTCGGTTTCGGCGTCACCGGGACCGTGGACTTCCTGTACACCCGCTGGGTGAACCAGATGTACATCAATGACTTCAACCTGCAGGGCGAGCTGGGTACCCAGGCCGGTGAAGGCGGCCGCACCCGTTACGGCACGTTCAACACGGTGACCGGCGTCGCCACGGCGACCCGAAAGTCTCCGAGCTTTGCCGAGACGCTCCGGCATTCCAACCAGAAGGGCGACCGGTCGTGGTCGATGACGGTCCAGCTACAGCGCGCGTTCGGGCGACTGGACTTCAATACCGGCTACACCTACTCGAATACCCGGGACCTGATGTCCCTGACGTCGAGCGTCGCGAATTCCAATTTCCAGTTCTCCACGATCGACGGCACGCTGAACAACCGGAACCGGCGGACATCCTTCTTCGACATTCCCCACAAGCTTACGGCAAGCGGTACG
>CAMDCH010000093.1:0-9010 GCA_945889655.1 bacterium HR33
GCCCGGGATCCCCACGGTACGTCCAGGAAGCCGCCGATGACGCGGCTGCCTCCCGGCGAAGAAGCGGCAGGAGCGGACTGGGCGGACACGAGGCCAGGAAGGCCGGCGAGAACGAACAGTAATGTGAGAGGGCGCATTTTCAGTTCCACTTCATACCCCGAAGTCGTTCAAGGTTCACGTTGCCGCCGGACAGGATCGCCACCACGCGAGCACCCCGGGGCGCGTCGACCAAACCATTGAGGAGGGCGGCGACGGAAGCTGCGGCCGCGCCTTCGACGACCAGCTTCGCATGGTGCATGATCCAGAGCATGGCCTCGAAAATCGTCTCATCCGGCAGGGCCACGACCTTTTCAACGCACTGCTGGACCACCCGGAAGGTGTGCTCGCCCACCCGCTTCACCTTCAACCCGTCGATGACACAATCGACCTTGTCGAGCGTGACCAGCTGGCCCGCGGCGACACTGCGCTGCATCGCGGGCGCGCCCGAGGACTCGACGCCGATGATCCTGATGTCCGGGTTCCGGGCCTTGAGCGCCATCGAGACGCCCGAAATGAGCCCGCCCCCCCCAATGGGGACGACCGCTACGTCGATCTCCGGAAAATCGTCATGGATCTCGAGGCCCACGGTTCCCTGCCCGGCGATGAGCTCGAGATCGTCGAACGGGTGGATGTAGGTCAGGCCCCGCGACGCGACGAGCTGCTTCGCTTTCTCGTTGGCCTCGTCCCAGATCGTGCCGTGCAGCACGACCTCGGCACCATAGCCACGAGTGGCCTCGATTTTCGACGGCGTGGCATTCTCGGCCATAACGACAACCGCCTTGATACCGTGGATGGCCGCCGCGAGGGCCACGCCCTGGGCGTGGTTCCCGGCCGAGGAGCAGACCACCCCGCGCTGCTTCTGCTCCGACGACAGGCGCTGAAACTTGTTCAGGGGACCGCGGATCTTGTATGAACCGGTCCGCTGGAAAAGCTCCGCCTTGAGCCGGATGTCGAACCCGGTACGCTCGCTGAGGGTCCGGGAGGTCAGCAGGGGCGTGTGATAGGCATGCTGCGAAACGAACCGCCGGGCCTCTTCGAAGGCCGACAGTGGCAGCGGGATGGTGGCGGTCGTCATGCCGAAAGGTAAACTCGCGGTCCCAATTCCCAATGGATAGGGCCGTTACTATCTTTCGGGGCTTTTATGGCGGACATCTCCCTTTCGCGAAGCGAAATGCTCCTGCTGGCGGGCACGGCCAACCGGCCGCTCGCCGAGGAGATTGCGTCGCAATTGGAGCGGCCGCTCTGCCGGGTAACGATCCGGCGGTTCGCCGACGGCGAGATTTTCGTCCGGATCGACGAGAACGTGCGGGGACGGGACGTCTTCATCTTCCAGTCCACCAATCCGCCGGCCGAGAACATGATGGAGCTGCTGATCCTGATCGACGCGGCCAAGCGGGCGAGCGCGGCCAGGGTCAACGTGGTGATCCCGTATTTCGGGTACGCCCGGCAAGATCGTAAAGACCAGCCGCGCGTGGCGATCAGCGCGAAGCTGATGGCGAACATGGTGACCACCGCCGGGGCAGACCGGGTGATGGCGGTGGATTTCCACCAGCACCAGCTCCAGGGATTCTTCGATATCCCGGTAGACCATCTGTATGCGGCGCCGGTGTTCGTCCAGCATTACCGGCAGAAGAACATGAAAGACCCGGTGGTGGTGGCACCCGACGTGGGCGGCGCCAAGATGGCCCGCGGGTTTGCCAAGCGGCTGAACGCCTCGCTGGCGATCATCGACAAGCGCCGCCCCTCGGCCAATATCGCCGAGGTGGTCAACGTGGTCGGTGAAGTCGAGGATCGTGACTGCCTGATCGTGGACGACTTGATCGATACGGGCGGCACGATGAACGAAGCGATCAACGCGCTGAAGAAACTGGGCGCGCGGGACGTGTACTGCTGCGCCTCGCACGCGCTGCTGTCCGGGCCGGCCATCGACCGGTTCCAGGCGTCGCAGGTGACGGAGCTGGCGGTGACCAACACGATCCAGATCCAGCCGGGGCGGATGTTCGACCGGCTCAAGGTGCTGTCCATTGCACCGCTGCTGTCGCAGGCGATCCGGTACACGCACAGCGACCAGTCGGTGAGTTCGCTTTTCGATTAGGGACGTACGGTGCAGTCCACGGGGGTCCTTCGCGTGCTTCGCACGCTCAGGGATGACGGTCACGGTTCAACCCTTCGATTCGTGCAAGGGAAGCGATCCTTCGGGCGCTGCGCGCCCTCAGGATGACGGTCACGGTTCAACCTTAAGGATTCGGTTATGGCAACGAAGGTCGCACTCACGGCAGAGCGCCGCGCAGCCAACGGAAAAGGCGCCGCCCGGCAGGTCCGGTTCGCGGGGAAGGTTCCAGCGGTGGTCTATGGCCACGGGCGGGAGCCGGAGGCGCTGTCGCTGAACCTGGGGGAGCTGGAAAAGGCGCTCACGGGCATCGCGGCGGGGTCCACCCTTATCGACCTCACGGTGGACGGAAAGACCGTGAAGACCCTGATTCGCGAGATCCAGCGGCATCGCACGCGTTCCCGCATCATCCACGTGGATTTCTACGAAATTCACGCGGATGAAAAAATCAAACTGTCGATCCCGGTGCACCTCACCGGCACTCCGGACGGCGTGAAGAACGGCGGCGGCGTGCTGGACCAGGTGCTGCGCGAAATCCAGATCGAAGTGCTCCCCGCGGACATTCCCGAGCGCGTGACGGTGGACGTGTCGGCACTGGGAATCGGCATGTCGATTCACGTCCGGGACATCAAGATCGAGCGCGCCGTGATCCTGACCGAGGGTGACGGGACGCTTTGCACGGTCGCGGCCCCGCGGGCGGAAGAAGTGGCTGTCGTGCCGGGCGCCGAAGCGGCGACGGACGCAGCCGAGCCGGAGCTCATCCGCAAGCCCAAGCCAGAGGACGAGGAAGGCGAGGGGGCGGAAGAGGCGAAAGACGCCAAGCCGGGCGCCAAGCCGGCCAAGGCGGAAGGCAAGCCCGAAAAAGAGAAGAAGTAGGCCCTGCGCGTCGTTTTCGGCCTGGGCAACCCGGGCCCGAACTACGTCATCACACGGCACAACGCCGGGTTCCTGGTACTGGACGCGCTGGCCCATGGGTGGGAGCTGCCGCCCTGGCGTGAGGAAGACAACGCCCTCGTCACCGGTGACGAGGGCGGCGCCAATCCCCTCACGCTGGTCAAGCCGATGACCATGATGAACCTCAGTGGCGACGCCCTGCCGCGTTTCATCGACACGCCTGGTTTCAGCCACGCCTCCGACCTCCTCGTGATCTGCGACGACTTCGCGCTCCCGTTCGGCACGTTCCGGCTGAGGGGCGCGGGGTCGTCCGGGGGCCACAACGGGCTCCAGAGCATCGAGGATCTCCTGGATTCGCAGGACTACGCCCGGCTGCGGGTTGGCATCGGCCCGCTGCCGCTGGACGCGGGAGAAGACCGCACGAAGGCGTTCGTCCTCGGGCGCTTCTCCGACAAGGATCTCGACGGGCTCAGCGAACTGCTACCGGACATTGCGGACGCGGTCGAGTGCTGGGCTAACGACGGAATCGAGAAGGCGATGAGCCGGTTCAACCAGCGCGGCAGCGGGGAGTAACGGGATGCTACGGCTGGGAATCGTGGGGCTGCCGAACGTCGGGAAGTCCACCCTCTTCAACGCGCTGACCAACCAGCAGGCGCCCGCGGAGAACTACCCGTTCTGCACGGTGGACCCGAATGTCGGCGTGGTGCCGGTGCCGGACCAGCGGCTCGACGCACTGGCGGCGGTGGTCAAGCCGAAGAAGATCGTGCCGGCCGTGGTCGAGTTCGTGGACATCGCGGGGCTGGTGAAGGGCGCCAGCCAGAACGAAGGCCTCGGCAACCAGTTCCTGGGGCACATCCGCGAGGTGGACGCCATCGTCCACGTCATCCGCTGTTTCGAGGATGCCGACGTCCTGCACGTGATGGGGGACGTGGACCCGGTCCGCGACCACGACATCATTACCTCGGAGCTGGCCCTCGCCGACCTCTCGGTCGTGGAACGTCGCCTCGACCGCTCGCGAAAATCAGCGCGGTCGGGAGACAAGGAAGCACAAGCCGAGATCCCCGTGCTCGAACGGGTCATCACCGAGCTGAATGCCGGGCATGGCGCGCGGGAAGCCGGTGAAAGCGCGGAAACGATCACATTCCTGAGGAAGCTCGGGCTGCTGACCGCGAAGCCGGTTCTCTACGCTGCGAACGTCGCCGAGGAGCACCTGGGGGGGGCGGATCCGTTCACGGGAGTGCTGCTTCAGGCGATCCAGGCTCATCAGGAGGAAGCCGACATCGTTCGGTTTTCAGCGAAGCTGGAGCGGGAGCTGTCAGAGTTGAGCCCGGAGGAGCGGATCGAGTTCCTGGAACAGGCGGGCGTCCGGGAAAGTGGACTGGAGCGCCTGATCCGGGCCGGTTACAAGCTGCTCGGTCTCGAGACCTTCTTCACGGCCGGCGAAACCGAGGTCCGGGCATGGACGATCCGCAAGCAGAGTACGGCGTACGATGCCGCGGGCGAGATCCATTCCGACTTCCAGCGCGGATTCATCCGCGCGGAGACTGTGGCGTACGGGGAGTTTCTCCGGCTCGCCGGATACAAGGGAGCGCGGGAGTCCGGCGCGGTGCGATCCGAGGGACGGGACTACGTGGTCCAGGACGGAGACGTCCTGTTGTTCAGATTCAACGTCTGACCCTTCGCTTCGCTCAGGGCAAGCTACGAAGCGCCGACCACGATCAGCAGCGCAACCGAAGTAAGCGGCAGGCGACTGCGGGAATGGCGCGGCCCGAGAATACCGAGAAGCTCGAATCCGATTCGTTCTTTCCGCTCGCCGTAGGTGAGGCGGATCCGGGCGACCGTCCCGGTATGCACCTCGGTCTGCTGGCTGGAAGCCCCCGGCTCAAGCACCGCGCAATTGCCCCCGCAGACGCCGACCGAGGAACTGCCCCAGCTCGGCACCAGAATTGACGCCTGGAGGGAACCAGAGAGGAGCATGCGCCTGGTGACCTGCTGCGCGAATGCCGGTCCGGCGCTGACGTGCACGACATCAAAGGCATACGGCCGGCGAACGATCCCGTCCTGTCCGGGGATGAGCGAGCTGATGGAGAGAGCGGTGCCCATGCGCTGAACGGTCAGGTCGGCGCTGGTCGCAAGCTGGAGGGCACCGAAGAGCGGCCACTGGACGGTGGCCTCGAGGACCACGGGAATGCCGGGCTCGAAAGCTTCAGGCACTGATCCGAGGCGGCTGAAAGCGCCGAACCCTATGACGCCGAGGCGTCGCGGCTGCGCAACGGCGGAGTCGGCGCCCGTCGCGAGAACCAGGACGGAAAGGAACGCACCGGTGAGGAGCGTGGAACGGATGGAAGAAGGCATGAACGCAGGATAGACCGGGCGCTGACCGCGTCAATCAGCCCGGGACCTACACGCCCGTAAGGATTCGACTACATTAGGGCGTACTCACATACCACCTACTCCGTCCCACACCTGGGCGGAGTCGCACAGACCAAAGGACGGTGTCATGACTCGTCGGTACGAGATGGTCTACATTTTCGAGAGCGCATTGGATGAGGAACAGGTGAAAGGTCACCTGGGCCGTTTCCATGCATTGCTGGTAAGCCCGGAGAAGGCCGAGCCGGTCACTGGGTCCAACCACTGGGGCAAGCGCACGCTGGCGTATCCCATCCGCGGGCGCGAGGCGGGCTACTACGTCGTGGAGCAGTTCGAGACCCGGCCGGCGCTGCTGGCCGAGTTCGAGCGCGCGGTGAAACTCGAGGAGAGCGTGCTGCGATACATGCTGGTGGTGAACGAGGGGGAGGGCCCGCGTCCGCCCGCACCGGCGCGCCCCTTTGGCGATTCGGACGATGAAGCCGGGGAAGGTGACGAATGAGGCGCCCATCCAAGACGTGCCCGATCTGTGAATCCGGTGTGCGGGTCGTGGATTACAAGGACGAGCGGTCCCTGAGCCGCTTCACGACCGAACGCGGGAAGATTCTTCCCAGCCGCCTCTCCGGGATGTGCGCCCGGCACCAGCGGCAGATGGGCGAGGCCATCAAGCGTGCGCGCTACCTTGCCCTGCTCCCGTACATCAAGGGGCTCGGCAAATAGCGACCAGGCGCGTGGTGCCGGTTGCGATCCTCTTTTCGCTTTTCCTGCCGGCGCCGCTTTTTGCCTTTCCTCTCGCGGCCCTGCTGATCGTGTCGCGCGTCCGGACCCGTACCGAGGCGGTGGTGGCGGGACTGGCAGGCGCGGTCAGCATGGGCTGGCTTCTTTTCCCCGGCGACCTTCCGGACCAGGTCCTGCGGGCCGGGCTCCTGATCACCACCATCCTGTTCATCGTGCTGGCCAGGTCCAGGGAATGGTCGTTCACCCATCGCGCGCTCACCTCGATCGGGGCCGCGGCCGCGGTCCTGGTCATCCTCTTCGTGGTCCTGGGGCGTTCGTGGGACGAGCTTCACTGGGCCGTGCTGTTCCAGCGGACCCGTGACGCGGGACTAGCCATGACGCCGTTGCGCGCTTCCGACCCCGAGGTCGCCCGGTCTTTCGAGGCGATCCTGGCCCGGAGCATAGCGTTCGAAGCGGACAACTTCGCCGCTGTAACGGGACTCAAGCTCCTCGCGGGGCTGGCGCTGGCTACTTCCATCTATTGCCGGGTCGCGGCACAGCCGGTGGGGGCCCCGCTGGGGCGGTTTCGCGATTTCCGGTTCACCGAGCACCTGGGCTGGGCAGCCGTCATCCCGCTGCTCATCGTTCTGTTGCCGGGGTTGCTGCAGGCGAAGATCGCCGCGTCTAACGTGCTCCTGATGACCGGTATTCTCTACGCCTTGCGCGGCCTGGCGGTGGCCGCGTTCGTGGCCGGACTGGCCGGTACGGGACCGCTGGGCGTGGTCCTGGCCGTCACCGCCTCCCTGCTGATGTTGCCCGTGGTCGCAGGGGTAGGCATCCTCTTAGGTGTCCTAGATACAGGCATGGACCTGCGAAAGCGGTGGAGCGTGCCACCGCCGGAGAGCTGACATGGACGTGATCCTGATTTCCGACGTGGCCAACCTTGGCCATGCCGGCGAGATCGTGAAGGTGAAAGAGGGTTATGCCCGCAACTTCCTGATCCCCGAGGGGCTGGCCTACCTGGCCACCGAGGGCAACAAGCGGCGGGTGGAGGCCGAGGCGGGCCGGCGGGCGACTAATGCCGCGGCGGCACAGGGCACGGCGGAAGAAACGGCAGCGAAGCTCAAGGGTATCACACTGTCGTTTTCCGCGAAGGCCGGGGATGGGGACCGGCTGTTCGGCTCGATCACGGCGGCGGACGTCGCCGGCAAGCTGGCCGAGGCGGGCCACCGGGTGGACAAGCGGAGCATCGAGATGAGTGAACCAATTCGCTCGGTGGGGGTGCATCAGGTAGGAGTGCGGTTGCACGCCAGCGTCCGGGCGGAGGTCAGCGTGAAGGTGGTCAAGGCGTAGTGTTTCGGGAATGCCAGCCGGTAGTCGAGGCACTCGACGCACACAAGGCGCAGGATGTCGTCGTGCTGGACCTGCGCGGGCTCAGTGAAGCGACCGATTACTTCATCATCGCCACGGGGACGTCGGACACGCACGTCCGGGCGTTGGCCGAGCGGGTAATCGAAGCCATGAGCGCACTGGGCTTACGCCCGCATCATGTCGAAGGCTTGCAGACAGGCCGGTGGGTACTGCTGGATTTCGTGGACCTGGTGGTGCACGTGTTTCACCCGACGCTCAGGAATTTTTATCAACTGGAACGGTTGTGGGCGGATGCGCCCGCCGTGTCCACGGGTTCGTCCCGGTAAGGGGTCCCATGCGCAACCGCTTCGCAGCCTTCCTCGTGGTCGCCGCCGCCATGGCGTTTCCCGGCGTGGTCCAGGCGCAGTACTTCGGACAGAACAAGGTCCAGTACCGCCACATGGACTTCCAGGTCATCGAGACGGAACACTTCGAGGTTCACTACTACCAGGGACTGCGGGACGCCGCGGTGGACGCGTCGCAGATGGCCGAGCGCGCCTACGCCCGGCTCTCGCGGATCCTGAACCACCAGTACCGCGAGCGGCAGCCGATCATCCTCTATGCCTCCGAGGCCGAGTTCCAGCAGACCAACCTCGGCGACATCAGCGAAGGCACCGGCGGCGTCACGGACCCGTTCCGGCACCGGATCATGATGCCCTTCACGGGCGCGTACAAGGATTTCGAGCACGTCCTGATGCACGAGATGGTGCACCAGTTCCAGTTTGACATCTTCGCGCGGGGCCGCATCGGGGGCGGGATCCAGCGCCTCTCCATGGTGTCGCCACCGCTCTGGTTCATGGAGGGGATGGCCGAGTACCTGTCGATCGGCCCGATCGACGCGCTGACCGTGATGTGGCTGCGGGATGCAGCGCTGGAAGGCAATCTCCCGTCGATCGAGGAGATGACCTTCGATCCCCGGGTGTTCCCGTACCGTTTCGGCCATTCGCTGTTGGCCTACATCGGCGAGCGCTGGGGCGACGAGGTGATTGGCGAGATCCTGAACGGGGTGGCGACCTCGAGCATCGAACAGGGGTTCCGTCGGGCGCTGGGGATGACGCTGGAGACGCTGTCGGACGACTGGCAGGACGCGGTCCGGCGGACCTACCTGCCGCAGATCACCGACCTGCAGATGGCGCGGCAGTTCTCGAAGCCGCTGCTCACCGAGGAGCGGTCCACCGGCTCGGTTCACGTGTCGCCGGCGATCTCGAACGATGGCCGCCAGGTGGCGTACTTCTCCGAAGGGTCGTCCTTCTGGTTCGACCTCTACGTGGCCGACGCCGAGACCGGGAAGGTCAAGCAGAGGCTCACGAAGAGCGCGATGAGCAGCGATCTCGAGAGTCTCCGCTTCCTCACATCGTCGGGGAGCTGGTCGCCGGACGGTCGCTACTTCGCCATTGCGGCCAAGCATGGCGGTGTTGATGACCTCGTGATCCTGGATGTCAGGCGGAACAAGGAATTCAAGCGAATCAAGGT
>CAMDCH010000094.1:0-9004 GCA_945889655.1 bacterium HR33
TGGCGATTCAACGGCGGAAAGTTTCTGGCGACGTACGGCTTCGCCCGCGGGTCCCGGACTGATGCTTTCTCAGGGCAACGCGAGGAGGTGCCGCTTCTCCCACGTCACCGGATCGGTGGAGACCTGATGCTCGAGCGTGCCGGCGTGTACCGTGTTGGGCTCGAAGGCATCTGGTATGGGGCACAGTCGCTCGACGACAATCCCTATCGCAGCCGCTCGAAGCCGTACCTGTACACGATGTTCCTGGCCATGCGGCAGTTTGGCTCGCTCGAGGTCGTGGCGAACTTCGAGAACCTGCTGAACGTGCGACAGACCGCCAGCGACCCGTTGATCAGGCCGGTTCCGACGGTGGGAGGGCGGTGGACGACGGATGTGTGGGCACCGCTCGAGGGCTTCATGTTCAACATCGCGCTGCGCTACAGGTGGTAGGTTCCACGCCCGCTCTTGACGATCCCCACGTCATTGGGGTAAGACTTCCTCTGTGCGTATTCCCAGCGTGATCCGCAGACTTCCCGTCTTCCTGGCGCTCTTCGCGCTGGGCGCGACGGTAGTCCCCATACATGTTCACGCGGATCATACGGCCGAAATCGCTCACCTCGAACGTGGTCACGGTGCGCACGATGGCGTGGTGCTCCAGGACGACGTGAAGCAGCGGGTCGAGCCAGTTCACCTGGTGTTCTTCCTGTCCGTGACGACGCCCGTCGGCCCAGAGGCACCTGAGAGCGAAATCGCTCCAGTGGTAGCGGAGCCGACGACACCGTCCCTGCCGCCGCCCCGCCGCCAGCCCGCCACGAGAGCCCCTCCCACCCTCCTGTAGCGCGACCTCGGCGCCAATTCCGGCGTCGCGGGCATCTCTTTTTTCCAAATAACCCTCTCGCAAGGGAGGGGTGTGCTACCGGGGGTTCACGGTGGGACTACGAGCGATCATCATCGCTGCGGGTACGGCTTGCTCCGCTATCGCGGTGAGCGCCGAAGGCCAGGAAATGCCGGTGCGGCGCGTATCGATCGAAGAGGCGCTGCGCCTCTTCGCGACCAACAATCTCGAGCTGCGGATTTCGCGCGCCACGGCCGCGCAGTCGACGGGCCTCGCGCGGCAGCAATCGGCCTATCCCAATCCCGGGCTCCTGCTCAGCCATGAGTCTGTCAGCAGCGCGGTCGCGGATCACAGCGAGACGTATTTCAACCTGAGCCAGCGGGTGGACTGGCCCTGGATGACTGCCGCGCGGCGACATGCGGCTTCATCCCGAGCCGCCGCCGGTCGTGCCCAGGTGAGCGCCGACAGCATCCGCCTCGCGTACGACGTGCTCCGGACTTTCATGGAGGCGGCCACCTCGGAGCAGGTCACCGCAACCATGGCCGAAGCCGCGGCGCTGGTCGGCCGGGCGGAAACCCAGGCGACCGCGCGCGCGGCCGCGGGTGATGTCTCGGGATACGAGCTGCGGCGGCTGCGGATCGAGCGGGCGCGGTACGAGAACGAGTTGAGCGGCGCGACCCTCGCAATGCGGGCGGCGCGCCGACGGCTGGCCGCCCTGGTCCTTCCCGACAGCAGCGTCGAGGTCTCTCCCGTTGCGCTTGCCGACCAGGTTCCGGCCAGCATCACACTCACGAGCGTGCTGGACGCGGGGAGCCAGGAGCATCCGCTGGTGGCCGAGGCGACCGCGAGCACCGAGGCGGCGGAGGCACTCCGGCGCGCGGCGGGGGCCGAACGCCTGCCGTCGCCGGCCGTCACTGCTGGCTACAAGCGCCAGTCGGACGGACTCTCGGGCCCGTACCTGAGTGCCGGCATCTCGGTCCCGCTCTTCGATCGCCGAGGCGCCGCGGTCTCCGCTGCCGTCGCGGAAGAAGACGTAGCCCGCATCCGGGCCGATCTCGTCACGCGCAACGTCAGCAACGACATCCGGAATGCCTTTGACCGCTATGAGGCCGCGCGGACCCGGCTGGTATCGCTCGGTGCCGGCGGCCTGGCCGCGACGGACACGCTCCTGAGCATCGCGCGGGTGTCGTACGCCGAGGGTGAAATGTCCCTCGTGGAGCTGCTGGATGCGGTGGGCGCATATCGCACCGCACGCATTGCGGCGACCGAGGTCCGCGCCAACGCCTGGACCACTTTCTACGATCTCGAACGCGCCAGCGGGATGCCACTCGGCGGCCGCGCGCCGGAGGCACGATGACGCACGCGACCGGTTCCCGCTTCGCTTCCCTGGCCCTGCTTCTCGCGACCTCGGCGTGCAACCGCGAGGCGGCGATGCCCGCCGAGCTTGGTGGTGGGGGCGCGGTCACGATCTGGACGGATTCCACGGAGCTCTTCATGGAATTTCCGCCGCTCGTGGTGGGCGCGCCCGAGAAGTTCGCGGTTCACCTGACCGACGCAACCGACTTCGCCGCGCTCCGCGGCGGGCACGTGACGTTCGAGTTCCGCCCGCGCGATGGTGGCCAGCCGGTGACGGTGGTGCAGGACACGCCGCGCTCGCCCGGCATCTACGGCCCCGCGCCGACCTTCGCGAAAGAGGGGACGTACGATCTCACGATCGCGGTCGCGAGCCCCCAGATCCACGACACGATCCGCGTTCCCGGGCTGACCGTCTACCGCGACAGCGCCTCGGCTCCGCGCGATGACGGAGCGGCCGGTCCGGAGGGCATCCCGTTCCTCAAGGAACAGCAGTGGAAGACGCCCGGATTCGCCACCACCTTCGCGAAGCGTGGCACGGTGAGCGCGTCGTTCGAGGCGTCGGGCGAGATCGTGCCCGCCGCTGGGCGGTACGCCCAGGTGTCGGCGCCCATCGGTGGCCTGGTCGAGACCTCGGGCATCTCCGACTCGCCGGTGCCGGGTCAGCGTGTCACGAGAGGACAGCTCCTGGCCGTTCTCACACCTTCGCTCAGCGAAGGCGGGAGCGCGTATGCGGAGGCGCGCGCCCGTCTCCGGGAAGCGGAGGACGAGTACCAACGGGCCACGCGGCTGCTTGCGGCGGAGGCCATACCAGAGCGCCGGCTCCACGAGGCGGCGAACCGGCTGCGGACCGCGCGGGAGGCATTGGAGGGACTGACTGGAGGCATGACCGACACAAGCGGTCAGTTCGTGCTTCGCGCGCCGATCGACGGCGTGATCGCGGAGCGCAAGATCGCGCCGGGTCAGCGGGTGGAGGCCGGCAGCACGCTGTTCTCGATCATCGATCCGCGGACTGTCTGGCTGGAAGTGCATGTGCCGGCCGCGGACGCGCCACGGGTGCGCGCCAGCGCCGGCGCCGCGTTCCGGATCGAGCTCCAGGACCGCGTCTACCAGGCGGGCCGGGTGATATCCGTGGGCAGCATCATCGACAGCCTGTCACGCACGCTGCCGGTGATCTACGAGGTCGCGAACGGCGATGGCTCGCTCAAGGTTGGCGCCGGTGCGCGCGTGTCCGTGCGAACGGGGGAACGCGCCGATGGCGTGGTCGTGCCGACCAGCGCGGTGCTCGACGAAGACGGGCGTCCCATCCTCTACGTCCAGGCCGAAGGGGAGCGGTTTGAGAAACGCGCGGTCACGCTCGGAGGCGAGGAGAAGGGGATGACAGTCGTCCTGTCCGGCGTGCAGGAAGGCGAGCGCGTGGTGACCGGGGCTGCGTACCAGGTCCGGCTCGCGTCCCTGTCCACGAGCGTGCCGGCTCATGGGCACGAGCACTAGGAGGCCACATGCTCAACAATCTCATCGCGTGGTCTCTGCGGAATCGCGTGTTCGTCCTCGCGGCCGCAGCGCTCGTGCTCGTGGCGGGCGCCTGGACGGCGTCACGCATGCCGGTAGACGTATTCCCCGATCTCACCGCTCCAACTGTCACGGTGCTTACGGAAGCGCACGGGATGGCGCCGGAAGAAGTCGAGGCGCTCGTGTCCTTCCCGATCGAGACGGCCGTCAACGGTGCCACCGGCGTTCGCCGGGTGCGGTCGTCCACAGCGCAGGGGATCTCGGTGGTCTGGGTCGAGTTCGACTGGGGCACGGAGATCTTCCGTGACCGCCAGATCGTGGCCGAGAAGCTCCAGGCGGTGGCGGCGAGCCTGCCGACCGGTGTGTCACCGCCTTTGCTTGCGCCCGTGTCATCGGTAATGGGCGAGATCATGATGATCGGGCTCGCGGGGCCGCAGAGCCCCATGGAGCTGCGGACAACCGCGGACTGGACGATACGCCGGCGCCTGCTGGCCGTCCCGGGCGTGGCCCAGGTGATCCCGATCGGCGGCGAGGTGAAACAGTACCAGGTGCTGGCCGATCCGGCGCGCATGCAGGCGACCGGGGTTACGCTGAAGGAAGTGACGAAGGCCGCGGCGGGCTCCAACCAGAACGCGGCCGGCGGCGTCTACATGGACCGCGGGCAGGAGTACGTGATCCGCGGGTTGGGCCGCGTCCAGGACGTGGACGACATTGCCAATACCGTCGTCACGGTCAAGGGCGGGATTCCTGTCACGCTGGCGCAGGTGGCCGAGGTGAGGGTTGGTCCGGCACCCAAATACGGGGATGGATCGGTGAACGCCAGGCCGGGCGTGGTGCTGGCCGTTCAGAAGCAGCCGGGAGCCAACACGCTCGAGCTGACCGCGCGGATCGAACGGGAGCTCGCAGACATCCAGCGGACGCTTCCGGAAGGGATGGTGGTCGAGTCACAGCTCTTCCGGCAGGCGGATTTCATCCGGGTGGCCGTGCGGAATGTCCTTGCCGCCCTGAGGGATGGCGCGGTATTCGTGGTCATCGTCCTGTTTCTCTTCCTCGGCAACGTGCGCGCGACTGGCATTTCGCTGGTCGCTATCCCCCTCTCCCTGGTGGTCGCGATCTTCGGCATGAAGCTGCTGGACATCTCCATCAACACCATGACGCTTGGGGGGATGGCCATCGCCCACGGCGCGCTGGTGGATGACGCGATCATCGACGTGGAAAACGTGTTCCGGAGGCTGCGAGAGAATCACCAACTCCTTGAAGCCCAGCGCCGTCCCGCCGTGCGGGTGGTGTACGAGGCGTCGAAGGAGATCCGGGCTTCAATCGTCAATGCGACCCTGATCATCATCGTGGTGTTCCTCCCCTTGTTCTTTCTCGGCGGCGTGGAAGGCCGGCTTCTCCAGCCGCTTGGATTCGCGTACGTGGTGGCGATCCTGGCGTCACTCGTGGTGGCGGTCACCGTCACCCCGGTGCTCTGCGCGTACCTGCTGCCCAATGCGCCTGCCGTCATGCGTGAGGATGAGAGCCGGCTGGTCCGGTGGCTCAAGCCCCGCTATGCGCATCTCCTCGAGCGGGTGCTCGCGCATCCCCGGAGCGTGCTGGTCGCGGCTGGCGTCACGCTGGTCGCAGCGATCGCGGTGGTGCCGTTTCTCGGCTCGGCATTCCTGCCTTCGTTCAACGAGGGGGCGCTCACGATATCGGTCGTCACCGTGCCCGGGACGTCGCTGGCGGAGTCGGACGCCATCGGGCGCCGGGTGGAAGAGATCCTCCTCGCCAACCCCGCCGTGCGGAATACCGACCGCCGCCAGGGCAGGGCGGAGCTGGACGAGCACGCGCAGGGTGTGAACGCGGCGGAGATTGACGTCACGCTGCACGACGACATCGACAAGGAAGGACTTTTCGAGACGCTCCGCCAGGAATTCTCCCCGATCCCAGGCACCAATGTCACGATCGGCCAGCCCATCGGTCATCGGATCGACCACATGCTGTCGGGGACGCGTGCCAACATCGCGGTCAAGATCTTTGGTCCGGACTTCTACGAGCTCCGGCAGACGGGGACGCGGGTGCGGGACCTGATGCAGGCGATCCCGGGCGTGGCCGATCTCCAGCTCGAGCAGCAGATGGATGTGCCGCAGCTCCGGATCCGTCCCGACCGTCGAGCGATCGCGCGGTTCGGCATGAACGTGGCAGACCTCGCGGAGGCCATCGACGTCGCGTTCAATGGGGAGGCGGTCTCGCAGGTGCTGGAAGAAGGTCGGAGCTTCGACCTGGTGGTACGCCTTCCGGACGCTTACCGGTCGGATGCCCGCTCGATCGCAGGGGTGATGTTCGACACGCCGACGGGACATCGGGTGCCGCTCTCGCAACTGGCTACCGTGACTGTCGATCGCGGGCCGAACACGGTCTCACGAGAGAACGTGCAGCGGAAGATCGTGGTCCAGGCCAACGTGGCGGGCCGGGACCTTGGGAGCACGGTCGCTGATATCCGCCGGGTTGTGGGTGAGCAGCTCGTGCTGCCGTCCGGGTATCACGTCGAGTATGGCGGGCAGTTCGAGGCGCAGGAGGAGTCAATGCGCACCCTGGCGGCGCTGTCGCTCCTGTCGATTGCGGCGATCCTGCTCATTCTGTACGCCGAGTTCCGTTCCGTCCGCACCGCGGCGCTGGTCATGGCGAACCTCCCGCTTGCGTTGATTGGCGGGGTGATTGCGGTGCTCGTAACGGACCGGGTGGTCAGCATCGCATCGCTGGTCGGCTTCGTGACGCTCTTCGGGATCGCGACGCGGAATGGCATCCTGCTGGTCGCGCACTACCGTCAGCTGCTCTCCGAGGGCGTGGACTTCCGGGAGGCGGTCGTCCGGGGCTCACTGGAGCGGCTCTCCCCGATCCTGATGACCGCGCTGCCGGCGGGGTTGGCACTGATGCCGCTGGCACTCGGTGGGGGCGAGCCGGGGAACGAGCTGCAAACGCCGATGGCGATCGTAATCCTGGGCGGATTGCTTTCCGCGACCGCGCTGAACATGATCGTCCTGCCGGCGCTGTACTGGCTCTACGGCGAGCGGAACGCACCGGCGCTGCCCGGCGAGGTGCAGGACGATTTCCAGATGATGCCCGCGCCCGCGGCGGCCGGTTGAATCGTATCAGGGGCCCGATGACGTTATGATTCGGTGGATGACTCGCCCGGACCTGGTCCGCCGCTCCTGCCTGTTCAAGGGATTCGCATCCGGTGGCGTGCGCTCAGCCACGGAACAGAACCGCCCCCTCTTACGGACTTCCGGTCCCGCCCGCGCGGTGCTCCGTGCGCTGGAACGCCATGAAATCATGAATGGCGGCCAATGCGGCAGGGTCCTTCGACCGCAACCTCAGCTCCGCCCCACGGGGTAATTCGGTGCGGGCGTACTGGATGTACTCTTTCCGAGCACCCATGATGTCGGCTCCGGGAACTGCGCCGGCATGCACAGCCATGGGCGTGGAAAAATCACCATTCTGGAAGGCGGTCTCGATTTCCTTGAAATGCTGGCGAATGCCGGCAATGGCTTCGGGGTCATCACTGTCTGCCTGAAGCTCGATTCTTCCGCCGTCGGGTAGCGCATCGAAAACGTGTACGGCCTTGTCCTGGTCCACCCCCATGGACCTGCGGCCCTGTTCCTTGAGCGCGGTGAAGGCTGAATCGTCCTCGGGATGGGTCATCCCCGGGGTATGAGCGTGCTCCTGGGCCTCGAGTGCTGGTGCGAGCAGCAGGGCCAAGGCGCCGATGGAGCGTAGGCGATTCATGTGTTCTCCCGTTCAAAGACAGTTCGATTTCGCGTCTTGGCAGTCTACGGGAGACGCCTTTGGCGCGAAGGGACAAAAGTCACACCGTTTCGCCCCGGGCGATGGCGGTGAGACGCTCTTCATCAGAGACCAGGTACTGTCCTTTCCGCCCGCTCCGAATCAGCCCCGCGTCCCGCATGCGCCTTAACGTCCGCACGACGACTTCCCGAACCGTGCCTACCTCCTCGGCAACTTCCTGCTGGGTCTGGCCCAGCGCAAAGGCACGTCCCCCGGCGTGGCGGTGGCGGGATAGGGGCCGCCGGCATACAAGGGAATCTCTCCGAGGGTCCCGCCGGGGCCTTCTTCGTGAACGACGTGGGCCTTACCCCGTTGGAATGACGTAACGCGCACTCGACCCGCGGTGATGACGAACAAGCCGCGGGGTGTGGTACCGCTGGTGAACAGGACCTGTCGAGCTGCAAAGCGACATGCCACCGCCCGTTTCGCGGCAAGGCGCTGCACGGGGGCTGGAAGGGTTTCGAAGATCGTCAGCGCCGAGATCGTGGGGAGGTCAGTCACGGTAGAGAGATGCCATGTGTGTGGGGAAGGTCGCAGTTCTCCAGAGGCCTTTCCTTCTACTTGGCCCGTAGCCTCCTGGAGAACGGACTGCCGCTCGGCAGATTGGTCCGCTGACTCGGCGGGATAGGAACCGGTACCGTTGCCCGCGGTGTAGCGAGCAGTTTCTCCAGGGCCGGCCGCTGTTGCAGAATCGCCAGTCGTGCGCGATCCCGCGTCACCGGGTGCGTCCTCGGACTCCCGTGTGACCATCCTGGCAGGAACCCCAGCGGGCCCGCCAACAGGCCCTGGACGGACCTGTGGGTGTTGGCAACCTGGATCACAACCGAATCAGGCCCGCCGACCACCCCGTGCCAGAACACGGCGCCGTCGCAGTCGGTGTCTTCTACCACCGTCGGAATGACGCCTAACGACACCCAGCTCAGAAGAGGGATGATCGCCTTGTTGCAGTAGCGTCCAGTCGGGCTCGCAACAAGCTCGAAATCGCTTGCCGATGAAGCGGTATCCACCGCCGAGAATGCCTGCGAGCGGACCAGCCACTGAAACGTCTGCACCGTATACGCGGGTGGTATTCGATAGGTCTTGTCCCCGATCATGTGCCGGCCTGATCGCACCGCCACCCGGTAGGGCATCGGCGCGCTCGCAAGTGTGGCCTGCTCCTCGGGGGTCAGTGGCGCTAGCTCACGATGTGCGATTCCACCACCAACGGCGGTTGCGAGCAGGCATACGGCCAGGACCGCCCCGACGGTGAGCAGCGACCAACGGAACGCCGATCCCCACCAACGGCGCGGGTGTTTGGTACGCGTGGCAGAGCTGGCAGCGACCATGCAGCCTCAGGGGCGAGGTACGAGCTAACTACCCAGTGGAATACGATAGGACGGGATTCGCGCCCGCGCGAGCGCGCCGGAACAGTCGCGTGCTGGCCCGGAGTCCGACAATGCGGTACCCTGTTGGTATGCACCGATACGGAGGGCCGGGGCCTCGAACCCCGAAGGGATTGCT
>CAMDCH010000095.1:0-8931 GCA_945889655.1 bacterium HR33
AGGACACGGGTGCAGATCGGGCAGTAGCGCCAGAACCGCTTGACCTGGTGGCCGCAGACGCAGCGCAGCTCCGGGACGGGCGCCATCGCGCGCCGCCGCGGCCGGCCGCGGGGGGTCGTCATCGCGCCACGCCCTGGCAGCGCCGGCAGAACGTGGTGGCACGCCCGTCGATGTCGTGCGTGCCGGTGAGCAGCGTCCGGCAGGGCTCACCCTCGCGCCCGTACACGTAGAGCTTGAGCTGAAATCCGCCGCGCTCGCCCGTCCCGCGGCGATAGTCGCGGAAGGTGGTGCCCTTCGACTCGATGGCCTGCGCCAGCACCTTCCGGATTTCGCCGTGCAGTTTTCGCGCGGCCGCTCGCTCCACTTCGAGCGCGGGCATCCAAGGATTGACCCGCGCGCGGAAGAGCGCCTCGTTCGCGTAGATGTTGCCCACGCCGGCGAGCTTCCGCTGGTCCATGATGACCTTCTTGATCGCCTGGCGGCTCCTCCCGAGAATGCCGGCGAAGACGCGCGCGTCGAATCCTTCTTCGAGCGGCTCCGGCCCGATGCGCCCCGTGTACGCGTCCCATCCCTCCTGGTCGAGCAGGTAGATCGTGCCGAGGCGCCGGACGTCCCGGTAGACGAGCGTGGTTCCCCTGCCGATATCCGCCGTCAGCACGGCGTACTTCCGCTCGGCCGCGGTGAGGGGACGGTCGTAGGTGAGCAGCGATCCGCTCATCCCGGGCTGGATGATCAGCCGGGACCCGGAATCCAGCAGGAGCACGGCGTGCTTTGCTCGGCGGGAGATGTTCTCGATGCGACGTCGCGCGAGCCCGCGAAGCAACGCCGGCTTGGTGATGCGGCACAGCACGTCGGAGTGGTAGAGTCGGGGGCGTTGCAGGACGCGACCGGTCACGATGGGCCGGAGGTCGCGAACGATGGTTTCTACTTCAGGTAGCTCGGGCACGGGTCAATTCCCGCCGGCCGATGTCGCGCCGGTACACCTTTCCCTCGAATTGCACGGCTTCCGCCAGCGCTCGGCTGGCCGCCTGGGCGGACCGGATGTCCGGCCCCAGGCCGGTGGCGCACAGCACGCGGCCACCGTTCGCTCTCAGCGCGCCTGCGGCGTCGCGCGTGGTGCCGGCGTGGAACAATAGCGTGTGGTCGGGGAGTTCAGGCGGAACCATGATGGCCGCGCCCTTCTCGGGCGTGTCCGGGTACCCGCGAGCCGCGAGCACCGTGGTGACCGCGACGCCCGTCGGCGGTTCGCGCACCGGCGTCCATCGCTCGCCCGCGCCAATCGCCCAGAGGTCGTTGAGCACGTCGCGCTTCATCACCGGCACCACCACCTGGGTCTCGGGATCGCCAAGGCGACAATTGAACTCCACCACGCTCGGCCGGCCAGCCGGAGAAACCATCAGTCCCGCGTAGAGCACCCCGCGGTACCGGGCCCCCTCGGCGGCCAGCTGCCGTAGCGTGGGCTGGAGAACGGTGCGCACGACCTCATCGAGCAGGGCCGGCGTGGCGATGGAGACCGGGGCATACGCACCCATGCCGCCCGTGTTGGGGCCCTCGTCGTTTTCCAGCAGGCGCTTGTGGTCCTGCGCGGCCGGCAGGAGAAGGACCTCCTCGCCGTCGGTCAGCGCGAGGACCGAGACTTCCTCGCCCTCCAGGAAATCCTCGACCACGATCTCCCGGCCGGCGTCGCCGAAACGGCCGCCCAGCATCTCGGCGGCGGCCCGCGCCGCCTCGGCGCGCGACGAGCAGACGACTGCGCCCTTTCCCGCGGCGAGACCCGATGCCTTCACCACCAGCCGCTCGTCGCGGTGCGACGTGATATACCGCTCCGCGTCCGCGGCCGACGTGAAGGTACGGCTGGGGGCCGTGGGTACGCCCGCCCGCTCCATCAGGTCCTTGGCGAACGCTTTCGAGGCTTCGATGCGGGCGGCTTTCGCGGATGGGCCGAAGGCGGGAATGCCGGCTGCCGAGAGGTCATCCACCAGCCCCGCGGCGAGCGGTGCCTCGGGTCCCACGACGACGAGATCGATGCGATGGTCGCGAACCGCGGCGACGAGGCCGCGGTGATCACTGGCAGGAATGGAGAGGTTGGTGCCGACGAGCGCCGTGCCCGGGTTGCCGGGGGCGCAGAAGACGGTCGCCGATCGGGCGAGGGACCAGCAGAGGGCGTGCTCCCGTCCCCCGCCGCCGACGACCAGCACTCTCACCGCTTGGTGGCGTCCCTGAAGGCCTGGGAAACACCGTCTGCCGCCCGCTTCACGGCGTCAGTCACGCCCTTGAACGTCTCGCGCGCCTCGCGGGTGTAGTAGTCCACCGCTTCCTCGACATCGTCACCGAGCGGGCGCTTCTCCTGCTCGGTACCGCGCCGCGGATACTCACCGCGGATGATGCGGTCGTAGCTGCCCGCCTCGATCCAGCGCTGCAATTCCGCGGCGCGCAGCGTGGCGAACGGATGGGTGATGCCGAGCGTGTTGAGGATCTTGTAGATCGTGTCCAGCGCGCCGCCCTTGTCCTCGTACTCCTTGGCCTGCACCAGGAACGTGTCGAGATCCATCTGGTCGGTCTGGCCGCCACCAGCCAGCTTGAGGAACAGGCGCATCGAGGCGCGGGGATCCTGCGAGGCCAGCAGGCTGGCGCGGTCGACCGACAGCTCGCTTTTCCGGTACCACTCCAGCAGCGCGAGCTTCACCGGTAACAACGCGAGCCCCGCCAGGAACGGCAGGTTCTGGAAGCCCAGCTCCAGCAGGATGATCAACACCGTGCGATAGAGCGCATGGCCGCTCATCACGTGGCCCAGTTCGTGGCCGATGATGACGCGCAGCTCGTCCGCGTCCAGCAGCTCCACTGCGCCCGAGTTGATGATGATGAACGGATGGTCCACGCCCACCGCCGCCGCGTTTACGATCGGCGTCTGGGTGACGTAGAACTCCGGCATGTCGGGCCAGTCCATCGTGGTGCAGGCCTCGACCAGCATCATGTGCAGCTCGGGGAACTGCTTGGGCCCGACGCGCACGGCGTTAGCCTGGAACAAGAGGCGGATTCCCCGCTCGCCAAAGAAGCCGACGATCTTCCGGATGACCTCGTCGAACCCTGGTACCGCGCGGAGCGACTGGAGAGCAGCGCGATCCGCCGGATGCTCCCACGCGATGGGTGCGATCTGGGACAGGATGACGCCGTTGCGAGATGTGGGTACGCTGGTCATGAGAGGCTCCGGTGGTTGGTTGCGCTCCCTACCGTACGCCACCGGGCCGAGGTGGTTTCAACCCGGTGTGATCTCATAAGTCTCACGCTTTCAAGGCCTTGCTCAGTGCCTGGTCGAGGTCGGCCAGGAGGTCTTCCGTTTCCTCTATGCCGACCGAAAGACGTACCAGCCCGTCGTTGAGTCCCATGGCCTCCCGCATCGCCTTCGGCACGCTGGCGGGGGTCATGGAAACCGGGTGGCCGATCCGGCTCTCCACCCCGCCCAGCGATTCGGCGAGTGCGAAGAGACGCGTGGCTTCGACCATCGCCCGGGCCTTGTCGATGGAGCCGAGGTCCAGCGAAATCATCCCGCCGAACCCGGTCATCTGGCGGCAGGCGAGGTCGTGCTGCTCGTGGGAGGGCAGGCCGGGATAGTAGACGCGTTTCACGGCGCGATGCTTTTCCAGCCATGACGCGATGGCCCGGCCCGATGTGTCGTGCTGGCGCATGCGGACCGCGAGCGTCTTGGTGCCCCGCAGTGCCAGCCAGCAGTCCATCGGGCCCGGCACGGCGCCCGACGCGTTCTGGAGAAACTGGAGTTTCGCGGCGATCTCGTCGGACGTGCAGAGGACCGCGCCGCCCACCATGTCGCTGTGACCGTTGAGGTACTTCGTGGTCGAGTGGAGGACCAGGTCCGCTCCCAGCTCGATGGGCCGCTGGAAGCAGGGTGTGGCGAAGGTGTTGTCGACCGCCAGCAGCGCGCCCCGGCTCCGCGTGATCTCCGCGATGGCGGCAAGATCGGCGAGGCGCATCATCGGGTTCGTGGGAGTTTCCACGAACACCAGCCGAGTCTTTGGCGTGATCGCCGCGGCCACCGCTTCCGGCTTGCGCGTGTCCACGAAGGAGAAGGTGAAGCCGAGCCGGGCGAAAATCTGCGTCATCAGGCGGTGCGTCCCGCCGTAGAGGTTCTCGCCGGCCACCACGTGATCGCCGGCGGAGAAGAGCTTGAGCACCACGTCGGTGGCTGCCGTGCCCGAGGCGAACGCGAAGCCATGCCGAGCGCCTTCCAGGGCGGCCAGGTTGGCCTCGAGCGCGTCGCGGGTCGGGTTGCGGGTGCGGGCGTACTCGAAACCTTGGTGTTGCCCCAAGGCTTTTTGCACGTAGGTGGAAGTCTGATAGACGGGCGTCATGATCGCGCCGGTGGACGGATCCGGATGCTGGCCCGCGTGGATCGCGCGGGTGGCGAACCCGGGGCGCAGATCGTCGTCTGAGACGCGCGTCATTTGGTGAACGTAATCCTCATTTGCCTTGAAGGGTATTCCGGCGGGCAGTACGTTAGGGGCGATGACTCCCCCCGTCACATTCCTGGTGGTCGACGACGAGCCCGCCGTCCGTGGCGTGATCGCTCGCGTCCTGGAGGGCGCGGGCTACCGGGTGCTCGCAGCCACCTCCGGGCAGAACGCGCTCGAAATCCTCGAGACCTCTCACCAGGAGGTTGAGCTGGTGATCTCCGATCTCCAGATGCCGGGGATGGATGGCGTCGAGCTGCTGCGTGAAGTACAGCGCCGCTTTCCGGACGTCGGCACGGTCATCGTCACCGGGGTGTCGGAGCTGTCCACCGCCGTCGGGCTGCTACAGGCCGGCGCCTACGACTACATCACGAAGCCGTTCGGGATAGACGACGTGCTCGCCCGCGTGCACCAGGCGCGAGACAAGCGGCGCCTGCTCACCGAGAACCGCCGCTACCAGGAGCGCCTGGCGGAGCTGGTGCGCCAGCAGGCGGTCCGGATCGAGGAGCTCTTCCTCGAAGCGGTGCAGACGCTGGTCGGCGCCCTGGAAGCCAAGGACGCCTACACCCGCGGCCACTCGGCGCGGGTGAGCGCGTATGCCGCGAACACGGCCCAGGTATTGGGCATGTCCGCGACCGATGTCGACCTGATCAAGCTGGGCGCCGAGCTGCACGACGTGGGCAAAATCGGTGTGCGGGAGTCCGTCCTCCTCAAGCCGGACAGCCTGACGGACGCCGAGTACCGACACATCATGGAGCACACCGTGATCGGGGCCGGCATCCTCGCGCCGCTCTTCAAGAACGCCCCCAACGCGCTGTCGATCGTCCGCTCCCACCACGAGCGGTTCGACGGCGGCGGCTCTCCCGACCGGCTCGTGGGCGACGCGATTCCCCTGTTCGCGCGCGTGGTCTGCGTGGCGGACGCGTTCGACGCGATGACCTCCGGCCGCACCTACCGCAAGGCTCGCCTGCCCGGGGAGGCCCTGGACGAAATGCGGCGCAGCTCGGGGTCGCAGTTCGACCCGGAGATCGTGAACGCGTTCATCAGCGCGCATGACGGCATCGGCGCCCTGCCCATTGCCACGCCGACCATGGGGCGCCGCAGTCTCCCCGAGGGCATCGCCTGGACTCCCCTTCCTGAATGAGATCGTTCCTCGCATGAGTGACACATTGATGGTGAGTGTCTCGGGGGTCCGTGGCCTGGTGGGCAAGGATCTCACCCCCGAGCTCGTGGCGCGCTACGGCGCCTCGTTCGGCACGCTCCTGAAGGAGGCGGGCAAGCCGGTCGCGGTGCTCGCGCGCGATTCGCGCACCTCGGGACCGATGTTTGTCGCCGCGGCGCAGGCGGGGCTTCAGTCAGTGGGATGCCGTGTGATCGATTGCGGGATGGTCCCGACTCCGACCGCGCAAATGGCGGTGGAGCACCACCACGCCGGCGGCGGGATCGTGCTCACCGCGAGCCACAATCCGGTCGAATGGAATGCGCTCAAATTCATCGGGCACGATGGCGTTTTCCTGGACCAGGCCATGGGCGAGAAGCTCCGCGCAGGGGTGAACGCGGCCACGCTGCCTCGCGCCGGCTGGGATACGCTCGGGACCATCACGACGGATGCGGACGCGATCGCGCGGCATCTCGAGTTGGTCCTCAAGCTTCCCTTCGTGGATGCCGGCGCGATCCGGAAGAAGAAGTTCACGGTGGCGCTCGATACCTGTCGAGGTGCGGGTGGCACGACCGTGCCGCAGCTCCTCGATGCCCTCGGCTGCAAGGTCGTGGCTATCAACCTCGAGACCGACGGGCGATTCCCGCGCCCGCCCGAGCCGATCCCCGAGAACCTGGTGGCCCTGGGTGAGCTGGTTCGCTCGGCCGGTGCCGACATCGGCATGGCGGTGGACCCGGACGTGGACCGGCTCGCGCTGACCGACGTGAAGGGCCGGGCCATTGGCGAGGACTATACGCTGGCGTTTGCGTTGCGTGCGGTGCTGGCGCAGCAGAACGGGCCGGTGGTGGTGAACCTCTCGACGTCGCTGGTGGTAGAAGACGCAGCCCGACTACACAATGCGAAAGTGGAGCGCGCGCCGGTCGGCGAAGCCAATGTCGCCCGGGCGATGCGAAAGCTGGGAGCCGTGATCGGCGGGGAAGGGAACGGCGGCGTAATCCTGCCGGCCCTGCACCTGGGCCGGGACGCGCCGCTCGCGATCGCGCTGGTGCTGCACCTGCTGGCGACCACCGGGAAGTCCGTGGCGGAACTGGTTTCGGAGCAGCCCCGTTATGTCATCGTGAAGGCCAAGGCCCCGCGCGGCGGCGACGTCGAGAAGATGTATGCCGCCCTGCTCGCGCGGTACGCCGACGCGAAGGTGGACCGCCAGGACGGCCTCCGCCTCGCCTGGCCGGACCGCTGGCTGCACGTCCGGCCGTCCGGCACCGAGCCCATCGTCCGCTTGATTGCCGAGGCGCCATCGGTAGAGATTGCAAACGAACTGGTCGCGGCATCTCGCGCGGCCTTCGGGAACTGAGAGGAAGCATGTGTGGAATCGTGGGGTACGTGGGCCGGCGGGAAGCCGCGCCGCTCGTACTCGAAGCGCTCAGGCGGCTGGAATACCGCGGCTATGACTCCGCCGGTCTTGCCGTGCTCAACGGCAACGGTGTCATCGTCGAGAAGACGGCCGGCAAGATCGCGGCACTCGAGGCGAGGGTTGAAGGCCGGCTCCCCAAGGGCCGGACCGCCCTCGCCCACACCCGCTGGGCCACGCACGGCGTTCCCAACGAGGTCAACGCCCATCCGCACACGGACTGCGGCGGCACGATCGCCATCGTCCACAACGGCATCATCGAGAACTGGATCTCGCTCCGGGAGACGCTCGCCAAGCGCGGCCACAAGTTCCGCTCCGAGACCGATACCGAGATTCTCGCCCACCTGATCGAGGAAGCGTACGGCCCGTCGGTGTCGCTGGAGAACGCGGTCGCCTGGGCGCTCAAGCGGGTCGAGGGCACCTACGGCATCGCGGTCATTTCCAGTCGCGAGCCGGACAAGCTGGTGGCGGCGCGCCATGGCTCGCCGCTGCTGGTGGGCCTTGGCGACGGCGAGAATTTCATCGCGTCCGATGCCTCCGCGGTGCTCCAGCACACGCGGTCGGTCGTCTATCTCGATGATGGCGAGATCGCAGTGCTCACGCCGGATGGCTATCGCGTGACCGACCTCGATACCAGCCACATCGAGAAGCAGGTCAGCCGTGTGGATTGGGACGTCGCGAGCGTGGAGCGGGGCGGGTACCGGCATTTCATGCTGAAGGAGATCATGGAGCAGCCGGAGAGCCTGCGCACGGCGCTCCGCGGCCGGCTCCTGGAGGACGAGGGCAACTCCAAGCTGGGCGGCCTCAACCTGACGGACGAGGAGCTGCTCTCGTTCAACCGGGTGGTGCTCACGGCCTGCGGCACCTCGTGGCACTCGGCGCTCATCGGCGAGTACATGCTCGAGGAGCTCGCCCGGATTCCCACCGAGGTCGAGTACGCGTCCGAGTTCCGCTATCGCAACCCGATCGTGGATGAACGAACCCTCGTCATCGGCATTTCGCAGAGCGGCGAGACGGCGGACACCCTGTCCGCCCTGCGCGAAGCCAAGCGGCGCGGGGCGCGCACCATCGGCGTCGTCAACGTCGTCGGCAGCACAATCGCGCGCGAAGTGGATGGCGGCATCTACATCCATGCCGGGCCGGAGATCGGGGTCGCGTCCACCAAGGCGTTCACCTGCCAGATTGCCGCCCTCGCCCTGCTCACGCTGCACATCGGCCGGCTGCGGTCGCTGTCCGTGCTCCAGGGGCGGGAAGTGGTGAAGGCGCTGAACCGGCTGCCCAGCCAGGTGTCCGAGGTGCTGTCGCGGGCGTCCGAGGTGGAGAAGCTGGTGTCGGTATTCGAGGGCACGTCCAACGCGCTCTACCTGGGGCGAGGGTACAACTTCCCGGTGGCGCTCGAGGGCGCGCTCAAGCTCAAGGAAATTTCCTACATCCACGCCGAGGGGTATCCGGCGGCGGAGATGAAGCACGGTCCGATCGCGCTGATCGACAACTCGATGCCGGTGGTCTTCATCGCGCCGAGGGATGCGGTCTACCAGAAGATCGTGTCCAACATCCAGGAAGTGAAAGCGCGGCTCGGTCGCGTCATCGCCGTGGTGACGGAAGGTGACGAGCAGATCGCCGCCCTCGCCGATCATATCATCACCATCCCGGAGACCATCGATCCGCTCACGCCCGTGCTGAGCGCTATCCCCCTCCAGCTGCTGGCGTACTATATCGCGGTGGCGCGGGGGAAGAACGTCGATCAGCCGCGGAATCTGGCCAAATCCGTAACTGTAGAGTGAGCAGGTGATGGGTTACGGGTTGTGGGTGGCGGGGATTGATCCACTCCCCACAACCCACCACCCATCACCCACAAGCCTTCCTTGAGAGTTGTTCTCCAGAGAGTCTCCCGA